>WRFX01000157.1 GCA_009787445.1 Chitinivibrionia bacterium | reverse complement strand
ACTTCGCAATTATCTCCGTATTGATTTTGCGCGCCGCATTTTGGGCAATCGCCTTTAACGAACCTGTCGGGCAAAAAACGTTTATCGTGTTCGCAGTAAAATTGTTGGAGCGTTTTTTTATTTATCATCGAGTTTTTTTGCAATTCGCCGTATATTTTTTCCATCCAAATACGATTTTCTTCGGAATTTGTGGTGTAATATTTATCGAATCCTATTCCGTATATCGCGTAATCCCGCGTATGCTCGTCAAACGCTTTTGATATAAGTTGCTCGGGCGTTATATTTTGTTTCATCGCGCTTATTTGAATAGGCGTTCCGTGCGTGTCGTCGGCGCAAATATATATAGTGTCGCGACCCGTCATCTTTTGCGCTCTGACAAAAACGTCGGCTATAACCGCTTCTACCAAATGTCCTAAATGAATGCTGCCGTTTGCGTAGGGGAGAGCCATCGTCACCAAAAGCGGTTTATTTTTCTTTTTATATAACTCCATTTTCTTTTCCTTTCTGTTGAAAATGCCTAATTTCTTCAACTTTTCCCGATTTAATTTGTTCCATATCGAACCATTCGTATTGCGTAGTCGGCTTTTCGTCCTTATTTTTTACGATAAATTTTACCTGAATCCGTTCCTTAAAAATATCGACGAAAACTACTTCGCCTCTTTTTTGTTCGGCGCTAGTAAAATAACTTCCGGCGCGGGGAATGCGTTTGTACGCTTCTATATAAGAATCCTCTTCAAACGCTAAACAACATAAATATCTGCCGCAGTTTCCGCAATTTTTTACGGCGTTCATAGATAATTGCTGGTCTTTTGCGTATTGCGGGCTTATCTCTTTGAATCCCGACATACAGGCAGAACAACATTGCGTTCGTCCGCAAGCGCCGATTCCCGAAATTATTCGCGTTTCGTCTCTTACGCCGATTTGCCGCAAATCTATTCGCGTGTTATAAATTCCCGCGAGCGTTTTTACCAATTCTCTAAAATCCACGCGCTGCGGCGAAGTGAAATAAAACGTCAATTTCCCGCCGTCAAACTGCATTTCGACGCCCACAAGTTTCATATCGAGTTTATATTCGATAATTCTTTCTTTGCATATACGAAACGCATTTTTTTCTTTTTCGTGATTTCTGCTAATTCTCTCCAAGTCCTCGCGAGTCGCCAAACGATAAATTTTCGGCAAAATTTTCGCGTCGATTGCCGAAATTATTTTTGGAAACGAGACCTTTCCCGCGTCAAATCCTCTTTCTACGTTCACGACGACGTAATCGCCGCGCTTTATTTTGTGCTGCGAGCAATAAACATCGCGCCTGTTTCCCTTAAAAGACACTTCATAAGAGTATAATTTACTTTCGCTCATTAAAAATCTCCGTTAGTTTTATTGTTAAATCCGCAAACGTCATAGAAAGCGGACTGCTTCTTTTTATCGACAAAATTGAGTTATCAATCGCTTCGCAGCAAAGGGTCGCCTGTTCAAAATTTTTGAAATTCGGAAGGTAAATTTCGGGTTTTATTTGCGAAAAATCCGTCGCGTACAAAAAAGCGGCTCTAATTTGCGCAAGAAAAAATACTAAAATTTGCTGCGCCAAGTCAAAATTTCTTCCCAAATTATTCGTAAATTTTTCCAAATTTATCATTCGCTTAAAATCCGATTTTTCGGCGAAAACGATTTCGGCAAAATCCGACGTAAATTTTTGCGGCAAATCGGCGTTTTGCGATAAATTTTGCAGCGCGTTTCCCAAATTATTTTGCGAAATTTGCGCCAAATACGAAATTTCTTCGTCGCTTTTTTGCGGCGCTTTAAGTTTCAACCAATTTTTTACTTCATCGTTGCTAACCGCCCCAAATTTATATAAGATACAGCGAGAACGAACCGTCGGCAAAACCGAATATCTTGCCAAAAGTATAATAAGCGCGTCTTTCGGCGGTTCTTCTAAAGTTTTAAGCATAGTGTTCAGCGAAATCGCGCTTAAAGTATCGATCCCGTCTATAATCGTCGCGGTTTTTTGTCCGCGACCGTTTAATATATTGTCGTTCATATTGCGTATTCTCCCGACGTAAATCGGCGCGGAATAATCGGTTAGCAAGGAATACGGTTCGTCTATTCTTTCGCGGGTTTTTTCGTTTATGTATTCCCATCCGTCTTGCGTAAAATCGTCTTCTTTTCGCAAATTCGCTTCGAGTTTCAGCGGAAAAACATATTGAAAATGCGGATTGGTATATTTTTTTATGGAAACGCAACTTTCGCATTTCAGGCACGGTTTATTTTCGGATTTGCACAAATAAGCCATCGCAAATTCCAAAGCCATAGAAAATTTTCCTATGCCGCCTTCGCCCGAAAAAAGATACGCGTGTCCGAGTTGCCCGCTTTCGAGCGCTCTTACAAGTTGCTCTTTTATTCGCGAATGCCCCGCCGTTTTAAATTCCGCCGTCATTTTCGTCAAATCCTAACATTAAATTTAAGTTTTGCACAGCCGCGCCGCTTGCGCCTTTTCCAAGATTGTCCAAACGGGCGATAATTAAAGTTTGCGTTTCGTTTCCGAAAACCATTATTTCTAACTTATTGGTATTATTGCAGTTAGTCGCGGTTAAATAAGCGTTTGGCAAAACTCCGTCGGCGAGTATGGAACTGTCGTTAAACGGCAGCACTTTAACGAACTTTTCTCCGTCGTAATATTTTTTTAACACGTCGTAAATGCCTTGCGCGCTTAACTTTATTTGCAAAAGTCGATTTTCTATTCCGACGCTAACCAACATTCCCTGCTCGACGTCTGCGATTATCGGATAAAAAATCGGCGCGTATTTGAGTCCCGTTATATTCATAATTTCGGGAATATGTTTGTGATTTAGTCCAAGCGCATACGGACGCACAGCCCAAGAAATATCTTTTTTGTCGCGATTTTGATGACTTTCTATCATTTTTCGTCCGCCGCCGCTGTATCCCGTTATCGATGTGATGAAAAACGGATAATCGTTTGCCGCAATTTTTTCGCAAATAAGCGGATGAATTATAGAAATCGCTCCCGTCGCGTGGCAGCCGGGATTTGCGACTCGCGCAGATTCTTTTATTTTTTGCCTCTGCGCTATATTGTCTATTTTTATTTCGGGAAATCCGTAAATCCAGCCGTTTTCTGTTCTGTGCGCGGTACTCGTATCGAGAATTTTTACGTTTTGCGGTATTTCTTTTACCGCAATTTTAGCCGCTTCGTCGGGCAAACACAGAATTGTCAAATCGACTTTTGAATAAAGTTCTTTCTTTTTATCTATATCTTTTCTATGTTCTCGCGCAATTTCAACTAATTCTATTTTTGGATGTATCTTCAATATTTCAAGGAGTTTAAGTCCTGTCGTTCCCGCTTGTCCGTCAATAAAAACTCTTTTCATTTTTCCTCCGAAATTCAATTTGTTTGCGACAAAAATACTATTTGGCAGAGCAAAGAAAATGAATTTTATGCGTTTGAAAGAAGTTTTAAATTTGAGAAAATATAATTTTTCTTAAAAACTGTTTGCGCAAATATTATTTTATTCCCGAAAACAGTATAAAATTTGCCAAAACAGGCAAAAAAGGAGAGAATTTATAATGAATTTTTTTATAAGTAAATTTTCTAACGGTTTTGTTTCCGTATTTGACATATCGGGGCAAAAACTTTTGTCGGATTTCGGACATAGCGGCGCGGGTTTTGTTCGCGACAGAATTTCATTGCGCAACGATTGGAAGAAAACAGGCGGCGATATTCGCAGGGCGATAGGTAAATTTAAGAATGAACGTTAAAGACAAATTAGTAATAAAACAACAACAGGAAATCGCTTATTCAGGTCCGCTTCCACCTGCGACTGAATTTGCGCAATACGAACAAATTTTAAACGGAGCGGCGCAACGAATACTTACTCTCGCAGAAAAAGAAGCGGAACATAGGCGTATTATTGAAAACAAAATGCTTAAATCCGTTGAAATAGGACAAATCTTTGCTTTTATACTTATTTTCTTATCGCTTGCGGTTATGGCTGTCGGAATTATTTTTAACGTTCCATTAGCGACAATACCGCCGGCAATCGTCGCGCTTTCCGGTCTTGCTTCCGCGTTTATCGGCAAAAACTCACAAATTAAAGAATCGCAAATAGAATAAAATAAATGGTTTTTTAACTATTTGCGAATATTATTTTTATGATAAATATTTTGTCTAATATTGAAACAAAGGAGTTTATTTATGCAGGTACTTTCAGAGCCGAAAGAAAGAATTTTTAATCTTGTAAACGAAATGAACGATTTGCAGTTATTAGAAGTTGCGGATTATATGCAATTTATTCGGCAGAAAAACAATAACGATACGCTTGATTTGACAAAAGCGAGCGAAAGTACGCTTGGTTTTTGGGATAACGAAGACGACGAGGTTTGGAATAATGTATAAGCGCGGCGAAATCGTTTTAATTCCTATGCCGTGATGTACAAAAATCGCTAAATTTGCAAATTTTGTCGTTCATAGTTCAAATTCCTTTTCTCGACTGCCGCCGCAAGCAAAGTACGTAAAGGATTGCAATACCCTTTACGCTATCCGACTTTACTTTATAATTTTTGTTTTAATCGTTTTATCTTCGCGTCCTTTTACTTTACGAATTGTTTCAGCACGTCTTCTTTGGTAATCTTAAATCTGTCCGCGATTTCTTTTATCGCCTGTTCTTTGCCTTCTTTGTTGTTTGTTATCAAATCTACGCGAGATTTCATAAATTGAAACAACTCATCGCCTTTGGCAATTTCTTCTTTCGTCCAATCTCTTCCTTTTTCCATTCTTTTACCCCTTCCTTATTGAAAATATAAAAAATATAACAGGTATTACGCCTGTTACGCCTACTTTTTCAGCCCTTAAAATCTCTCTAAAATCGCCTTTATTATAATCAACGTTCTTTCGAGTAAAATATGATACGGTACGCGCCAGAGATGTGTTAAAATGTTTAAATTTGCGAATTTTATTTTTCATACCGTTGTTTTCTCCTTAAATTTTCGGTATTTTGGTCGAACGGCGATAAAATAATATTTGGCGCAAACAAAAATCAAGTGTAAAAATTATAAATTTTTTAATTTTTGCGCAAATAATCCCGTCGCTATAAATATAATTCGTTTTTCTTCCTGCCAAATATTATTTTTACTCATAAAAAAGGAGAAAAAATGATAATAGCCAATCCGCCTTACGATACGGCTTTCAAGAAACTTATAAACGACCCCGGACGTTGCCAAAGCGTTAATAGGCACGCTTTTAGAAACGGAAGTTCTTAAAGTAGAGCCGCGAGTGACCGAGCATATAAAACCGATGGCGCAAGACGACAAACGTCCGAAATGCTTTCGGGTAGATTACGCCGCGCTTATAAAAAACGAAAAAGGCGAAGAGCAAAAAATACTTATAGAGGTTCAAAAGGCGAGCGGCGCGGATAATATTATGAGATTTCGGCAGTATTTGGCGGTTGCGGGCTATATGAAAAAGGAAGAAGAAAGCGCGCTTCCGATAGTAACTATTTATTTTTTGGGATTTAATTTGGAAAATGTTCATACTTCCTGCTTAAAAGTGTCGCGCCAATATGTAGATATGCTTGAAAATAAGGTATTGGAAACGAAAGAGAAGTTTGTTGAATTATTGACTCACGATTCTGTAATAATTCAAGTTCCGCGAATAAAAACATTTGAAACTCCGAAGACGGAATTAGAGAAGATATTGAGCGTATTTGAGCAGAAAGATTTTGCGGACGAGAACGAGACGACGATGGATTAT
>WRFX01000156.1 GCA_009787445.1 Chitinivibrionia bacterium | reverse complement strand
GAACGTCGGTGTTGCAACAAAAAATTACGGTTAAATAGTTTTTTGCAGGCAAGTTTTTTATTTTGGGAGATGTATTTTTGTGAAATACGTCTCCCTTTTTTTGTTTGGCAAAAATTATTTTTAATGCAAAATTAGCGGAGAAATCGGAAATTTTATGAAAAATGGCGAAATAATATTATATCAATCGCAAGACGGAACAACAATTCTTAACGTAATTGTAGAAAACGAAACGGTTTGGCTGCCGCTTGACAGAATGGCAGACCTGTTTCAAAGAGATAAATCTACAATTTCGCGTCATATTAAAAATATATTTAAAGAAGGCGAACTTGACTATAATTCAGTTGTTGCAATTTTTGCAACAACTGCCGCCGACGGCAAAACATACCAAGTCGATTATTACAATTTGGATGTAATTATATCTGTGGGCTATCGCGTTAAATCACAGCGCGGCACGCAATTTCGTATTTGGGCGAATAAAATTTTGAAGGATTATATAATAAAAGGTTACGCCATAAACCAAAGATTTGAAAATTTGGAAAATCGAGTGTCCGAAACAGAGAAAAAAATCGATTTTTTTGTTAAAACGTCTTTGCCGCCAATACAAGGCGTATTTTTTGACGGGCAAATATTTGACGCTTACGATTTGGCGAACAAAATTATTAAATCCGCAAAACAGTCGATAATTTTAATAGACAATTATATTGACGAATCGGTTTTGACAATGTTAAGTAAAAAATCCAAAAACGTAAAAATTACATTGCTGACGAAAGAAATATCTTCGCAATTAGAATTGGACGTCAAAAAATTTAATCTGCAATATCCGACGATAGAAGCAAAAATATTCGGCGACAGCCACGACAGATTTTTAATAATCGACGGCAAACAAGTTTATCATTTGGGAGCAAGTTTAAAAGATTTGGGTAAAAAATGGTTCGCCTTTTCAAAAATGGATACTTCCTGTTTTGCCTTGCTTGAAAAAATTAGCGAAATTTAATTCGTATATTTTAAGTAAATTCTTATGCCTTTTAAGTTTTGGCAAAAATTATTTTTAATGCAAAATTAGCGGAGAAACAAAAAAATTATGGATAAAAAAGAAATACCAAAGCATTGCGCCGTAATTATGGACGGAAACGGACGCTGGGCAAAACAGAGAAAACAACCGCGTCCTTTCGGGCATAAAGAAGGAGCGAAAACGACTCACAATATTATTGAGAGTTGTATAAAATTGGACGTCGAAGTTCTTTCGCTTTACGTTTTTTCAAGCGAAAATTGGAAACGTCCCGCAAGAGAAGTCGACGCTTTAATGCGCCTTTTGGTAGAAATGATAAAAAAAGAATTGCCGAATTTAATGAAAAAAAACGTAAAAGTTCTCGTTATGGGCGATTTGGAATTGCTTCCAAACAAACCAAAAACGGATTTGTACGAAAGCATTGAAAAAACGTCGCAAAATACGGGCTTAATTCTTTGTTTGGCAATAAGTTACGGCGGAAGAAACGAAATAGTTCGCGCCGCAAAACTGTTTGCCGAAGATTGCCTTAACAAAAAAGCGAACGTAAATGACTTAACCGCCGAAAAACTAAAATGTTATCTATATTTGCCGAATATTTGCGACCCCGAACTCATAATAAGAACGGGCGGCGACAAAAGAATAAGCAATTTTTTGCTATGGCAATCGGCGTATTCGGAATTTTATTTTACCGATACGCTTTGGCCCGATTTTACGGAAAACGAGTTGATTAAGGCGTTTGAACAATTTTCAAAAACCGACAGACGTTTCGGAAAGGTGAAAGATAATGAGTGAAGAAATTAAAGAAATTAAAGAAGTTAAAGAAGTTAAAGAAAAAAAACGCCTGAAAAACATAGGCAAACGGCTTCTTTTCGTCGCTTGGGCGACGCCGCTTGCGCTGTTTATCGTAAATTCGCAAGTCAATATTATTCCGATGATTTTCGGCGACAAATTTAACGAAATAATTAAGCCCGTTTATCCGTCCACGATTCTTGGTTTTTTGCTAATCGCGCTTGCGGCAAAAGAATATTTTTCTATGCTGAAAATAAAATTTCCAAAAAACTGTTTTTGGGTCGGATATATATGGATTTTTGTAACTATGTGCGGCGAAATAATTTACGAGCCGCTTCTGGGACTTTCGCATTCGCTTTATATTTTGCTGATTTTAACGGCTTTCGAGTCGTTTATTTTCGGCAAAGGCAAGCAATGGAAGCGCGCAAGTTTGTTTTTTGTAGGCGTAGTATTTTTATATCTTGCAGGCAGTTATCTGCTTAAATATCTTGAACCCGCTTTTATGGGAATTTGGAATTTTCCTGTGGACAACAAATATTTTGCGGCAAATTTTGGCTTGGTAACCGTTTTGTGCGCAATATTTTTGTGCGATTCGGGAGCGTATTTTGTCGGTTCGCTTTTTGGAAAACACCATTTCAGCGAAATTTCGCCTAAAAAAACCATAGAAGGTTGCGTCGGCGGTTTTTTGTTTTCTGTCGCGATAATGACGATAGTTTTCGGATTTTTTGGAAATCATCCCGAAAAACCCGTTTGGTTAGGCGTTTTGCTCGGCGTGGCAATTGGAATTTTCGCGCAAGTCGGCGATTTGTTTGTTTCGCTTACAAAACGATATTTCGCCGTAAAAGATTCGTCGGATTTAATTCCCGGACACGGCGGAATTTTAGACAGATTCGATTCCGTATTTTTCGCTTCGCCTTTTGTGCATATAATAATAACGCTCGTGAATAAATTGTCATAATTTTAAAAAATAATCCGCCGCGACGGCTAAAAGTCCGATTATCATTTGAATTTTTAGCGATTTTGACGCATTTTTGTAGTCGTTTTCTCTGAAATATTTAATGTACATAAAATGCAGCGGAGTTACGAAAGAAACCGTAATTAAAATATAAGTTTTTCCGAGCAAATCCAAAAAAAACGGAACAGGCGCGACAACGATAAACACTATAAATTGCAGATAGATAACCGCTTTTATATATTTTAACGAAACGGACGAAGTAGTTTTTAGCCCCGCCGATTTGTCGCCTTCTTCATCGCTTAAATCTTTAACGATTTCCCTTGCAAAATTCGCCAAAAACGCCAAAATTGCAGGATATAATATTTTAGTTACGTTTTCGCCCAATCCGCCGAAAATAAGCGCGTATCCCGTAAGCAAAGCGACGACAAAATTTCCCGCAAAAGGCGTCGCTTTAAGCGAAACGGAATAAAGCGTCAACACAAAAAGCGCAATAAGAGTCGCCGCGCCTAATTTATAAGAAGCGCAAAATCCCGCAAACGCCGACAAAATAAAGCAAATAATTGCAAAAATTATTGCAAATTTCAAAGTTATTTTTCCCGAAGCGAGAAGACGATTCGGATGAGAAATTTTGTCGGTTTTTACGTCGCAAATATCGTTAATAATGTTTCCGTAACCGAGTGCGAAAAATCCTGCAAAAATTCTGAAAATCAAATCGCTTATCGGTAAAGTGTCGTTACAGAATATCCAGCCGAGCGCTATCCCCGCAGAGGCAATTAAAGCGTTGCCAACTCTAATAATTTGAAAAAAATAAACTAAATTTTTCATTTTTTACTCCAAAAACATAGCGTCACCATAACTGAAAAATCTGTAATTTTTCAAAACGGCAATTTTATAGGCGTTCAAAATTTTTTCTCTGTCATAAAACGCTGAAATCAGCATCATAAGCGTAGATTCAGGCAAATGAAAATTGGTAATCATCGCCGAAACGACGTTGAATTTATACGGCGGCAAAATCATAATTTTTGTGGAATTACCGCCGCTTTTTATTTTTTCTCCGTCAAACGCGCTTTCAAGCGTTCGCACAACCGTCGTGCCGACGGCGATAATTCGTTTTTTGTTAAAAATCGCCTCGTTTATAGTGTCGGCGACACTATTGGAAATAAAATATTCTTCGGCGTGCATATTGTGTTCAAGCGGATTTTCGACTTTTACGGGACGAAAAGTTCCTATTCCGACATTGAGCGTTAAAAAAAGTGTTTTTACGCCTTTTTTGCGAATGTTTTCGAGCAATTCGTCGGTAAAATGAAGCCCCGCGGTCGGCGCGGCAACCGCTACGAGTTTTTTTGCGTAAATTGTTTGATAATCTAAATTATCCTGTTTGTCGGCGCGGCGATTCATATACGGCGGAAGCGGAATTTCGCCGTATTCGTCAAGAATTTCGTAAATATTTTGCGAAAATTTTACTATTTTTGCGCCGTCTTGCGCGTTTTCGCTTACTTCAAATAAAATGTCGTTTTCCTTTTCAAGAAATAATTTACTTCCGATTTTAAGGCGTTTTGCGGGTTTTGCAATAACTTGCGCCGAAAAATTGTCAAAAATTTTCACAAAAAAAATCTCTATTTTCGCTTTTGTGTCCTGTTTTATCGCGAATAATCGGCATTGCAAAACTTTTGCGTCGTTAAAAACCAAAACGTCGTCTTTTCGCAAAAAATCGGCGATTTCATAAAATTTTTTGTGCGAAATTTCGTCGGTTTTTCGATTTATGCGCATCAATTTTGCGTCGTCGCGTTTTTCAAGCGGACGTTTCGCTATAAGTTCCTGCGGAAGTTCGTAAAAAAAATCGCTTGTTTTCATTTGCTCCTATAAATAAAATTTAGGACTTAAAATACTAATTGCCGCAAAACAAAAACGGGACTGAAAAAACAGCCCCGCGTAAAGTTTTATTTTTTTTATTGTGAAAATTTGTTTATTAAATAATTTATTGCTTTTATTTGGCGGCAAATAATATTTTTTGTACCTTAAAAATTTGAAAAAGGAGACAAAATTGGGTATTGTTAATCCATATTTTCCACAAGAAACTTGCTTAAAATTAGCCGCTATTGCAAACGCAAACGTTTTTGTTGAAACAGGTACGTACTTTGGGGGAACAACAAAATGGGCTGCGCAACATTTTAAGAAAATACACACTATAGAGTTGTCGCAGGACTTATACAATAAAACAAAAGACGAACTTATTTCAAAAGGAAACATAACGCCGTATTTGGGCGATTCCAGAAATATATTGCCTGAAATACTGAAAAAGGAAAATACAAATATAGTTTTTTGGCTCGACGGACATTTCAGCGGTATCGGAGGAGGTTTGCTGACGGCGGGAAAAGAAAATCCGTGTCCTTTATTAGATGAATTAGACGCTATTTTATCACGCGATAACGACGACATAATAATTATTGACGACGCTAGAATGTACACAGGAAAAGAAAACGGTTATCCCTGCGTTGTTGAAATATATAGAAAAATTGAAGAGAAATCTAAAGATAAAAAATCACTACAAATTTGCGACGACCAAATATATATTGTTCCGCAAAAAAACGAGTATTTGGAAATACTACTTGACTATGTCTTGTTAAGGGATATACTTTTATGGAATTTGTATAAAAAGCATCTTCCTAAAAATAAAAAAAGTATAAAAAGTAAAATACGCGATTTGCCTGCTAAAATTTTAAAGAAATACAAAACGTCTACATCGTATTGAAAAATTTATTGTATTTAACGAAAAAAAAGAAAAAAAGGACTTATTAAAAATGTTAATTACAAAAAGTTTTTCGCATATTGACGCAAACGAAATAATTTCGCCAAAAAATACTGTAAAAAGGACAAAACCGCTTTACGAAATAACGCGAGAAGAAGTTTATTTTCAAAAACATCCGACTTTTGGAAAACTCGCCTTTGCCGACAAACTTGCATTTAGCGCGGCTGCGGTTGCCATAGAAAACACAAAATTAGAAAATCCGCGCGACTGCGGAATCGTTTTATTGACAAATATCGGCTCGTTTATGCGCGACAAGGAATTTTACGAAACGATTAAACAAAATTCGCCCTCC
>WRFX01000155.1 GCA_009787445.1 Chitinivibrionia bacterium | reverse complement strand
TGGCTTCAATATCAGTGCGCTATGGTCGCGCTTCTCAACAGAATGAAGTCGCGTTTCCATTCGGGATTTGAATACGGTTACGGTTTCCGCGATATTTTGCAGGATATTTTGGCGCTTCTTCCTTACGACCCGAAACCCGCGAAGGACTTGATTAAATTTACCGCGCAACAAATGTTTTCGGACGGATTTGTGTATCATAATTTCTACGTAAAAGCGGCTGGAAACAAGAGTTTTATAACTTGCGACGACCCGTTGTGGCTTATTTACGCGGTTGCGGAATACATTAAGGAAAGCGGCGATTTTGGGCTTTTGGACGAAGTTGTTCCGTATTGCGACGCGAAAGAAGAATTGCCCGCAAAAGAGGGAACGATTCTCGACCATTTGAAAATTGCCATTTCAAAAGTTTGGGGACAAAGCGACAACGGTTTGCCGTATATGCTTATGGCTGACTGGAACGACGATTTGTCGGGCAATTTTACAAGCGTTTCGACGATGGCGGCTCAGCAACTTTACAAGGCGCTTAACGATATGGTAGACCTTCTTAACGCGAAGGGAATCGAGAAAGACCTTGTCGCGGATTATACGAAAAAAGCAAAAACCGTTAAAGACGAAGTAGAGAAAAAATGTATAGATAAGGCGGGAAATTATATTCGCGCAGTCGCGGCAAAGGATTACAAAGCGGTTCTTAAAACTATGTCTTTTGGACACACGGGGCTTGAAGTCAGCGAAGTTGAGGAAGATATGGCAATGTCGGGTGCGCCCGTAGATTTGGGTTGCAGCAAAACCGACGGCTTGGTATTTTTTGAGCCGATTGCGTGGGCGGGATTCAGCGGAATTGCCGACAAATCAAGATTTGACGCTTGCAAAAAAGTTTGCGATAAAGAACTCGACGACAAATACGGAATTGCGATTTGTCAAGGCGACAGGACTATGGTTCAGGGAAAATTGCCTGTCGACGCGCAAGGTTGGAAACGCAACGCTCCCGGCAAAAAAGAAAACGGCGGCGAATTTAGACATTTGGAATCGTGGTATATCGCGTCGCTTTGTATTTTCGGTTACGGAAAAGAAGCGCACGAAGTTTATATGAAAACGCTTCCTGCGGTTACGAGCGAAAAAGACCCGTATTTATACGCGGCGGAACGCTTTGTATATCCCGAATATGTTTCTGGACCTGCGTCTAACGACCACGGAAAAGCGGGGCATACTTGGCTTACGGGAACCGCGCCGACGCGCTTAAACGTGCTTATCGACTGGATTTTTGGCGTTCGCAGAAAATACGACGGACTTTTGATTGACCCTTGCGTTTCTCCCACTTGGAAAAAATTTTCGGCGGTGAGAACTTTCAGAAATACGACGTTTAACATCAATTTTTCTAACCCAAGCGGCGTTCAAAAAGGCGTTAAATCGATAAAAGTCAACGGACAAGACGTCAGCGGAAACGTTATTCCGCTTTCGTTTGCCAAAGGCGGAAAAGTCGAAGTTGAAGTTGTAATGGGATAATTTGTCGATAAATCCTATTTACGACGACTGTTATTTTTCAAACGAGAACGGCTTCGAGGAATCGAAGTCCGTTTTCGTTTTTACCAACGAAATTGTAGAAAAAATTAAAAAATCCGCAAATTTAACGATAGGAGAATTGGGTTTCGGAACGGGGCTGAATTTGCTTGCTACTTTATATTGTCTGCAAGGAAGCGACGTTGAAAAAGTTGAAATTCAATATTATTCCGTAGAAAAATATCCGTTGCCAAAAACGAAAATAGATGAAATTCTTTTTGAATATTCCAAAAAATTTCCTGAAAATTACGTCCAATTTTTAGAATATTACGACGAATTGTTTTGCAACATTAAAAGCGGATTTAATTTTGCGGTTTGGCTTTTCGGGAAAATAAAAATAAATTTTAATTTATATTTCGGAGACGTGTTTGATTTTTTGAACGAACTTGACGTAAAAATCGATTGTTGGTATCTTGACGGACATTCGCCCGATAAAAATCCCGAAATGTGGAGCGAGAGCGTTTGTAAAAAGGTCTATGAAAAAAGCAAAATTTCCGCGACTGCGGCGACTTATACCGCTTGCGGTTCGGTAAAGCGAAATTTACGCGCGGCGGGTTTTTTCGTGAAACGTCGCAAAGGTTTCGGCAAAAAACGACATAAGTTGTTTGTTGAAAAATTGTTTTTTACGTTTTTCGTTTAGGCGGATAGTATTTTTTGATGTATTGACGTTAAAAAGGGAGTTGTTTATGCCTGTTTCTAATGTAAAAGTATCTTTCAAAAAAGATTTTTTGGATAAAATAGACCAAATTGCCGAATATGAAGCGAGAACGCGCTCGGAACTTATAAGAGAAGCGGTAAGGTTATATGTAAATCGTAAAAATGAATTTAACGGATTATTCAAAATCGGAAAACAAATCGGTTCGACGTTGTCAATTTCCGAAAACGATATTATGAATGAAATAAAAAGTATGCGAAAAAACAGGTCTCTTAATTAAATGAAATTGGTTTTGGACACTAATATTTTTGTTTCCGCGTTTTATTGGGGCGGAAATCCGCAAAAAATAATAAACAGAGTAATTGACGGTTTGGACAGTTTGTGTATTTCAAATGAAATACTTAATGAAATAGCCGTTGTGATGGCGAGACCGAAATTTAATACCGCTACTGAAATAATAGAAGAATATGTTCAAGCGATAGAAAAACTTGGAAGAAAGGTTTTTGTCACAGGAAAAATAAAAGGAATATGCAGAGATAAAAATGATGACGATAAAATAGAATGCGGGATAACGGGCGGCGCGGATTATTTAATTACAGGCGACGAGGACTTGCTTGTTTTGGGATTTTATAAAAATTTGAAAATAGTAACAATAAAAGAGTATCTGAAAACTTTCAATTAAATTTCAAAAAAATTCTCATATTACACAATACAAATAGTATTTTCCCGATACCAGAAATCGCAGATTGTCGGGATTTTTCCTGACTTCTGTTTGTTTACATTTATAAAATACACGCAAAGAACGTCGCCTGTTTAGGCTGTTCTGTTCCCCTTTGTGTGTGTTTATAAAGGTGTATCTGCGGTTTCTGGTAAAAACTATGATTATAGGCAGAGCAGCCCTTTTTCTGTTTTACCGACGGCAAACCTCCTTATAATTCATAAGTTATAATTTCGGCATTAACAATAACGTTTTTGCATATTTTTTATCGGAGGTTTTATGAGAGTTTCAAAATGGTTTCTGTTATTGGTTTTGTTGTTTTTCGCGGGATGCGATTTCTACGGCAACGATGACGAGGATGACGGGGATGACGACAGCGGTAGTACGACGCAAGGCGGCGGCAGTGGCGGCGGTAGTGGCGGTGGCGGGAAGACGCCCGGCAGTACGAGAGAAAATGCTATATCGGTTAGTGTGGGCAATTCGTCTTCCCATACCATCAGTTCAAGCGGCACACACTGGTTTAAGTTCGTAGGCGATGGTAATCCCGTGATTTTTGAAACCCGCGGCAATACTGTGGACACATACATAAGTGTTTTTCAAGGAAACAACATCACTGGGAGTGCTAACGACAATGGCGGTGAAGGTTCTAATGCGCTATATACTCAAAATACAACTTCGGGAACAAACTATTTCATCAAAATTACAGCGAGGAGCAATACCAGCGGCAGTTACACTTTTGTTGTAACAATTCCTACATCCAATTTAAGAACTAATCCAATAACGGTAACAGTTGGAAATTCATCTTCCCATATTATCAGTTCAAGCGGCACGCACTGGTTTAAGTTCGTAGGCGATGGCAACAGGGTGTTTTTTGAAACTGGCGGTAATGTAGTAAACACAAACATTAGAATTTATACTGGAGATAACACAAGTTCTTCTTATCAAAGGGAAGAAGGCGTTAATTTTATTACGGTTTCGGGAACAACGTATTATATCAGTATTACAGGTAATAGCGGCACATATACATTTAATTTGCGTTATGGTACCGGCGATGGCAGTTCGAAATATAATGCTGAAGAGGTTAATAAGGGTTATTCGTCTTCCCATACCATCAGTTCAAGTGGTGAACATTGGTTCATTTATCAGGGTACCGGCAATCCCGTAACCTTTAAGACCACAGGTAATGTTGTGGACACATACATAAGTGTTTTTCAAGGAAACAACATCACCGGGAGTGCTAACGACAATGGCGGTGAAGGTTCTAATGCGCTATATACCCAAAATACAACTTCGGGAACAAACTATTTCATCAAAATTACGGCAAAGAGCAATACCTACGGCGCATACACTTTTGTTGTAGAGTAATAAAAATCGGTTACAAATTCGGCTTTGTCTGCGTTTCGGGCAAAGTCGAATATACGCTGAATGCGGTCGAAATAAAATTGTCGAAACAAAAAGCGTAAACGGGAAAATGGCTGTTCGATTTTATTTAACTAAAAAAATATAGATAAAAAACGGAATATTTCCGCAATTCTATCATTATTGACGTTGGGAATATAATTTATGGCGAGTTAGTGATACGAATTTTTTTTGTTCTCAGGGTATAATTTTCAAAAAAAATTGTTTTTAGAAAGAGAGTGAAAATTCCCCATTAGTATTATCTATGAATATACAAAATATAAATGCAACTATTATTCAGATTAGGTATAATAATAATAACTATGCAACAATATTATTCAGAAAATTGATAAATTTATAATATAGTTAAAAGAAAGAGGATTTTTCACTACTCTTTCTTATTAAAACGTAAAAAACATTTTTTGGCGATAAGAGTGATTATGAGGATAGTTCCCCATTTTTTACATTTTATCATCAATTACATTTCCGTTGGTAAATATCTTTTTCTTTATTTTTTTCCCTAAAAATTCAACAACACCAATAAGTTCTTTTGAAAAATCTATAATAGATTCAACCGTCGTTGTTTTGTGAATATAATATGATAATTCTAAATGTTTAAGTTTTAATTTTTTATCATCAAATAACAAATATGCTTCAGAAAACATAATTGTTTCTTCATATTGTCCTTCTACATTATTATGTTTTTTGGCTAGTTTTTGCTCTAACTCCAACAAAGAATATTTTTCTTTTGCATTAACATCGTCTATAAATATACTATTGTTTAACCCTTTCACTGCTATTGGTTCTTTTTCAATATCAAGACCAGCATTTTCTTTAACCCATTCATAATCAACAACAGGTTTAAAATTTGTTATATTTGCAGGGAAAATACCGTGTATACATAAATTAACTCCTTTAATATAATGATTCCCTTCAATGTCTTTCCAATCACTATCGTTTTGTTCTCGAACAATTAGTAATTCAATTCCGTTTTTTTCTGCTTTTATTTTAGCGCCAGATTGGTATCCTTTTTTTGTAGCAAAAATTAGATTGTATTTGTGTTGCATATCATTTGTTTTACCTAATAAAGCATCAATTTTTTCAACAGATATTGGCGAGTTATAATCTTTACATTCAACAATATTTCTGTATTTTATATTGCCCAATTCAAATTCCCAATATAAATCAAATTCTCTTTCAATACCGTTTTTGTCGGATATTTTTTCGTTTTTCTTTATCTCTATATTTTTCAAGCAAAGATTTTCATCTTTACCCGCCTCTAAAATAGCATTATATAATTTTGCAACAAATTCTTCGTAATTCTTACCTGTATTTATCATAGGTTCAATCCTAGTTAAAGATTTACTTTTTGCCATTTCTAACCCTAATTTTATATAAGATATAATATGCCGTTTATTAGTAGTATATATTAAAATAAAGGTTCAATCCTAGTTAAGTAAAAAAACGAGTACTTAAATTTACTCATTTATTTACCCGTTTTCTCATAAAATACAATACGCCATTTATAAAATGTATA
>WRFX01000154.1 GCA_009787445.1 Chitinivibrionia bacterium | reverse complement strand
ATCAAGGAACTATCGGCGACGGTTATATGATTTACAAAGAATTGTCAGAGTCCGATAACGGAAAAAAAGGCGAAGAATACAGATGGACAGAAGTAACGACGAAAGAATATCACAATTATTCAAATAAAGGCGTTTTATATTTTGGCGGCGGCGTTAAAGAAGAAGCCGCCGGAGGCGGAAACGAAAACGAATGGAGCGAAGAAACGGTTAACGGAACGATACGTTTCAACGGAACATACAATGGAACGATTGAGTATCAGAATTTCAAATACAGAAGAGAAACTCGGAATTTTGGCAACGACCGTTCCTATTCGTACATAAGCGGAACCGTGAAGATTGGAACGTTCGACATTACCAAAAAATATTTTGAAACTGTGATTAAAAAAGTTGAAGGCGAAAGTGGCGGCAACGAAGGCGAACCTATCGCTGGATACGCCGTTTTGTTTGATGATTTTAATATGAAAGAGACGGGTTTTATAAGTCAAAATTCGCTTAGCAAGGGTAATTTGGTAGGCGGTTTTTGGTATTTTTGGACTTGGAATGGTCCACGCGTTACCTCGCACGATGGAGTTGAATTATCCGATATCGAAAATGATGATAATTACGATAAATTTGTAGACCTTTGCTGGGGTGACGGCAATCTTAACGCGGTTATTGATTCAAGAGGATTAACCGGTTACGATTGGGGCGCGGGGGTAGAATGTACGTTTTTTGGTGATGAAAATCTGACTGTAAATTTAAGTGGATTAAAATCGATAAAAATAAAAGGAAAATTGCAAGGAACGATTTATCTTTCCCTTTTAAAAACACCTTATTATGACGAAGAAGGTTGGGCATGGAAGATTAACGGCGGTTCTTCGGCAATGGAGAATTTTGATAAAACTCTCGACGCAACAGAAAACGATATGATAGGAGATTGGGGTAGTAATAAAGGTACGGAAAATTTATCCGCTTATTTGGCGCAAGTAACGGGATTAAGAATTTCCCCTGATTATTCGGGGGACGGCGACTATGCTTCCTTTTCGATAGATGAAATTTATCTTATTTTTAACGACGAAAGCAGCGTTCCGTCGGAATTTAAATAAGATTTTTGCAAAATTTTGCTTAATTTTAAGCGGGAAGCGTTTTTTGTTTCCCGCTTTTTTTTATTTTGTTTTTGTTTTTTTTGCCTTTTTCGCGCTAAATATTGCCTGTACTTGTGTAAATAAATTATTTTTACGTCAAAATTTTGAGAAAAGAGAATAAAAATGCGAAAATATTTACCGTTTGCCGTACTTGTCGCGGCGTTAATGTTGTGTTCTTGTCTAAAAAGTCCAAGATATTCGGGACCGCACGAAAAAACCGACGACGAACATACAAGCGAATTAGACCTTAAAGAACAAATTACGCGCTACACACACATAGTAAACGACGACGACGAACTGTTTTTTATCGTCGATTCTATTGTAACAAACGCCGAAAATCTGACTTTGGACGGCGACCACCAAAGTGCGCAAAACCTGATTAAGATAATATTTGAAATATTTTCTATTCCCGAAGAAAGCAGCGAAAATACCGATTTGATACTTTATAGAATAGCCCGATTGTATGTTGAAAAAATGCCGCCGAATTATATAGATTCCATTCCTATGTCTATAACTGCTTTTGTTACGCAATATCAGTTTCAGGTGATTATGAGCGAAATCGACACCGCAAATATCGATATTTCAAATCTTCCGATAAATTGCGTAAAAGACGTTCTTTTTAATATTCCCGTTACATACAACAAACGGGTTCAGCAGGCAATGTTGGTGCTTTTAGCCGCAAACAGAAGCGAAAGAATGATTCGACTTTTGAACAGAAGTATGATTTATCGCCCCTTTATGGTAAAAATGTACGAAGAAGCGGGCTTGCCGACCGATATTACGTATTTGCCGCTTCTCGAAAGCGCGTTTAATCCGAAAGCGTATTCAAAGGCGCACGCTTCGGGACTTTGGCAGTTTATTCCGTCGACGGGAAGAATATTTGGACTTCGCGACAGTTATTGGTTAGACGAACGGCGCGACCCGATTAAATCGACGGAAGCGTCAATCGCTTATTTTAAGCGGCTTTACGAACTTTTTGGCGATTGGTATTTGGCGCTCGCTTCGTATAATTGCGGCGAAGGTCGCGTCGGACGGCACATACGCAACGGCAAAGAAGCAAATCCCGACTCGCTTGTTACTTATTGGGATTTGCAACTGCCAAGCGAAACTATGAATTACGTTCCGCTGTATATCGGATATCAAATTATCGGGAAAAATCCCAAATGTTTCGGTTTCTTTCCCGACACGTCTATTGTGGCGTTTCCGTATGATACCGTTAAGGTTTCGGATTGTATAGATATGGCGAAAATTGCAAAAGGAATCGGAATTTCAACAGATTCTTTGCGCAACATAAATCCGCATATAAAACAGTTCTGCACTCCTCCCGACGCAAAAAACGTTACTTTATATATCCCGCTGGAAACTAAAGAGTTATACAACAATTTTTACGCGACTTTAACGCCCGAAGACAAAGTAAAATGGTATCGTTATAAAGTCGCTTCGGGCGATAATTTAAATAGCATTTCAAAAAAATTCGGCGCGTCGGTTCAGGCAATAAAGGATATGAACCGAATGAAAAGCAACACGCTTGCCGCAGGAAGATACATTTTGCTTCCGCTTCCCGACAACGAAACTACCGCGCAAAACATAATTAAAGCCGACGAAGAAGAAAAAAAGGCGGCTGCTGCGGCGGCTCCCAAAATTCAAAAACCGACGGACGCAAGCGGAAAAGTGAATTATCGCGTATCTTCGGGCGAAACGCTTTATTCAATTTCGAGATTATATGAAATAACCGTAAATGATATTATGGCTTGGAATCCGAAAATTAAGCCGCGATATTTGCGCGAAGGCGATATTGTGGTAATTTATACGGATAAACATCAAATTTCGCAACAAGCGCAACAAACGGAGAAAAAGACGGAATCGACAACAACCGCAAATAGCGCGACAAACACAACAAATACAACCGCGACTACTCCCGCAACGCAAACCGCGCAAACGCAAACCGCAGACAAAAAGCCCGATGGCGAACAGCAGAAATACGTCGTGCGAAACGGGGACAATTTGTTTCAAATTTCGCTTAAACTTAAAGTTTCGCTTTCGGATTTGATTGCGTGGAACAATAAAGACAGCGATAATCCTATAATTTATCCGGGCGAAACACTATTGTATTATCAAGGTTCGTCTACAAAATCAACAACTACCGCGCAAACGCAAACTAACGTAAAAGAAGTTAAAACGGCAGTTTCGGGAAATTCGGACGTGATAAATTACAGAGTAAATGTCGGCGACACGTTTTATTCGATAGCGAAAACGTTTTCGACAACAATTCAAGAATTAGAAGTATTAAACGGATTTAAAGCGCGCGAATTGAAAGCGGGGCAAATTATAAAGGTTTTGGACAAAACGCCGACTTCTTTGGTAAATCCGAAAGCGGAAAAAGTTGAAAAAGCAAAAGAAAAAGAACCCGAAACAAAAGACGGTTTAATGTCGTATAAAGTTCAAAACGGAGATTATTTGTATAAACTTGCGAGCAAATTTAACGTATCGGTTCAGGAAATCTGCATAGCGAACAATTTTTCGCAAGACAGAAAACTAATGGTCGGCGAAGTAATAAAAATCCCGACGAAAAACTAAACCTGCGCAAACCGCGCAAAAGGAGCGAATATGAGTAAAAATACGCGAATATTTTTTGGTGTTTTCTTTGTTTTTTTGGTAATTTCATTTGTTGTAAATCTTTCTGTCGCCTCTTTGGATACGGAAGATTCGTCGAATTTAAGCGTGTCGAGCAAATTCGCAAAACAGGTAGGATTGGTAAAAATCGAAGACGTAATTTATGAATCCGAAGACATCGTTAAGGAAATAACCGCGCATAGAAAAGACGACAAAACCGTCGCCGTTCTCTTGCGGCTCGATACTCCGGGCGGTTCAGTCGCTCCCACGCAAGAAATTTATCAGGCGATAATAAAATGCGCCGAAAAGAAACCCGTTATAGTAAGTATGGGAAGCGCGGCGGCAAGCGGCGGATACTACATAGCAAGCGGCGCAAGCAAAATTTTTGCAAACGGCGGAACGCTAACGGGCAGTATCGGCGTGATAATGGAATTTTCAAAATATTACGAACTTTTAAATAAAATCGGCGTATCCATAGAAGTTATGACCGCCGGAAAATTAAAAGACGCGGGAAGTCCTTTTCGCGAACTTTCCGACGAAGAACGCAAATATTTCGACGACCTATTAAAAGACGCGCACGAACAATTTATTCGCGACATCGCCAAAGGACGAAATATGGATTACGACATCGTAAAACCGCTTGCGGAAGGACAGATTTTTACGGGAAATCAGGCGTTAGAATGCGGACTTATAGATACCATAGGAAGTTTTGAAGACGCTAAAAATTACATTTTAGAAACGTTTGACTTGCCAAAAAGCACAAAATTTAACAAAATCGAAAAAGATAAGGGCTTTTTTAAGAAATATTTTGACGTTAAAAGCGAAATAAGAAATTTTTTACATCTTCGCAAAAGCGGCGTTTATTTCATTTGCGAGCAACTTATATGAACGTTGCCGAAAGATACGCGGGAGTAGAGATTTCGCAAATCCGCAAAATGAACGCGCTGGCAAAACCCGATACGATAAATTTAGGAATAGGACAACTCCCCTATCCGCTTGCCGAAAGTATAAAAAACGCAGGGATTCTTGCCTTTGAAAGCGGAGAAGCAAAATACACGGCAAATATCGGAGACGAAAATTTACGCAAAGCGGTAATTAAAGAATATAATGAAGAAAACTCGCTTAACTATCAAGAAAATAATGTAGTTATCACTAACGGTTCGCAAGGCGCTATATGGAATATTTTTAGTGTTTATCTAAATTTTGGCGATAAAGTTTTACTGCCGAATATTTGTTTTTCGGCTTATGAAACCATTATAAAAATTCACGGCGCAAAAGTAATTTTTTACAAACTTGACGAAAATTTTCAGATTGATACCGCCGATTTCGAGAAAAAATTAAATTCAAATCCCGACGCGAAATTTGCGCTAATAAATTCGCCGTCAAATCCTTGCGGAAGCGTTTTTAGCGAAGAACAAATACGAAAAATCTGCGAAATTACAAATAAAACCGAATGTTTTATAATTAGCGACGAAGTGTACAACAAATTATATTTTGGCGAAAAACCGCTATCGCCCGCAAAATTTGCGAAAAACTGCATAACGGTAAACGGAATTTCAAAACGCTGCGCCGCGACGGGTTTAAGAATCGGCTGGGCAGTAGCGAAAAAAGAAATTATAGAAAATTTGGTCGTGGCAAATCAATATACCTGCACTTGCGCAAACAATATTTCACAACTCGCTGCAATTCAAGCATTTAGCAGCAAAACCGAAACGTTTTGCGAAGAAGTTCGGAAAAAACTTGAAGAAAACGCTAATATTTTGTATAACGCATTATTACAAATTCCTGAAATTTCAGCAGTTAAGCCGCAAGGCGCGTTTTATTGTATGGCGAATATTTCGCGTTTTGGGACGTCAAAAGACGTGTCGATGAGTATATTGGAAAACTGCAATGTTTTGACGATTCCCGGAATCGCATTCGGCGCGGACGCGGACAAATATATTCGCATTTCGTTTGCGGTTGAAAGCGAGTTGTTGAAAACGGCATTGGAAAGGATGAAGGGGGGGATACGGAAAATATAACTTTAATGCAAGAAGAAATTCTAATTTTTGAAAAAATTAATTTTTTTCACTAAACATAATCAACATCCAAAATCTACTTTCATAAATTTTCTTGGAATTTGCTTAAAAAATATAGTATATTATAGATAAAGGTTCAATCCTAGTTAAGCATAAATTATTTTATGTTAATTTTAGGAGGGCAGTGTGGAAAACAAGTATATAATTCATTCCCGAATTTCTGAGAAGAAA
>WRFX01000153.1 GCA_009787445.1 Chitinivibrionia bacterium | reverse complement strand
TGTTTGTAAATATGCTGTTTTTGGCGATAGCGACAAGCATAGACGCTTTGGCGGTCGGAGTAACGTTCGCGTTTTTCAAAGTAAATATTTTTGCCGCAATAGCGATTATCGGTTTAACGACTTTTTGCATATCGATATGCGGAGTAAAAATTGGGAATATATTCGGAGCGAGATTCAAATCGAAAGCGGAAGTTTTTGGCGGAATCGTTCTTGTCGCGCTCGGTTTTAAAATGTTAATTGAAGGACTTTTAACCTGATTTCGGCACGCGCCACAACAAAAAAAAGCCGATAGCAAACGGCAAAACTAACGACGTAATTCCTATTCTTTGCGGAATATTGCCCGAAAAGCCGTAACTTTGCGCGGCTATTGTGCATAGCGCTATCAAAATAGGACCGGCGGCTACGGCAAATCTTCCGAGCATATTGAATAATCCGAATAATTCCGTTTGTTTGTCCGCAGGAATTATCAGCGAAAAATAAGAGCGCGATACCGATTGAATTCCCCCCTGAACAAAACCCGTGAATATTGCGAATAAGGTAAATTGCCATCCTTTTTCCATTATCCAAGCGGAACATATAGTTATCGCCGTATAAATCGCGATAGAAATAAAAAGAATTTTCTTTGCGCCGAATTTATGCGCCGCAAGTCCCGCAAGTATCGCGAATGGAAAAGCGGTCAACTGCACAGCCAAAAGCGAAAGCATAAGCCGCCCCGGAGGAAATCCGAGCGACAATCCGTAATCCGCCGCCATCATAACGAAAGAATGAACGCCGTCTATGTAAAACCAGTAGGCAATTAAAAAAATCCTGATTTTTGGCGTCTTCCACGCAAATTTTATAGTGTCTTTTAGGTTAGTCAAAAAACTGTTCAGAGAATCGGCGACAAGATTATGCGGTTGTCGTTCTATCCTTGTAAAATAAAGGGGAAGCGAAAATATAAGCCACCATAAACCCGCAGTAAGTACGCTTAATTTTGCCGCAGTTATAGTGTCTTTGAAACCGAATGATGACGGATACGACACCATAAGAATATTTAAGCCGAAAATAATCGCGCCGCCCAAATATCCTGCGGAAAATCCTATTGCCGAAACCCTATGGCAATTCTTTGGCAAGGCGACGGCGGATAAGAGAGAATCGTGGCACATACTCGATAAACGATAGAAAATATTTGCCGCAATAAACAGTATTATGGCGAAAAAATATTGTCCGTCTTGAATAAAATACAATAAAAGAACGACCGATATTCCCAAAAGCGAAAATATAGTAAGCGATTTTTTGCGCTTGTCTTTTTGCGCGATAATTACCGCAAAAACTGGGCAGAGGAGTGCCGCTATAAAACCCGAAATTCCGTTTGCAAAGCCGAGCCGAGCCGTAGAATCGGCGGCGAGTTCGGGCGAAAGATAATAATTTTTGAAAAGTATAGGAAAAAACGCCGATAAAATGCAAAGCGCAAAAGCCGAATCCGCCCAACTGTAAGCAATCCAGCCGATAGTTGAGCCGGATTGCTTAATTTGGACGCTTAAATTTTTGCAGAATTTTGCAATCACAGTTTAAATTCGGTATTCGGATGCAATTTAAGCCGCATAATAACCGACCTCATTATAAACGCAACTTGCGGACTATCGTTTACTTTTACAAAGAAACGCGGTCTGTCGCCGTCAAGATTTCCCACGACAAGCGAAAGCGCAGATTCGTCTTTAAGCGTTATTTCATATTGCGCCGTCGGACTATCGAGTCCTGAAATTTCGTCCGTAACAGAATACGAATAATCCCAAGTGTTCGCTTCAAGTTCCGCAAATTCCGCAATTAAATTCGTAATTAAATCGACTTCTATCGATGTGGAATCGTCGTTTATCCAATTATTGGAAGAATCCTTTGTAATTGTGAAATTTTTGTCGTCGTAGCGCATTTTTATTTGCGTAATATCTTCGGCGTTAAAGTCAAATAATTTTTTTACGCGATACTCGTTTGCGTCCGACTTAAAAGCGTATGCGATGCCTCCGCCGACGAGATAAACGTTATTGTCCCCGATTTTGCGAAAGTAATTTTCGCGCCAATTTTCGGATTTTTTGCCCAAAATAAAGTTTCCGATTTGCTTGTTTTTATAATCGAATATTTGAACAAAAAACGTGCTGTCGTCTTCAAATCCGTATTTTTCAAAATTGTTTTTGTTTGAACCGACGAAATTATTTTGCTTCATTCCGCCAATTTTATCCGCGATACTTATCGCTTTTACGCTGTCGGCGGTATATTTTTTTTCGGGATTTTCGCCCGTCGCGACAAACCATTTTCCGTTTTCTTTATAGAGAATTGCCGTTTCTTCGTTTTGCGTTATAACAATTTTTCCGACGTTTTGCACAAATTGCGGAAAAAACGGATTAAATTTTTTCTTTTCCTTTGAATTTTGCAAATGCGACGACAAAAGCGTAGCCGCGATAATCAAGACGAGAATCGCTCCCGAATAACAAACTTTTTTGACTATTGACATAATTATTTTCCTCCGTTTTGTTGTTTTTTACGATTTATAAACAAAATTACTCCCGCGACAATAATAAGAATCGGCATTAAAAGCATATTCAATATTTTTATAGCGGTCGTGGAATTGTTTTCTTTGCCGCTTATCGCCACGTTGTTGTCTATTGTTCGGTCGGTCATAGTTCGCGAACGAATCGAAATCAGATTGTTGTCGAGCGTAAGCCAGTCGGTCAAATTCATAAGAAGCGGTAAATTTTGCGGTTTTCCCGCGTCTACGCTTAAAAAATCGGCGTTTGAAACGACTATGACCGAACCTTTTGTCGTGGATAAAAGCAATTCTTTGTCTTTCGGACGTTCAAGCGTCGTGTCGCTGAAAACCGAATTTATTTTTCCCGACAAACGAATGCCGATAGGATATTGTTTGAGTAGTTCGTTTTCCGCCGCGTTATTGAACATCCATTCCCAATTTTGATTCGGCGTAATTCTAAACGGCGGCTTGCGAAACGTCGATTTCGGCGACGACATTATAAGAGTATCGACTATCGTTTCGGGGTCTAAATTTTGCGAAATTTCAAGCGGCGTAGTCCACGGAAAAATTATTTCTCTCATAGACGAAAGCGGCGGAACGTTGCCGTTAAATCCGCTTTTCGGTATTCTGACAAACATCGGATAATCGACCGTTCTCATACCCGTTCTTGCTCCGTATTGCTGCGGAATATTTATCTGCCCGCACGACGCGTCGATAAGTATATCGTTTTTTACGTCCACTCCCCATTCGTCTAACATTTTATACAAAAAAGTGTTGCTTATACTCGCGTTTTCGCTTTTTTGAAGATTTATCGATATTTTTTGCGCCAAAACGATGACGTTTCCGCCGCGCATTAAATATTGGTCAATCGCGTAAATCGCGTCGGGATTAGTAAAATAACTCGCTTCGTCTTCGCCCGGAATTATTATTGTGGAAATTTCGGGAATTATCGCGGTATCTTGCGACAAGTCAATATATTGTACCTGATAAAACGCCGAAAGCGCGAAAAAAATCGGCTTAAATCGCTTGTGCGTTACGTCTTCGGAAATTTCGACCGCATACCATTGCGCAATTCGCGGGTCGACGTACATAGCGGTGTCGGTTTTTACTATGCCGACAATCGGAAGGTCTTCGGCAGTTAGGCGTATTAGGCGCTGAATAATTTCGTATTCAAGATTGTCGCCGGGTTGCACAAGCATAATATTTTCGGATTTTCCCGCGTATCGAAGCGCAATTCCCATATATCCTTTTACTTTTTGTATCTTGTCTTTTTCTATTGTTTCTACGTCTATGGCGGGAATATCGAGCGCAAACGCGTCTTCTTTGTCTCTTTCACTTTTCAACGGATTTTTCCGCAAAACTCTGACGTTTTTTCCGCCGATAATCTTAAATTCGTCAATTATATCAAAAACGTCTTTTTTAACTTTGTCCAAATTTCGCGGCAAATTATCCGAAAAATAAAGTTCTATCGTCAAAATATCGTTTAGATTTCTCAATTTGTCTTTGCTGACCTGCGAAATAGAGAAGACCTTGTTTTGAGTTAAATCAAATCTCGCGAAAAAATTATTGGACAAAATATTAACCATTATTACATAGCCCAAAATTATTGCGGAAAAGATTATATAAAGAAATTTCAAACTTTTTATTTTCATTTTTACTCCCACTTTCTGCTTTCAAGCGATTGAACGTTTAAAAACAGGAAAAACGCGATTAGCGAACAGTAATAAACGACGTCGCGGCTGTCTATTACCCCCCTGCAAATACTTTCAAAATGCCCCGTAAGTCCTATATACGACAAAATTCCCGACAATCCCGCAAGTTGCGACGGAATAAACGAGATAACAAGCGGATGTCCCATTACCAAAAGCAGTAAAATTATCACGACCGAGCCGATTAAAGCGACAATTTGGTTTTCGGTCAGCGACGAGATAAACATACCGATGGAAATATACGCCGCGCCGAGTAAAATCGCCCCGAAATATCCGCCGATAATTACGCCGACGTCGGGATTTCCAATAATGGCTATCGTAATTGGAACAGTCAGCGAACAAAGGAGCGTTATTTTCAAAAATACGAGCGCCGCAAAAAATTTTCCCGCGACAATTTGCGCGTCTTTTAGCGGCAAAGTCAAAAGAAGTTCAAACGTTTTGTTTCTTTTTTCTTCCGCCCAAGTTCGCATAGTTATCGCAGGCGCAAAAATTAAAAATATATACGGAAGCAATTCAAAATAACTTCTCATTTCCGACTGATTGTTGAGAAAAAACGTCTGAAAAAACAGAAAATTCGTCAAAATCAAATAAACTATTATGAAAATATAAGCAATCGGCGAAACAAAGTAAGATTTGAGTTCCTTTAAAAAAATCGTTATGGTTTCGTTCATTTTACGTCCTTTTTTGTAAGTTTTGAAAATACGTCTTCAAGCGTAACTTTTTTGTGCGTAAGCATCGTAATTTTCCAATTGTTTTTAACCGCGACGTCAAAAATATCTTCGCCTATTTCTTGCGATGAATTTGTTTCTATTTTCAACTCCGTTTTTTCGCCGTCGGATTGAGCGAGTATCGTAACTTCCTGAATTTGTTGAATTTGCTTAAATTTTTCTTCGATATTTTTGTCCGTCGTTTTTAGCGTTACTTCATAAGAAATGCGTTCTTGCGTTTTTGCGGCGACTTCGTCGGGACTTCCGACCGCAGCCGTTTCGCCGTCGTTTATTATAAGAACTCTGTTGCACGTCGCCGCGACTTCGGATAATATATGAGAACAATAAACCACCGCTTTTTCTTTGCCTATCTCTTTAATAAGTTGTCGTATTTCGACGATTTGGTTCGGGTCGAGTCCGCTCATCGGCTCGTCCAAAATCAATAATTCCGGCTCGTGTATCATTGCCTGCGCGAGTCCCGTTCTTTGCCTGTAACCTTTGGATAAATATCCGACGGGTCTTTTTCGCATTTCTTCGAGTCCGCAAACTTCGAGCATTTTTTTAATTCGTTTTTTCAGATTTTCGCCGCGAAGTCCGCGCAATTTTGCGATAAACGTTAAATATTCTTCGACGAACATATCGGTATAAAGCGGGGTAGTTTCGGGCAAATATCCGATTTTTTTTCTGGACTTTAAATCCTGCTCCATAATGTCCATTCCCGCGACTTTTACGCGACCTTGCGACATCGGCAAAAATCCCGTTATTATTTTCATAGTTGTGGTTTTGCCCGCGCCGTTTGGTCCCAAAAAGCCGAACACTTCGCCTTTGCTTACGGAAAAACTGAGGTCTTTTACCGCGGCGACGTTTCCGTAATTTTTGTATAAATTGCTTACTTCAAGCATACATTCTTTCAAAAATGCCTCCTTTCGCAAGTTTTAATTATGGGAAAATATTTTTTGCCCAAATGAAAAATCAAGAAGTATTTTGAAATTGGACGGAATTTGAGAGAAATATAAATTTTTTCTGCATTTTCTCCGAAACAAATATTATATTATTCGTAAAAATTGACATAAATTTGCCAAAAAACGCGGCAAAAAAGAATGAAAGGAAATACGGTATGAAAAACAAAATTTCAAAAATGCAAAATAATTTCGCTATTTTGGTACGTACCGCATTATATTTTATTCTTATG
>WRFX01000152.1 GCA_009787445.1 Chitinivibrionia bacterium | reverse complement strand
GTCGTTATGTACAACGGAGACACGATTGCGCTTATAGAAGTGAAATATAAAGTCAGAAAAGACCACATTGTCGATTTAACGACCGACCAGATAAAAATATTTAAGAAATTGTTTCCGCAATACGCGAAATTTAATTTTTATTTGGGAATTGCGGGACTTTCGTTTGAAGACGGCATAGAAAAAGAAGCGTTACAACAAGGCATAGGCATATTGAAACCCAAAGGCGAAAACGTAGAAATTATTGACGATAACTTGAAAGTTTATTGAAAAATTTACAATATGTATATATAATTCCAACGAAAGTTTTTGCGCCTTTGATTTTTTATTTATGCGAAAAATAGTATTTTATCCGAATGAAAAAGATAATAATTGTGTTTTTTCACCTTGCCGTTTTCGCATTTGGCGCCGTCGAAAAGGAATTTGTTTTTATAGCCGACACTTCGGCGAATAAAATTGTTTTGCCAAACGTCATTATCGAGCAAAATTCCGTGAAGATAAATTGCGATTGCGAACTCCCGAACTGGCGGTTTATTGAAGAAAATAACACCGTTTATTTTGCGAGCGAAATAAAAGCGCGGCAAGAAATTCGCGTTAAATATTTCGTTTTATATTCGGGAATTTCAAAAACATACGGACTAAATATGCCGATATACGATGCCAAATTTGAAACGCAAAATTTGGAATTTTCGCCTATTGATTTTAATAAGCAATCGAGTTCCGAACTGACTTTTGAAGGAACAAAAACAATCGGCGTTTCAATAGGAAATAGCGGCGAAATCGCGATGGAACAATCGCTTAAAGTTGAAATTTACGGCGAAATAGACAGCAATACAAAAATTTCGGCTTATATCGACGACCAATCGTCTTCTTTGGACGGGCAAACAAGCGAAATCGGCGAATTGGACAAAATTTATTTGAAAGTGGAAAATCCGCGATACGTCGCAATAGTCGGCGATTTGGAAATTAAAAGCAAAGAAAACGGAATTTTGAAAGAATTTTATACTCCGAAAGGGCTTTTCACGGAGTTAAAAAACGATGAAAACGGTCGAAAAAACAGCGCGTTTGCGGGAATTTCGGGAACAAAATCGGGATATAAAAAGTTTCTTCCCACTGCGGGACTTCAAGGCGGAGCGTACAATTTGACGGGAAAAGACGGCTCGCGCGTTTATCTAATAAAAAATTCCATAGAGGTTTTGATTGACTCAAAATCCTTAAAAGAAGACGAAAATTATATTGTCGATTACGAATTGTCTTCGCTGAAATTTACCGCGAAAACTCCCGTAAAAAGCGGACAAATAATAGAAATTTATTATAAATATCGCGATTTTGAATACAACAGTTTTTTGACGGGAACGCAAAATAAATTTTCGGTTTTGGATTCTTCGCTTAATTTTGACGTTTCGCTATTTTTTGACCGCGATATTTTTGAATCGTCGCAGAGAAATTTTACACAAGACGAACTTGAAAAAATAAAAAAATCGGGAAATAATTCTCCGCTTTTAATGCTCGGAAACAAAATTCACAAAAACGACGTTCTAAAAGAACAGGCGTTCAACAGAATTTATTCTTTGGACGAAAACGGAATATATCGTTGGGAAAATAATCCCGAAGAAATTTATCTTTTGAAAGATTTGTATTCCGTTAAATTTCAGTCATTTCAAGGCGGCGATTACGCTCCGTATTATTCGTTTGAGCGGGAACGATTTTTGCAATACGGCTATTCAAAAGAATTTCTTGACGATGTGGAAAACGCGGCGAGTTCGGTTTTGGATTTTATTTATTTGTACGTTGGAAAAGGGAACGGCGAATATTCGTCTTTCGGCGAAATTGCAATGCCGCAACAAAGCGCAAAAGGCGAAATTTCCATAAATTATTCGCCGAGCGAGCAGTTAAAAATTAACGTTACGGCGGCGGGCGAAAATTTTGATAAAAATTCGCTTTCTAAAATCGACGATAAATACAATAATTCCGCAGGATTTAACGCCGATATGTTTATTTCTTCGGCTCTTGACAAAAAATTTGCGGTAAAAAACGAGTTTAAGGCGAGCAGGGCAGGGGAGTTGTTCGTAAATAAAATTTTGGATAATTACGAATTAAGCAGAAATTGGGGAATTGAAGATTCGACAAAATATTCGCTGTGGGAAAATATGTTTTATTTCGGATTTCAAAAAAAATTACTGCTTAAAAGCGGCTACGGAAGGGCAAGCGCAGACGCGCCGCAAGAAGGCGAAACCATAAAATTTGCCGCGCAAAGAATTTCCGCAGGATTTGAAAACGGAAACGAAACGCCGTTTGATTTTAATTATTTATACACAATGCGCGACTCGCAAACGAAAGAAAACGGTCGCATCCAAAACGCAGAAATCGGTTTTAATTTAGGCGAAAATAGCATAAATTTATTTGCTCGCGAAGATTGGTTTTTAAGCACCGCGCAAAATTACGGCGGAAAAATCGAAGCGGGAATTTCAAACGAAAACGCGAATAAAGGATTTTTATCTTCTTTTGTGTATAGAGAAGAAGGAATTTCGGAAAAAAATTCACATTTCGCAAGAAAAAAAACGCTGCAAACGTTAATTTTTTCATCGGAATTAAACGCAAAATTTTCAAAAAATCACTCTTTAATTTCGGCGGGAAGTTTTATTTACGAAGAAAATTCGCAGAGTAAGGGCGCGACTTTTTTGCTTTCCATAAACGATGAAATTACGTCCGACGATTATTCAAAGGGAATAAATTCGTCTTGGGATTTGAGCAGCGAAAGCAAAAACGAGCGTCGATGGGAATATATAAAAGTCCCCGACGGAACGGGAACGCACATAAAAGATACGATTTTCGGCGGCTTTGTAGAAAAGGATTTCGGCGATTATGCGGCGCGTGAAATAGCGGTTTCGGGCGGCGATTCTATTTCTCTTTTTGTCCGCAATAATTTTGGCGTAAATTGGCATTACAATACTAAAAAAGGATTTAGATTTTCGGGAATTTTGGCAAACGATTGCGACGTTCGCGATGAAAAAGACGGAAATTTTTTGATTTTTCTTCCTTTTGCCGCCGTAATAAACGAAAAATTGCGTGAAAAAATTTCATATTCTATACTTTCTTACAATCAATATTTATCTATTTTGCCGTCGGATTTTCCCGAAATTAAGGCGAATATTCGACTTGGCGCAAGCAAAAATTCGGATGTGCAAAAAGAAAGAAATTTTTTAGACGAAGAAAGCGATTTTTTATATATGTGGGAAAAATTTCATCTTGGATTTTCAAACAAAGGATTTATAGAAGAAACGAATAACAATGATAACTTAACGCTTTTAATAAAAGAGGTAAATGTTAAACCTATTCAAAATTTTGTCGTTAGAAGCGGGTTTCATATTTTTCTTGAAGAGACGTTTGGACGTATGGAAAAAGACATTTCGGGCAATTATTCGGCGATTCGCGGCGGATTAAAATTTTTGCCCAAAAATTCGGGAAGCGCGGAGATTTCTTACGCGTATTCTTACGTAAATTTTGCGGGGGAATTGCGATACAATATGGCGGAAAGTTTTGCGGTAAAAGACAATCATAGAATTTCCGCGCTTTTGGGAATAAAAGCAAACGAATATCTTAAATTTTCGGGTTTTGTTCGCGGCGATAAAAACAGAGACACCGCGCAAAAATGGCGTTTTTCGGCTTCGCTCAACGCGGAGATTGCGATAAAATGAGGTTTGCATAATTTTATTAGATATTTGGCGTTATTTTTCGGAAACAAAATAATATTTGCGTTTTGTCAAAAGCAGAGGAAATTTACGCAAACGTGAATTTTTTAACGTCGCCAAATAGTATTTTTGATAAGTAATTACAAAAACAAAGAAAAAAACAGGTAGAAAATATGCAAAAAATTTTACTTTTGGGTTCAAGCGGCTCAATCGGGCAGTCCGCGATAAATTGTATAAAACGATACCCCGACGAATTTGAACTTGCGGGAATTTCTTTTAACGGCAACGCGAATAGGGGAGCGGAGTGTCTTAAATCGTTTGCCGCGATAAAATTCGCCGCCATTACAAACGAAGACGTTGCGAAAAACTTTCCGAAAAACGATTTCGGCAAAGTAAAATTTTTCAAAGGCGGCGATGGGCTTTTGGAAATGGTGAAAACCGCCGAATACGACGTTTTACTTAACGCTATCGTCGGATGCGCGGGATTTGAACCGACCGTAGCCGCGCTTGAATGCGGCAAAAAAGTCGCTCTCGCAAACAAGGAAAGTTTGGTCGTCGGGGGAGAGGTTATTGACAAATTGCTGAAAAAACACGGCGGCTTAATCGTTCCCGTAGATAGCGAACATTCGGCGATTTTGCAATGTATTCACGGCGAAAACCATAAGGAACTCGAATCGATAACGATTACGGCGAGCGGCGGACCTTTCAGAGAACTTCCAAAAAGCGAATTTGAAAAAATTACTCCCGAAAAGGCGTTAAAACATCCGACTTGGACGATGGGCGCGAAAATAACGATTGATTCCGCCACGCTTATGAACAAGGGCTTTGAAGTTATAGAGGCGTTTCATTTGTATAAAATCGGATACGACAAAATAGACGTCGTTGTTCATCCGCAATCGATAATACATTCGCTCGCCACATTTACGGACGGAGCGGTGCTTGCGCAATGCGGCTATCCCGATATGGAACTGCCGATTCAATACGCGCTTACGTATCCGAAACGTTTGTTTATGAATCCTACTCCTCGTTTGGATTTGGCAAAAATCGGCTCTCTTACGTTTTTTGAGCCGGACTTGGATAAATTTCCGTGTTTGAAAATGTGTTTGCAGGCGGGCAGAGCGGGAGGAACGCTTCCTTGCGTTTTGAACGCCGCAAACGAGGTCGCCGTAGCGAAATTTTTACGCGGCGAAATCAAATTTACCGAAATCGCGCAAATTGTCGAGCGGGCGTTAAACGAGCATAACAGGCAAAACGTAGAAAGCGTAGAGCAAATTTTGGAAATTGATTCCATATTGCGAAAGGAGTTGAAATGAGTTATCTTGAAATTATTTTGATAGCCGTCGGTTTGTCTATGGACGCGTTTGCCGTTTCGATTACTTTGGGATTATCCGTCAGAAAACTTAAAATAATGGAAATGTTGCTTCCGGGAATATATTTCGGTTTGGCTCAAGCGCTTATGCCGTTTATAGGATATTTTGCGGGAACAATGTTCGCGGGCAAAATTGAAAGTTGGGACTATTGGATAGCGTTTGTACTTCTCGGTATTATCGGCGCAAAAATGATAAAGGAAGGCGTTTCAAAAGACGACGACAAAGACGAAAGCCGCAGCGAAAACAAATTTTTGTTTGTAAATATGCTGTTTTTGGCGATAGCGACAAGCATAGACGCTTTGGCGGTCGGAGTAACGTTCGCGTTTTTCAAAGTAAATATTTTTGCCGCAATAGCGATTATCGGTTTAACGACTTTTTGCATATCGATATGCGGAGTAAAAATTGGGAATATATTCGGAGCGAGATTCAAATCGAAAGCGGAAGTTTTTGGCGGAATCGTTCTTGTCGCGCTCGGTTTTAAAATGTTAATTGAAGGACTTTTAACCTGATTTCGGCACGCGCCACAACAAAAAAAAGCCGATAGCAAACGGCAAAACTAACGACGTAATTCCTATTCTTTGCGGAATATTGCCCGAAAAGCCGTAACTTTGCGCGGCTATTGTGCATAGCGCTATCAAAATAGGACCGGCGGCTACGGCAAATCTTCCGAGCATATTGAATAATCCGAATAATTCCGTTTGTTTGTCCGCAGGAATTATCAGCGAAAAATAAGAGCGCGATACCGATTGAATTCCCCCCTGAACAAAACCCGTGAATATTGCGAATAAGGTAAATTGCCATCCTTTTTCCATTATCCAAGCGGAACATATAGTTATCGCCGTATAAATCGCGATAGAAATAAAAAGAATTTTCTTTGCGCCGAATTTATGCGCCGCAAGTCCCGCAAGTATCGCGAATGGAAAAGCGGTCAACTGCACAGCCAAAAGCGAAAGCATAAGCCGCCCCGGAGGAAATCCGAGCGACAATCCGTAATCCGCCGCCATCATAACGAAAGAATGAACGCCGTCTATGTAAAACCAGTAGGCAATTAAAAAAATCCTGATTTTTGGCGTCTTCCACGCAAATTTTATAGTGTCTTTTAGGTTAGTCAAAAAACTGTTCAGAGAATCGGCGACAAGATTATGCGGTTGTCGTTCTATCCTTGTAAAATAAAGGGGAAGCGAAAATATAAGCCACCATAAACCCGCAGTAAGTACGCTTAATTTTGCCGCAGTTATAGTGTC
>WRFX01000151.1 GCA_009787445.1 Chitinivibrionia bacterium | reverse complement strand
TGGCGATCTCGTTGGTTGGAAACAAAAGGTGAAGCCCGTAATCTTTAATAACGCTGATATGAGCAACATTGACATCGGCGATGTTGTCATCATAAGAGGCGTAGACTGGTTTTAGAAGCCGGTATTGAGATAAAATCGACTAAAGTGGGTCAAAATGACTCATTTTAGTCGATTTTGCCTTTTTATGTAAGTAAATACGAAGGTACGCAAAAGATATGAGAAAGCGGATTTTATTCCTCTTTCTCCACTAAAATACTTTCCGCACGGATTGTTTTAGTTATTTTTATGATATAATATTTGTACAAATAGTATTTTAATTGCAAACAAAAAGGGGGAAAATGATAAGAAAAAGCGTTTATATAGAGACCACTATTCCGAGTTATGCGACGGCAATTCCAAACAGTGATAGCGTAAAATTATTAAGACAAGTTATAACGCGAAATTTTTTGGGAAAAAGAGCGGCACAAATACGACTTATACATAAGCCGATATGTTTGGGGAGAATGCGAAAAAGGCGACGCGGAAGCGGCAAAGAGGCGACTTGATTTAGTAAAAGACATACCGCAATTACAAGTAACGTCGGAAGCGGAAAAACTTGCGGAAGAATATTTTGAATATTTAGAAATTCCGCAAAAAGCAAAAACGGATTGCTTTCATTTAGCGGTATGCGTTATAAACGAAATTGATTTTTTAATAAGTTGGAATATGACGCATTTGGGAACGCCGACTTATAGAAAAATAGTTTCATTTAACGAACATCGTAATTTGTGGTTACCTGAATTATTAACGCCCGACGTATTTATGGAAGTTATGGAAAAAGAAAGAAAGGAGAAACAAAATGGGAAAGTATAAAGAATTAGACGACCCCGTTGAAGAAGTGTATCGTATTCGCGAATCGATTATGAAGGAATTTAATTACGACCCGAAAGCGTATAACAAATATTTTCGGGAAGTAGTTGAGCCGAAAATGAAAAAGGCAGGTTGCAAATTTGTAACGCTTGAGAATATTGGTAAAAAATCTTTTTACGCACAATAAAGAAGCCGATGAAAAAACACTATTTAGAACTTTAAAAGCAACGAGAAAGCGGATTTTATTCCGCTTTCTCCACTAAAATACTTTCCGCTTCGTTTCGTCTCAAACTCAAACGATAATTGCGAATTTCAATTTCAATGGGGTCGCCCAACGGCGCTACTTTCGATATTTTTACTTTTTGTCCGTCGGTAATTCCCATTTCTATAAAACGTTTCGCTATCGCTTCGTCTTCAATAATTTTATAAATAATTCCCGTTTCGTTTTTCTTCAATCCGTTCAAACTTATAATAAGCGGTTTTTTGTCCGTTCCCGCGCATTCTCGACAATCCTTTTTTTCGCACACATCCGTCGGCTTGTTTTCGGCAATTCCCTTTTTTAGCGTATCTAAATTTCCTTTGTTTTTTTCTATAAACGCTAGTAACCCCGCCATTCCCGCATATAAGGGAGATATCATACCGTGTTCCATTTTGCAGGCGCATTTATCCGCGTCTTCTTCTCCGATTTCAAAGAGTTTTATAAACAATTCTTTGAGAACTTTGTGCCGATTATGAATGCATTCGGCAATCGTTCTTCCCGCGTGCGTCAACGAAACTATTGAATAAGGCGAATAATAAACGTATCCTTTTTCGTTAAGTAATTGAAGCATAACGCTTACCGACGACCTTTTTACTTTAAGTCGGTCGGCAATGTCTTTGACTCTGGCTACCGAATTTCTTTTTTCAATATCGAAAACCGCTTCAAGATAATCTTCCATCGCCGACGATAAATCCTGTTTTTTCTTCATATTTTCTCCTTTTTTTGTTGTTTTTCATTAAAAATAATATTTGCAAAGATAGAAGTGTATAACAAAGTTTAACAAAACTAACTTTTTATAAAAAATAACGAAAAAACGAAAAAAAAACGGAAGAACAAATTTGCGCTTCCGTTTTTTCATAAAAGATAAAAAAATCGCTTATATGTCGATTTTTATGGGTTTCAAGTTCCAAATTTCATTTGCGTATTCGGCAATGGTTCTGTCGGAAGAAAATTTACCCATATTCGCCACGTTAAGAATAGAACGTTTTGCCCATTCTTTCGGATTTTCGCGATACAAATCCGAAACTTGTTTTTGCGCGCGAACATAATCGTCAAAATCCGCCAAAAGCAAATAACGGTCGTCGTACAGAAGATTATCCACAAGCGGATTGAATATTCCTTCTTCGACGGGCGAAAAATAACCGCTTTTTATAAAATCGATGGTTTTACGAAGAACTTCGCTTTTTTCGTAATAAGAATGCGGATTGTAGCCGCGTCGCTGAATATCCTGAACTTCGTTTGTGCGCAAACCGAAAATAAACATATTTTTTTCGCCAATTTCTTCCGCCATTTCGACGTTTGCGCCGTCCATTGTTCCTATGGTCAGCGCACCGTTCATAGCGAATTTCATATTTCCCGTGCCGCTCGCTTCGGTTCCTGCGGTAGAAATTTGCTCGCTTAAATCGGTCGCGGGAATAAGATATTGCGCCAAAGAAACGCGATAATTCGGAACAAAATACACTCGCAAAAGTCCTTTTGTCGCGGGGTCGTTGTTTATCACTTCCGAAATATTGTTGATAAATTTAATGATAAGTTTCGCCATATAATAGCCCGGAGCCGCTTTTCCGCCAAACATTATTGTTCTGGGAGTAAAGTTTTTTACGTTGCCCGATTTAATTTCCGAATACAGATAAACCGCGTGCAAAGCGCTCAAATGTTGTCTCTTATATTCGTGCATTCTCTTTATCTGCACGTCGTAAAGCATATTCGTGTCGAGTTTAATATCGTGCCATTTTTTAAGTTGAACTGCCAAACGCTCTTTTGCCGCTTTTTTGTAATCCATCCACTCTTTTTGGAATTTCGTATCGTCGGCAAATTTTTCTAATTTTTTAAGTTGCGACAAATCCGTAATCCATTCTTTTCCGATTTTTGTCGAAATAAAATCCGCAAACGGACGATTCGCCTGTAAAATCCAGCGACGAGGAGTTACGCCGTTTGTTTTGTTGTTGAATTTATGGGGCCACATTTCGTAAAAATCGTGCAAAAGTCCTTCTTTTAGCAAATCGGAATGCAATTTTGCGACGCCGTTTACCGAAAAACTTGCGACAATCGCCAAATAAGCCATACGAACTTTCTGTTCGTCGCCTTCTTCTATAATGCTCATTCTGCACAATCTATCGTTGTCGCCGGGAAATCTGTATGAAACTTCGCGCAAAAAACGCGCGTTAATTTCGTAAATAATTTCTATGTGGCGCGGCAAAAGATTAGCCAAAAGCCCGACCGACCATCTTTCGAGCGCTTCGGGCATAAGAGTGTGGTTCGTGTAAGCGAAGGTTTTCGTAACTATCGCCCAAGCCGCGTCCCATTCCATATTATATACGTCCAAAAACAGGCGCATAAGTTCCACAACCGAAATTGCCGGATGCGTGTCGTTAAGTTGAATTACGGTTTTATCCGCAAAATTTTCAAGCGATTTGTTGCTTCTGAAATGGCGGCGAATTATATCCTGCAAAGACGCGGAAGTGAAGAAAAATTGCTGTTTTAAGCGCAATTCTTTTCCGCTGTGATTGTTGTCGTTAGGATAGAGAACTTTTGAAATATTTTCCCCCTCAAGTTTTTCGCGGCAGGCGCCGACGTAATCGCCGGAGTTAAAACTTCCAAAATGAAAATCGTCTTCCGCTTGACTGCTCCACAAACGAAGCGTGTTCACCGTGTTGTTTCTGTAACCGGGAATGGGAAAATCGTAAGCGACCGCAATAACGTCTTCGGTGTCTATCCAATGTCGGCGTGTTTTGCCAGAATCGTCGACGTGATTTTCCGTTCTTCCGTAAAAATGAATATGATATTGATATTCCGGACGTTTAAGTTCCCACGGATTTCCGTTTGCAAGCCATTGTTCTGGGCTTTCTATTTGATAACCGTTTGTAATTCTTTGCAAAAATATTCCAAATTCGTATCTTATTCCGTAGCCGACCGACGGAAGTTCCATAGTCGCCATAGAATCCAAAAAGCACGCGGCAAGACGTCCAAGACCGCCGTTTCCAAGTCCCGCGTCTATTTCTTGGTCTTCAATATCTTCAAACGAAAGTCCGAGGTCTTTTAGCGCGGTGCGAGTGTTGTCGGTAATTCCCAAATTCGATACGTTGTTGCCCAAAAGCCGCCCCATTAAAAATTCGAGCGACAAATAATACACTCTTTTCGTGTTTTTTGCGGTATATTTTTTTTGCGTTTCTATCCATCTTTCGACGAGACGGTCGCGCATCGCAAGAGATAGCCCGACAAATGCGTCGTTAGAAGTATAACTTTGGGAATCCTTAATCAAATTATATTTGATTTTGTAAAGAAAGTCCTCGCGAATGCCTTCGACGTCCATTTCTCTGGCTTCAACTTCCCAAGTGTGTTTTTTTGTGGATTCTTCGGCGCTGTCTTCTTGCGCGCCTTTTGCGATAGATTGTTTTTCCTTAATCGTTTTTTTTGCAGCAGCCATAAAAAACTCCTTCATTTTAATCGAATAATGTATTGCGGCAACCGCCGCGTTTGTAGTAAAAATAATATTTTGCGCATTGCCGAAACAATATATAACAATTATTTTACTTTAATTTTATAAAAATTTTTATAAAAATTGTTTTATATTGTCAAAAATTACGTTCTTTTATTATTGTTTTATATGAATTTTAATTTTTGGACATTGATAATTCGCCGCCAACAAAAAAGCAACCGCTTTTCACACTCCCGACGGTGCGCGGCGCAAACGTCTGTATTCAGCGGCATTTGCGCTTATCTCTTCAAGCGACAAACCGTTAAAAAGCGTTTCTTGCCATTTCGTATAATCAAAATGCTCTTTTTGAATCAGCGTAAAAAATCTCGAAGCGTTATCCAAACCGAATTCTTTTATTAACAATTCGGTACCTTTTGTTTTCAATACTGCGTCGTTTATCATAATCTAACTCCTTGTTCTCTTAAAAAATCAATCGGGTTAATAATTTCTATATTTTTAACGATTTTACTCAAAAGTTTATTGTCGGTAGTTATAAAATAATTACATTTCGCAAACACCGCGCAAGAAATATGCAAAGAATCCTTTGGTTTTACGTTTAATTTTGCAATAAGTTTTCCCTGTTCTATTATTTCCCGACTTTCGTCAATATCTTTTATCGCAAATTCACGCCACTTTCCTATTGAAATTTTTCTGTTTTCGTATGGATTTTGAGAATTTTCATAGTCAAGCATATAAGACCAGACAAGTTTGTATGTTCCGTCTTTTATAAGCCATTGTATAATTGATACCGCTTCCGCTTCAAGTTGTACGGAAACAAAAGACAAATCGTCAAACGGGCGATTATAACAGCAATTATCAAGATATACAAGCATAATTTTCTCCTTATTGCAATAAAAAATACTATTCGCCGCCAAACAAAAAAGGGGAGAGCGTATTTCTACGCCCGCCCCGCTAAAAAAATCGCCGTTAAAAAAATGTTGCGACAAAATTAAACGGCAAATTTTCACAACAATTTATTACTTTTTATTACCTTGAACCTGCGCCAAATTCATAACCTACCGTAAAACTCAATTTTGCGCGACGCATCCAATCTCCTTCTGCTTTTTCGTCATCCAAATAAGCCGTGAGTTTAGCCATTCCCAAATCCGTGAGAAATCTGACGTCAAAAAACAAATTTCCCGGTCCTGCCGCAAATCCAAAAGACGCTCCCGCAGTTAATCCAACGGGCGCAAATTTTAAATCAGTCGAGTCCGCATCATACGTGTCCGCTAAATATTTCTTAAATTCATCGTCGGTATATTCTTGTTTTGCTTCTATACCCATTACGTTAGCGTCTACATTCCATTTTCCCATATTTACCGTAAAATGAGGACCTACAAAAGCCGAAATAGAAAGGTTTTCTGGTCTAAAAGTCAATTTTGCCAAAACAGGTATAGCCATAGCAGACCTTGTGATATTTGTTTCCATACTATAGCCCATAATGCTAAGATTTGTTCCTACGCCATATTTGGTAAAGAGTAATTCCGTTTGAAGCGCAAAAACGTCTGCCAACTGCAAACTTACAAACGGTGCAACATCAAAAGAAGCGCCTCCGCGGGTAATTGTACCGCCTGCGTCCGTGAGTAATTTTTCACTCTCATCATCCATAGCCGAAAGACCAACGCCCGCGCCCGCGCGAACTCCTAAATAAACTCGTTTTGCGTCCTGCGCAAACGTAACACACGTAAACGCGCCAATCAACAATGCGACAAGCATTTTTTTAGCAAACATAATAGTTGCTCCTTTTTAAAAAAGTTAAATGAA
>WRFX01000150.1 GCA_009787445.1 Chitinivibrionia bacterium | reverse complement strand
AACTGCATCCGTCCGCGATTGCCGCCAAAACTGCGGCGCGAGCCATTCTTGCGCCTGCGCCGTTGCCTCCGTTTCCGTTGTGGTCGTAATACGATATAGGATTAGGCAAAGTGTAAGGTCCAAAAACGTCTACCTGCAAATCAAATTTTCCGTAAGAATTTAAGTAAAAATAATCGTTCAAACTTCCGGGAATTCTCCCGTTGTCCGTATAACTTATCTGATTAAACAAACTTTCAAATTGCGCTTTCGTTCTTGTGAACTGCTTATCTCTAAACGCCACGAGAATAACGGGAACGCGAATAGTTCCCTGAATCGGCGCAGATTTTATCTCTTCTTGCGTATCTTCTCTTATCGCGCTTATTTGTCGCAAAACGTTAATTTGCGAATCGCTAAATCTTAAATTTCGGGGGAGTTTTTGCAAAAATTTTATCTCTTCTTGCGTGCGTTCGCGTTCGTTTTTGGCGCGTATTCCCGATAATTGCAAATCGCCGTATTCGTCCAAAATTGCGTATTCCAATTCGCCGTCGCCGTTTACAAGCATAGTATAATCGTCGAGAGTCGTGCGCCAATTTATCCATTCGTCGCCGCGCAATTTAACGGTAATTATAGAGCCGTCGGGTTGTTCTATGTCTATCGGATACGGATAAGCCGAAACTCCGCTTACGCGCTGGGCAAGCGAAAAAAATATAAAAATCGGTATAATTATCGAAATTTTGTTGGGAAAAAATAAATTTTTCATAAAAATGGTTTCCTTAAAAAATTGTCTCAATAAAAACGTAAAATAATATATTTTAAGCGGAAATTGTAAAAAAGTTTGTAAATTTACGCTATTTTATTGCGGAATAACTTATTTTTACCGTCGCGTTTATGGATTAAAGAGATTTGAGGACATTTTTATGACGGATACGCTTATTAAGGCAATTTCAAAATCGGGAACGATAAGGGCTTTCGCGGCGATTACTACAAATACCGTAAATAGCGCCTACGAAATCCAAAAACCCGCGACGCTTTCGGGAATAATTTTGGGAAATACGCTTACGGCGGCGCTTCTGTGCGGCGCAACTCTCAAAGGAAGCGGGGAGCGAATTTCCTTAACGTACAAAGGAAACGGCGTTATCGGCAAAGCGATGGCTGAAGCGACGGCAAACGGCAAAGTAAGAGGATACGCGGCTAATCCGCAAAGCGAATTTTGCGAAGATGTAGATGTAAAAACGCAAATAAACGAAGCGATAGGAAAAAATTCGCAACTTACCGTTTGCAAAGATTTAGGATTGAAACAGCCGTATTCGGGAACAATAAACTGCGTAACGGGCGACATTGGTTCAGACGTCGCGTATTATTTTACTCAATCCGAACAAATTCCCAGCGCCGTGGCGGTTTCGACTATTCCAAATAACGATAACAGCGGCGTAGAAATTTCGGGCGGATATTTGGTGCAGAAAATTGCGCAAAACGAAAAAATAAACGCGAACGAAACGACGGAATTGGAAAAAATATCTTTGGCTACTTCGGCATTTTCTTTAAATTCGACGCTTTTAGAGAAGAAAAACCCCGAAGATTTGCTGAAAAATATTTTTTCAGACGTCGAATACGAAGTTTTAGACAGCGTAAATTTGTCCTTTGAATGCGCTTGCGACAAGGAAAATCTGCTAAACGCGCTGAACTTATTCGACGATGAAACGAAAAAAGAAATTAAACGAACCGACGATAAAATTCAAATAATATGTGAATTTTGCAAGAAAATTTATTATATTTTACCACAAGAAGTGCGGTAAAAGAGTTCTTTAAACGAACCTGTTTTAACGAGAGCGAGGACTGACAAATGAGCGGAAACAAAGAAAACGACGTTTTAGCGTATATTGACGACGATGGCGTGTGTAGAATTAAACTTATAGGCGAAATTCGATATAATTCGAGCGCAAAAGGATTTATCGATTTCGTCAGCGAAAAAGTCGCGGAAGACGAAGTTAAAGACGTGATTGTAGATTTGCGCAAATGCGATTATATCGACAGCACAAATATCGGAGTTTTAGCAAAAATCGCCACGATACAAAAAGATAAGGACGCGCCGAAAAAGCCGACTCTTATCTATTGCAGAGAATCGAAAGTGAACTCCGCAATAGAAGACGTGAGCATAAATCCGCTTTTTGACGTGCGTTTTTGCGGAACAAACGAAAACGGCAACAATCCATTGGACGACGGCTACAATTACCAGCGACTTCCGAAAGAAGAAACCACAAAACTTGAAATTTCTAAAATTATGTACGCGACGCATAAAATATTATCCGATTTAAGCGAAACTAACAAAGAGAAATTTAAGTCCGTAGTCGAATGTTTGGCGGAAAGCGTTCAAAAAAAGCATTAACGAGCGACAAAATTTCCGTTTACGACGTCTATGTAGAAATCTATCGCTTTGGGTTCCATTTTTTGCGTCGTCTCTAACGAGACAATTACGCGATTTTTCGTCGGTTTTACGTTTTTTAACGTGTTTGGCGTTGTGTAAAATTCTTGCGTATTTCCAAATGTTTCGTAATCGTAAAGCGTGTAAATTACCGATTCGCCCGAAACGCCGCGGATTACGTTGTAACTTCCGCCGCGAACAGAAATTCCGTCCTTGTGAAGCGGCGGTTTTATTTCCGAAATGTAGTCGAATCGTTTATAAACTATCGCGACAAGATATTCAAAAAGCGAAAGTTCCTGTTTTCCTCTGTCGACGGTTATGGTATAAACTACCGGATGCGGCGCGGCTCTTGCGGGTTCCCAAAGTACGTTTTTTTTGACTTCTCTTGAAATTTTTTCGTCTATTTTTACGTCAAATTCAAATTCTTCGTCTTTGTATAATTTAGGATATTTTATTTGAAAATTTTCGATAAAAGAATATCTTTCCGTAAAAATAAAACTTACTCGTCCGTCGCGTTCTTCGGTTTTCCAAAACGATAAAACGGGTTTTGTTTCTTTTGGCGAAAAATAAAAATCGCCTCTGTCGCGGTCTTTTATAATACTGTTATTTTCGTAATTTTTCGGAACGAAACATTTTTTTGACAAAAGCGAATATTCGTTCAAAAACGACGAAGAAACCGCGACGTTTACGTAAAGAGAATCTAAAATCGCAAATCCTTCGGCTACTCTTCCCGCCTTAATTTTATTAACTCCGACGAGCCAAAACGATTCGTATTTTTGCGGAAATTGTTTTTGCATAATTTTACCGATAGAATCGCAAAAAAAGTATCCTTTTTCGTTTTCTAATTGATAATAATAATGCCAAAGTAGCGCCTGCATAAAATAGAGAGTCCATAAATCGTCAGCCCAAATTTGCGAATTTAATTTGTTTATCGCCGAAATAATTTTTTCTTCGATTTCTTTTTTTTCGACAGGATGCTCCCATTTGCGCGTCCAATCCTGCGCGTAAGGTTCTATGGAATGCGAAATTTCGTCGAGCATTGCGCCTATCGCGTTGCTCGATACGTAAATCGGCACAATATCGGTTGCGGAAATTGCGAATGAAAAATTGCAAAAAAACAAAATCGCTATTATTATCGCACTTTTTTTAGCCATTATTTTATCTCTTTATTCGAGCGTAAATTTTAAACTTGTTTTTGGAAGTTTTAATAAATAAATTCCCTTTGAAAGTCCCGATAAATCTACGCTGTTTTCGTTAAATTCCTTTATAATTTTTCCGTTTGCCGAATAAATTCTTGCTTTTTGGATATTTTTTGCATTTGCGTTTATTCGTAAAATTCTATTTTGTATAACTATTGAAACCGTGCCTTTTTTGTTGTAAAATTCGCGATTGACGGCGACGATTTGCGGTTCGTTTAGCCAAATATTTCTAACGTATAGCGGATTGTCTATGAAAGGATTTCTGTTTTCCTGCAATTTGTAAATTTCGTTGTTTCTGTCTATCTCTTTTTGGCTTACGGGGTCGTTTTCGTGCCATCTTAAAAGCATTTGTAAAGCCCATTCCTTAAACGCGGGATATGGAGAGCCGTCGAGCATTTGTTTTGCGCCCGCGTTTTCGTACCAGTCCTCTATAATGTCTTCGTAGCGCGTTACTATGTAAAAATATGTTCTTGCAAAATCGCCTTTATATTCGTCGTCGGGTTCATAAACCGTTCCCGTGTGTCCTAAACCCGCTCTTGCGCGTCCGTATTTTCCTTTTCCGTTTTCTTTTATTGTGTTGGTTTCGCCGACTTCTCCGTAAGGAAAATTATTTCTTTGCGAATTTATTATCGCGTCGGTCGGATAAAGATGAAACAAGTCGGTAAACATCGGCATAATTTCGCCGCCAAACCAACTTTTCGGAAAGGAATGTTCGCGATTATAACAGTCGCAAGTGGTTCTAGCGTTGCCGCGTCCGCATTGATTTATAAAAAATTCAAACACACATTCCGAATACATATCCCAAACTGCGCCGTCTTCCGCGACGTCGGTTTTTTCAAAAGCAGTCCATAATGCGTCGTAAGATAGAGGCGTGTGGTCTAAAATTATTTCGTGCAGCGCAGATTTTAGTTCCGCGCCGATTTTTCCTTGCGCGGCGTCGTAATATCCTTGCGGAATTTGCGCGAACGCGGCAAAATACTGCGCGAATAATAGAAAAATAACTTTGAAAATATTTATGTTCTTGTTTTTTTTCATAAATTTTCCTTTTTTAAGTTGAATTTCAGATACAAAATACTATTTTGCTAAAAAATATAAAATATGAAATTGCAATATTGGGTAAAAATCTATATTTACTCCAATATTAAATATTAAAACGGGTTTATTTTTGAATGCGTTTATTTACCGCACAATTATGCAGTTATTTTTATGTCCTTTGGGAATTTCCTCTAATATTTCCGAATTTGGCATCATTAAAAATGCGCGTTTTTTTGTATTTTTCAATAAAATTATATTATCCGCGTTAATTTTATTTTGCTTTTCGTTTCGGTTTTCATTTTTCGCCAAATAGTATTTTTACTCCGAAATTTTACGAGAAAGGAAATTTTTATGGCGAATTTGTATCGCACGCACACTTGCGGCGAACTTTCAAAGCAAGATATCGGCAAGGAAGTGAAACTTTGCGGATGGATTCACAACAGACGCGACCACGGCGGAGTGCTTTTTATCGACTTGCGCGACCATTACGGACTCACGCAAATAGTAATCTATCCCGATAATCAAAATCAGTACGCAATAGGACATTTGCCGAAAGAAACGGTTATCGAATTTTCGGGCGTCGTCGTCGCGAGAACGGAGGAAAATATAAATCCTAATATGACGACCGGCGAAATAGAAATAACGGCGAAAGATTATTCGGTTTTGGGCGAATGCGAAGCGCTGCCTTTCCCCGTTTTTCCCGAAAAGGAAGCGCCCGAAGATTTGCGGCTTACGTATCGCTATATCGACCTGCGAAAAGAAAACCTGCACAAAAATATTATTATGAGAAGCAAGGTGATAGCGCATTTGCGGCAAAAAATGTCCGAGCACGGATTTATGGAATTTCAAACGCCGATTTTAACGAGTTCGTCTCCGGAAGGAGCAAGAGATTACCTTGTGCCGAGCCGCGTTCACCCGGGTAAATTTTACGCTCTTCCGCAGGCGCCACAGCAGTTCAAACAACTTCTTATGGTAAGCGGATTCGATAAATATTTTCAGATTGCGCCCTGTTTCAGAGACGAAGACGCAAGAGCCGACAGAAGTCCGGGAGAATTTTATCAGTTGGATATTGAAATGTCGTTTGTCGAGCAGGACGATATTTTCGCGATTCTCGAAGACGTTTTGTCGGATACTTTCAACAAATTCGGGACGTATAAAACAGACGCCGCGCCGTTTGTAAGAATCCCTTATCGCGAGGCGTTACTCAAATACGGAACCGATAAACCCGACTTGCGAATCCCCATTGAAATGTGCGAAACGGGCGATATTTTTGAAAACAGCGGTTTTGCGGCATTCGCGACCGCCGTCAAAAACGGAAGCGTCATCCGCGCAATCCCCGTAAAAAACTGCGCGAATCAGCCGCGTTCGTTCTTCGATAAAATGGTAAACTACGCTCAATCAATCGGAGCCAAAGGACTTGCCTATCTTACTTGGAAAGACGGCGAAATAAAGGGACCGATACTTAAATTTTTGGACGAGGCGACAATAGCAAAGATAGTCGAGCGCACAAACGCAAAGGACGGCGACGTAGTATTTTTTATGTGCGACGAAGAGCATACGGCAAGCGACATCGCGGGAAAACTGCGCGTAAAATTAGGGCAGGATTTGGATATTGTAGAAAAAGACGTATATCGTTTCTGCTGGATAGTGGATTTTCCGATGTTTGAATTGAACCGCGAGACGAACAAAATAGAATTTTCGCACAATCCGTTTTCGATGCCGCAGGGCGAAATGGACGCGCTGTTAAACAAAAATCCGCTCGATATTTTGGC
>WRFX01000149.1 GCA_009787445.1 Chitinivibrionia bacterium | reverse complement strand
TCGTATATAGGCAATGATAGTATATATAATATTGGCGATGTTTTAGTAGACAATATGTTATCTTTTCCGAAGACGGTATTTGAGATAGAATTAGGAGTTTTGGAAAATCCTGTAAAAAGTAAAGCGGAAATTTTGGTAAAGACGGACGTTTTAGTTTCGGTTGAAATAGCGATAAGCGACGCGATAGGTGGTAGGGTGTTTTTATTGTCGGACAACAATGTGAACGGGACGAAAACATTTACTTGGAATTTGCTAAATCAGGCGGGCAAACGGGTGTCGTCGGGAACGTATTTGGTAAGATTAGTAGCGACGGATAGGATTGGCAATGTTTCTGCAAAGAGTTTTATGTTGGGAGTGAAAGATTAAAATTATGAAAAAATTATTTTTACTATTTTTTATATTTTCGTTTTTGTTTGAAATATTTGCAAATCCGTGTTTTTTGCCGTATCAAAAAAATACAGAATATTATACAAATTCTAAAGTGAGTTATTTGGGTAAGAATTACGAGGCGGCTTGGTCAACTCGGGAAGTTCCGGGAGTAACGAATTGGGGCGGTTGGAAAGAAATGGGAAGTTGTTTAGAGGAAACGGTAATAGATTTAAGCAAAAACGAGGAGCAAGAAAAAAGCGCGGTCGAAAGTTTGTCGCAGTTTTTACTTTTTGCGACGCAAGAACTAAATTTGAATAGTGGCGTAAAAATAGCGGGAAATATTGGGGCAAACGAAAAAGTTTTTGTGGGAATGTCTGCCGGTTGGCAAACGATAGTTAACGGAGATATTTATTCTAAAGGCGAAGTATCAACTTCTGCGGAGGCGCTAATAAATGGAAATGTTTATGCGAAAAACGGCTTAACTTTGGGCTGGGAAGCGAAACATAACGGAGAAGTTTTTAGAGAACACGATTATGATTTTAATATTGAGAGAAAAAATGTACCGACGTCAAGTCAAGATATAAGCGGCAAATGGAGAGAAAAAGTAGTTCTTTCATCGGGGAATTACAGAGACGTTTCGGTTAGAGACGGGGGGAGTTTGCAGTTGTCCAAAGGGATTTACAATTTAAAAACTTTGTCTCTTAATAGCAATGATTTAGAAATAAATCTTAATATTTTGGCGGGAGAAAATATACAATTAAATATACAAGATAGTATACATTTAGGGAGCGGGACAAAGGTTACGTTTTTGGGTAAAAAGTCGCCTTTATCTCTAAAAATTTATACGAATCAGAGTAGTGATTTAATAATTCCCGACCACTCGGAAATAAACGCGATAATAACGGCTCCAAACGCAAAAGTTATTGTAAATAGCGGCGCAAAAGTGAACGGGGCAATTTTTGCCAAAGAGATAGAAGTAAAATACGGAGCAGTTGTAAACGGCGTTCCTTATATAACGGATATTTTTCATTCGCAATATCATTTTGCGCCCGAATTTGACATACATACGGCAGAATATTTTTCCGTAATTTCTGTAAATGAAAATATAGAATTTGTAGAAGTTTTATCTTCCAAAAATTACAAAGTTACTCAAACAAATACGGGTAATAAATATCTGTTTGAAATTGAAGATACGGTAAGTGGACTCGTATCTTTTTACACACTCGATTTTCAAAAATATTGGACAAACGCGATTTTTGTGAATAGTAGTAGTTCAGTCGGCAATGGAGAAAGTTGGGCTTCTGCGCTTAATAATTTAGGCGACGCGCTAAAAAAAGCGAAAGAAACGGGCAGAGAAATACGAGTAGCAGAGGGAACTTACGGAAATGTTACGTTTGGTCAGGGAACGAAAATTTTAGGTGGATATTTGGGAACAGAGCCAGATGAAAAGCCGCTTGGAAGCCCATATAAAACTATTATTGACGGACAAAATATTGGACAAACGGTAATAATAAAGGGCTTTGAAAATGCAAAAAGCGTAAAAATTAAAGGCGTAACCGTTCAAAACGGAAAATCAGAAACAAACGGCGGTGGAATTTTTAGCGAAAATGTTGTCCCTAAAATTGAAGAGATTATAATTCAAAATAATGTCGCAAAAGAAAACGGAGCGGGAATTTTTGCGGCAAAAGGCGCGCAAGATTTACAGATGGTGCTGTTTGAAGGAAATGTAGGCAAAAGCGCGTTTTATTTGGAGAAAAAAGATAATATATTAGCAGAAAGAATTGTTTTTTCGACAAATAAAGGCACCGCGCTTTCGGCGAAAAATGCAAATATAGAATTTGTAAATTCTATATTTTACGGAAACGATACTGCGGTTTTGGCGCAAAATTCACAAATAAATTTGATTCATTGCACTTCTACTAAAAATAATGTTGGCGTTGTCAGCAAAAATTCAAATATTAAAGCGGTTAATTCTATCTTTTGGAATGAGAGTGGAGAGTTTTCGGGCGGTGGTTTTGAGGTCGAATTTTCTTGCGTTAAAGGCGGTTTTGCAGGCGAGGGAAATATTAGTGATGAGCCGATGTTTGCAGAGGTGGAGAAACCAAGAGGTGAGGATGGGTTTTGGGGTAGCGATGATGATGGATTGTTTTTGAAGCAAGGTAGTCCTTGTATCGATAAAGGCAAAGATATTGGGGTTTTGGAAGATATAATAGAAACGCTTCGTCCGACTAATGATATTTTTGAAGTGGGAGCATATGAGTATTATTCGCCTCCTAAAATAGAACAACCTTCCGATATTTTGGGATATATTGGAGCCGACGGAAAATTTTATTATTCAACAACAGCGCCGCGTATATTTGCGGGTATACAGTTTATTGAACAGTTGGAATTTGCGGCAAAAACGAATCACGCGAAATATATACGTATTAAAATACCAAAAAAGAGACAAACAAAAGTAAACAGTATTCATTTTGAAGTTATCGGATTAGATGATGTTAATAATCCTCTTGATAAAGCAAAAAAATTTTCAATATGGGCGAATCGAACTGGTTCGGAAGGTGATTATTACGTTTTTATCAGTAATAAACCTGTTGTGTTGATAGACAATCATCGTTTACAGGGAGAACATAATTTTTGTTATGCAATATTTATGAAGTCGAAAAATATTAGATACGAATTTAAACATTCGCAGTTTTAGAAAGGAATAATTTTTATGAAAAAAACATTGTTTGTTGTTTTGTTTTCATTATTGTTTATTTCGTGTAGTGGTGGCGGTAGAAATGGGACCACCGCCGGAAATACAATGATTACAAATGATATTCAAACTGTAGATATTGAAAACGTTGATTTTAGTCGACCGAAAAACAGTGATGTTAATTGGTTTTTTTCACAGTATCAAAAAAGAATATCAATGTGGTTGCGCGAAGGCAACGTCGCCGAGTTTTATATTGATATTAGCAAAAACGAGACTTTTAAAAACTACATCGCTGAATTTTCTAACGATTCTGTCTGTTCTTTTTTAAACGTCGACGGTATTTTATTTTTAAATGAAGGCAGAAATACCGTATTAATTAAGGGAAATACAGAGGGGTGTACAATACTGAAAATTTATGGAGTAAACGAACCCGACGGAAAAATTTTAATAAGCGGTTTTGACAATATTGAAAGCAAAATATCAAATAGAGAATTGGAAATTTCAGTATATCCAAAAGATTATGCGGAATATGTAAATGAAAATATTATTGAATATGGCGATATTGTTGGCATAACAGAAGATAATTTATCTATATACAATACATCAAACGGAAAAATTGTTTTCCCAAAAGTATTTTCATTGGATACAGATGTTAGCGGTTATTTATCTTATAGAGGGAATAGGCGCGTATCTCAAGGAATTTGTAATTCTTGTTCATATTTTTCTGCCGTCGGTTTATTGGAAATAGAAACGAAACGGCATTTGATAGAAAAAAAAGATTTTCAATTTTCTAAATACAATATAGATCTTTCTGAAAAAGAATTATTAGATAAAAGAAACCGTGGCGATGTTGGAGCAAATGTTTATGATAATTTGCAAGATATGTCGGAAAAAGGGTGGATAATTCCGTTAGAGAAATATAATCCATATGTTATTAGTAATTGTATTTGGTCAAATCAAAATGCGGTTGACCATTTTTCAGGAGCAAAGATTCTAAAAAATAAAGCTTATATGATTGCCAATAAACACGTAGTCGACTTTGATAAGGATAAGATAGAAACAAGAGTAAAAAGTCTACTTTATTTTTATCACAGGGCAGTATCTGTAGCATTAGATTGGCCTGAAAAATGGGGACGAAACTCTAATATTATTGAGGGTGATGAAACATACAATGGACGCCATGCAGTAAATATTATAGGTTGGAATGATAATCATATTGAAAACGGTGTTGATTATGGTAAAGTTTGGATAGCACAAAATTCTCACCTGAATAGGCAGATTTTTTATATAAAAATGGGGAATATCGCAAATCCGTCTAGCTATACATACATAGGCGAAGTTGTAATAAATGGTTACGACAGTTTTGTATCAGATATTGCGGTTGATTGGCAAGATAACATATCCCGTATAATATCAAAAAGAAGCAACCGAGGAGATTATATTGGGCATGAATTATTAGGGGAAATGAATCTTAAAGTTTTAAGAAATCCAAAGGAAGCAATGCCTGATATTCCTAATGTTCCCAGTATTACATCTATGAAAGTGTTGCCTAATGTTGAACTATATAAAGTTAATTTTCGGGTAAATCGTGACCCCAAAGGACTAAATTACAGACCTTATTTCCCTAAATCAGTTGGTATTGCGGCTATAAGTGATAACCCGTTTTTAAGATATTGTGAAATAACAAAAGAAGATGACAGTTATGTTTATTTTACAACATATGTCGTACATTATAAAGATGGAGTGGTTTTAGCTAACGGAACTAAAGTTGAAAATTCTTATTGGGCGCCTTGTAAACCAGAAGAAGCTGTTGTAGGATATATTTATGAACTTGAAAACAATTAAATTATTATTGCCGGTAGGTTTGGCTATTGCATTAACATTTTCTTGTAATAAAGAAAATGAAGAAAATATTGAAGTACCCGGTAACAAAAAATGTTATTATAATAACATTGATGCCTATATGGTTATTGATAGCATATTAAGCAATGTTGTATATTTTTCTGTGTTTAGTAAATCCGACGACAAGGAATTGTTAATAGAACCGTGGAATCCTTCTAAACGCTGGGAAAGTTTATTAAACGCTAATTGTGTTTCATCTAATTTGTTTTTAATAGGCGATACTCTTTCTTGTCGAGTAGATACAATAATTTCTGGTACGTGTGATCCAATTATTTTGAATTCCCTCGGTTATTCTGAATGTTTAAATTTTGAATAAGGGTAAATATGATTATACGCAATATTATTTTGTCGATGTTTGTCTTTATGTCAACAACGAGTATTATGTTTATATCTTGTATAGAAAATGACGGTGGTAAATGCACATACAATAAAGTTGACGCATATATAATTATAGACAGTATTTTGTCGCTTGACGATTATTGTCGAAACAAATGTAAATATTATTCCGAAAAGGATTGTAAAATGCTTTATAATAATGAATGTTATAATCTTCGAGATGAAAGGTATTACTACTTATATTTTTCAATATTTAGAAAAACCGACAATAAAAAAATAGAATCTATGAATGACCTTGTAGATACCAGTTGCATTTTTGCTAATTTATTTTCAGTTGGCGATACAATTTTTTCAGGAAACATAGATGTTTTAAATAGAGGAGCGTGTCAAAATATTATTTTTAAGTTTGATTATTCCAAATGTTTTATTTATTATGGAGATTAAAAATGCTTAACCCACTAAAAAATTTTGTTTTTATTCTTTTTATAACAAATCTTTTTTTGTTAGTTTTTTCTTGTGCAGAAAAAGAAGAAGAAAAACAGGAACAAGAAAAAAAATGTGTATTTTCTGAAAACGACATTTCGCCGAATCTAAAAATAATTTATATGAGCCCAAGAATAAAAAACGACGAATATCCTGAACGAGGAGGACAACAACAAGATAAGGTAAGATTTTATTATAATATTGGTAGTATAAACGAAATGTTAAATCATAATAATACGTGGTGTTATGATATGATTAATGAAGGATATTATACCGAAAAATTTTGCAATATGATAGATTCTTTGTATGACTATGCGTCATCACCATTAACATTTTTGTTTGAAATAGAAAAAAATAAAAATCCTGAAATACGGGAAGATATCTACAAAAAAATGTTTTCCCGTAGGCAAGGTTCAGATAAAATAGATTCTCTTACTGCAAACGTTTGGACTATAGATAAAGATTGCGAAATTTACGAAAAAATAAGCGTTCCATTCTATAAATATAAAGAAACGGACAATAGTTATATTTTGACGACGCAACTGATAGAAAACGATAAATTTGTCGCGGGTTATCCGATATTTTTATCTAACGAGGATGCTTATAGAAAGATGAAAAATTATACGAGAAGTTATGAGCGCGACAATNTAATTTTACTTCCTGCAGATTTTGAAAGTCGCAATGTTGAAAACGTAATAAAGAAAAAACCGATAGACATTAAAATAAATATCGAAATAAATTTGTTTAAATA
>WRFX01000148.1 GCA_009787445.1 Chitinivibrionia bacterium | reverse complement strand
TGTCGGCGGCTAACTCTTCCATTTTTCTTACGAGATTTTCCTTGCTAAGCATATACGGAATTTCGTTGATAATAATTTTTCCGCCCTGTCCGCTTGAATCCGTATCGACTATATCGGCTTTGGCGCGCATAATTATTTTTCCGCGACCCGTTTTATACGCTTCAATCGCTCCGCTTCTTCCGTAAATAAGTCCGCCCGTAGGAAAGTCCGGCGCGGGAACATATTTTATCAAATCGTCAATTTCAATATCGGGATTTTCAAGCGTCGCTTTAATTCCTAAAACGACCTCTCTTAAATTATGCGGCGGCATATTCGTCGCCATTCCGACCGCGATGCCCGAAGAGCCGTTTACCAATAAAAACGGGATTCTCGACGGCAAAACTATCGGTTCGTCTTTGTCTTCCGAGAAATTTTTCGCCGTATCGACGACGTTTTTGTTAATATCGACAAGCATTTCGTCAGCCATTTTGTCCAATTTGCATTCCGTATAACGATACGCCGCGGCTTTGTCGCCGTCTATCGAGCCGTTGCCTCCGTGAAAGTCGATAGCGCAATATCGAAGCGACCACGGCTGCGACATACGCACCAGCGCGTCGTAGATAGAAGTGTCGCCGTGCGGGTGATAATCGCCCATAACCGCGCCTACGACTTTCGCGCATTTTATATGGTCTTTGAGAGACGCCGTCCAGCCGTTTTCGTGCATACTGTATAAAATTCGTCTATGCACAGGTTTAAGTCCGTCGCGCACGTCGGGAAGCGCTCTTGCGGTAATAACGCTCATCGCGTAATCCAGCATCGAGCGTTTCATTTCCTCCTCAAGTAATGTCGGAGAAATTATTCCTTGTGAAACGCTTGCCGGCGTTTGCATTTCTTTTTCTTCCAATTCGTTTTCTTCGTTTTCGCTCATTTATAAACTCCTTTTTTTGTTTTTCAACTTTTCACAATTCGGGATAAAAATATTTTACCCATTCGCAATAAGTGTCCTGCGCCGATTTGCAGGTTTCAATCAAATACCCCCGCGCGTTCTCAAATTCTTTAAGTCCGCGATAATAATATTGTTTATGCCGCTCGTCTATAATAAACGGAACAATATCGTTTTTTAAACATTCGCGAAACATTACAAGCCGTCCGACCCGTCCGTTACCGTCTTGAAACGGGTGAGTTTTCTCGAATTTGTAATGATACTCCACAATATTTTCAAATGAAATTTGCGGCAAATTCAAATACCAACCGTTTAATTTATCCATTTCTCCCTGAACGTTTTCAGGCAGAGTCGTTTCAACTCCGCCGACCTCGTTCGGTATTTTTTTCCAGTTTCCAAGCGCAAAAAAATTAGAATTCGCCTGAGTAGTCGCCGTTTTCAAAGTTTTATGAAATTCCTTAATAATTTCATTCGACAAGTTTTCGTCGATATTGTCGAGCATATTGTCAAACGCGGCAAAATGATTCGCCGTTTCAATAATATCGTCAACAGGAAGCGCTTCTTCGTCTTTGAAACCGATAGTTTTCGTCTCAAAAATGAATCTTGTCTGCTCCTGCGAAATTCTGCTGCCTTCGATTCTGTTGGAATTATACGCCAAATTTATCTGCGTTTTGTGATACAACCCGCCTTTCATTTTTGCGCCTTTTTCGGCAATAATTTTTTCAAGAATCGTAGGTTTCATAGTTATTGTTTTCCCTTTATTTTAAGCGGAATTTTCACAGATATTTTTCTTTCTTCTTTATTTATTTCCAACATATTTTACCTCCAAATAATTCTCTAAAATAATTCTCTATTTTCACCTCCGCGTCGGGAATATCCGTAAAGTTTAATTTCTCTTTCAACACGGTATTATTCTTTACACTTTCGCAAACAAAACATTCCTTTATCGGCTCAAATTTTTCGTTGTCTATAATCACGTCGCAATTTCCAAAATAAAACGGCAATCTGTCGGCGTATTGCTTAAAAACATCTATATAGCAATAATAAGGCAATTTATCTCGCGAAACATAAACCGTATTATACGTGTCCGAATCAATAAACGTTCTGTTTCGTTTAAGGGCGTTTATATCGCGAAGAGTCCAAAATTTCGCTACCGTATCGTATGTTTTGTCCAAATGTTTTTTGTTTGGATATTTTTGAACATAATTGGCAATCGTATCAAAATCATTAAGACAAAATATGCCATAATCTTTAATGTTAAACTTGAAATTTTCAATAAATTTGTAATCCATTCCTTGCAAATCACGTTTATAAAGCCCTATCAAAATAGGAAAAGTCGCAGTTTTTGAGGTTTCACAAAATTCAGCGCTACTGATTATTAAGCAGTCGATAAGTTTATAATTTTGGGTAAAATTTTTAAGAAGTGAAAAATTTGTTTTTTTTATTAAATAGGAAAGCGGGTGCAAAACGCAAACAAAATCGGCAGTTAATTTATTGTAGGACAGTAAAAACGACATTCCCAAATCGCGTGTTTTAATATCGCGGTCTATGCTCAAACTTATCGAAAAATCCTTGTTTTTTTTTCCAACAATAGAAGTTGTATCGTTATAAGGCGGGTTTCCTACAATTACAAGTTTTTCTGACGCTTTTAACGCAAATTTCTCTCTTGATACGCATTCAAGGGAATTACAACGAATAAATATAGTATCGGGCGAATTTTTTTTCGCTTTTTGGAATGCCTTTTCGTCGATATCCGCTCCGATTTTTTTGTTTTTTATTTTGCTATCCGACAAAAACGAGCCGTAGCCGCAGGAAGAATCCAAAACGGTAAATTGCGCAAAATTTTCAACATTTTTTTGCAAAAGGGAATAAGTTAAATCGACAATAATTTGAGACGTATAAAAACTTCCCAAATTTATTGCATCCTTACGATTTAAATGTTCCTGTTTGCTTAACATCGCCACGCCTTTCTCAAATTTTCAAGCGTTTCGCCGTCGGTTGTATCGAGCAGAATCGGCGTAATCGTGGCGTATCCCGCAAAACTTGCCGCTATGTCAAACGTTTCGCCGTCGGTTTCGGTTTCAGCCATTCCGTCGTCGTTTGCTTTAAGATGAATTTTCCCGCTCGTCTCCCCGTCTTCGACAATATAACTATCCTTATAATACGCCAAACTTTGACGAACAATTTTTATTCCCTTAATTTCGTCGAACGGCAAATAAGGAAAATTTACGTTGTAAATAGTTTTTTCAACTTTATCCAAAAATCCGTTTGCGCGTAATTTTTCAAAAATTTCAAGCGCTAATTTTCCATAATTTTCTATATTTTTTTTCTGTAAATAATGAAGCGAAAACGCGACCGACGGAATCCGCCAAAACCCCGCTTCCCGCGCCGCCGCGCAAGTTCCCGAATAAAAAACGGCGATACCAATATTTTCGCCGCTGTTTATTCCTGAAATTACAAAATCCGGACTTTTAGGCATAAGATGCGCCAAAGCGACTTTCACGCAGTCCGCGGGCGAGCCGTCAACCGAAAAACACGGTATTTCGTCGTTTCTTTCTATTTTTTTGTAAGTCAATGAAGACCGAAAAGTAAAACTGTGGCTTTTTCCGCTTTGTTCGGCTTCGGGAGCGACGATGAACACGTCGTAATTTTCCTTGAAAGCGGAAATCAACGACTCGATTCCCGCCGAAAAATATCCGTCGTCGTTTGAAATCAACACGGTCTTACGCATCGATATCCGCCTTATCGGCATTTTCCTCTATAAATTTTTTTCTCGGCTCGACTTCCTCGCCCATAAGCGTCGTAAAAATCCTGTCCGCCTCAATCGCGTCTTCGACGACGACTTTTTTTAAATAGCGCGTTTTTTGGTGCATCGTAGTTTCCGAAAGTTCTTTGGGGTCCATTTCTCCAAGCCCTTTGAACCGCGAAACCTTAACGCTTCTGCTGTCCTTCAAATTATATTTAACAAGAATCTGTTCCTTTTCCTCGTCGGAATGAACGTATTCGTCTATTCTTTTACCGTCTTTAATTCTNAAAAGCGGCGGACACGCNACATANACGTAACCTTCCTCGATAAGTTTGGGCAATTTTCTGTAAAAGAAAGTCAAAAGCAGCGTGCGGATATGCGCCCCGTCCACGTCGGCGTCGGTCATAATAATAATTTTATGATAACGAAGAGAGTTTATGTCGAAAGTATCGCCGATTCCGCATTTGAAAACCCTGAAAATCATATCTTCTATTTCTTTATTCATCAAAACCTTGTCGATTCGCGCCTTTTCGACATTAAGGATTTTACCGCGCAAACAGAAAATCGCCTGCGTTTTAGGATTTCGCCCGCGTTTCGCCGTTCCGCCCGCCGAATCTCCTTCAACCAGAAACACTTCCCGTTCCACAGGATTTTTACTTGTGCAATCCGTAAGTTTTTCGGCTTTTCCGCGTCCTTCCTTTACGACTTTTCTAACGTTTTCCTGCGCGTTTCTCGCCGCTTCTCTGGCAATCGCGGCATTTACTATTTTGTTGCAGATTTCCAGCGCAATCTGCGGATTTTCTTCAAGATACGCGGTCAAACTTTCCTGAACATTTTTGTTTACTATAGCCGAAACGCCTGAATTTCCCAATTTTTGCTTCGTCTGACCTTCAAATTGCGGCTCGCTGATTTTCACGCTTACAACCGCCGTAAGACCTTCCCACAAATCCGCCCGCTCAATTTTTATCTTGTCTTCTTTTTTGTTTTGAGCGTCTTTTTCTTTGCCTTTTTTAGGTTTGTCTTCCTTTGATTTCCCTTTAAGCGCTTTGATTTTATCTCTGTTTTCGTCGATATATCTCTCAATAGTCGACCAGACGCCGTTTCTAAAACCTATCAAATGCGTTCCGCCTTCGCGGGTATTTATGTTGTTGGCGAAAGAATACACCTTTTCGTCGTAGCCGTCGTTGTATTGAAAAGCGACTTCAAGTTCCATTTCTGGTTCTTCACGGAAAAAATGCACGGGTTCGGGAAGCAGGAGTTGCTTTTTTACGTCTTCGTCAAATTCTATCTCACCCGTTTGCGCGTCTATTTCCGCACCGTTCAAGTATTTCACGTAATCGACAAGCCCTTTGGGAAAGCAAAATTCATGCGACGTCGGCTCTCCCGTGATTCTTCCCGTCCAAAGCGGATTTTCTTTGCCGTCGTCGGTTCTTTCCTTCACTCCGTCCGGCGTTTCGGTTCTTTCGTCGGTAATTAGAATTTTTATTCCCTTATTCAAAAACGCNAATTCGCGAAGCCGCGCCGTAAGAATTTTGAAACTGTATTTCGTTTCCTCAAAAATTTCAGGGTCGGGAAAGAAAGTAATAGTCGTTCCACGCTCCGAAGTCGTTCCGATTTCTTTAAGGTCGCCTTTTTTATTTCCACGTTCAAATTCCATCTCATATATCTTGCCGTCTCTGCGGACTTCCGCGCGCAAATAATAAGAAAGCGCGTTAACGCAGGACGACCCGACCCCGTGAAGCCCGCCCGAAACCTTATAATTGGAGTTGTCGAATTTTCCGCCCGCATGAAGCGTACAAAGTACAAGTTCCAGAGTGTACATATTTTCTTCTTTGTGCCAGCCGACGGGAATGCCGCGCCCGTTATCCTTAACCGTTATTCCGTTGTTCGCGTGAATGGTTACCTCGACTCTGTCGCAATATCCAGCCAACGCTTCGTCGATGGAGTTATCGACGATTTCATAAACCAAATGGTGAAGTCCGGACGAACCGGTTGAACCTATATACATAGCAGGACGTTTGCGAACCGCTTCAAGCCCTTTGAGCGATTTTATATCGTCCGCTTCGTAATCCGAATTCTCTTGAATTTCCATTTGAGACATTTTTTGCTCCCTTTTTAATCTTCGAAAAATTACTCAATTTTTACAAGGGGAAAATACTAAATGCCGCAAGCAAAAAGGGAATTTTACTGCGATTTTTTACGAACCGTTAACCGTATTGCGTTTATATAAATTTAAAGTGTTGTTTGTATCAAAATCAATTAAACGTTTTTATGTTGCAACATCGACGCGCCCGCCTGCTTAAAATTGATAAATAAAATTATTTTTGAGAAATTTTAATAAAAAGCACAAAAATTTCTGCGAAAACAGAAAATATGTACTATACTTAATTAGTGCAGTGAAGTAAAAATATTTTTTCGAGATGTTTGCAACGGCTTATCATCTTGAAGTTGAATAGTGTAACAACATTATTACCGACAAAACGGTTAAAAACGGTGGAAACAATCATTTAATTTTTTCCCCGTGGATTTGAAAAACAAAAATGAAAGGGGGAAATTATGCCCAAAATTGATAAAAAAGAACTTGAATTTTTTTTAATTAGATTTCAGGAAGATAATTATTGGCTTAAAGGTAAGCCGGTAGATTATGAAGTGACATTAGATTATTTCATAAAGTTAGGTTTTGATTTAGATAAAATCGAAAAAATATTTGATGAACTTTATGACTATAGTTTTGATAAAGGGATTGGAAAAAATATTGTTTCACAACTTGAAAACTATGTTAACTATCGACATATTTGGTTTTATCGTTTAGCGCCTCATTTGAATAAACAGAATGAAGAAGAAAAAGAATTTTTGTTGAAAATTGAAAATGTTATGCAACAAAATAGTTCTCGGGGGGGGG
>WRFX01000147.1 GCA_009787445.1 Chitinivibrionia bacterium | reverse complement strand
GTATTCTATCCAATCTATTTGCGCGTTTCCTTCAAATTTCAGCAGAGAATTAAGCAAACTGATACATAAATCCTTATGTTCTCCAAATACTTTTTTAAACATCAAATCGTTTTTCGGGTCGAGATATTTCGGCATTTTTCCTCCTCTCTTCACCTATAATATAATTTATTTTGGTGTAAATTTGCAATCCGATTGCAAATTTACACCATTTTTCACGCATTTTCCCGCCTAAAAAACGCAAAAAAACGGAGCGTATAAAATATACGCTCCGAATTAAAAATCAAAAAATCAAGCCAAATTTTTCTTACAACACAAGCGATTTCAGCGAAGTATTGAAATTCTTGTTGTGAATGCGAACCATATACATTCCCTTTGCCAAACCATTAAGCGAAAGAGTATTTAAGCCCGCGTTCAAATTTACGCTCTTAAACGATTTTACAACGCGACCGTTTGCCGTAATAATATCTACGTTGTACACTCCCGTATTTGAAAGATTAAGTTTAAGCGCGTTTGAAGTCATTCCCAAAACTGCGGTTTTTATAACGTTTGCCTTTTGCGCTTTTGTAATGCCCGTTGTTAATCCAGCCGTTCTCTCGCCGCTGAAAAGTTGGAGATTCCTTATAGAAAGCGAAGTCGTTTGCGCTTTACCTGTCGGAACCTGAACCGCTATTTCTATCGACTTAATGCTTTTAGTCCATTCCGTATCCTTTACTTTTAAACCTACCAAATCAGGATACGGCGCGCCATTGCCGTCGTCGTAACCCAAATTGTTGTTTCTCTGAAACGCGCTCAAAGGAATATCGCCGCTTACCGCATAACGCAGGGGCTTGCCTCCGAGCGCGCTTGCGTCCCAAGCGTTAAGGTTGTTTAACGTTACTTCATACGGATATTCTTCATCGACGGGGTCGTCCGTAATTAAACGAATCGTTAGCGGCGCAGTCGTAGAATATTCGAGCGAAATATGGTCAAACTCAAAATCGCCCGCGTTTCCGTAACTAACGTAGCCCGCAGTTTCCCATTTCGCGCTTTGAGTCGTTATTGTCGCGCCGCTCGCAAGGTCGCCGCTCACGGTAGATTTACTGTTATGCGAGAAAAACTCCAAGTTGGTAATCGGCTTTATATCTTGTCCTTTTTTTGCCGACGCTACAAGAGTTTTTATATATTCAATCGTTTTCTTTCCGTCCCAAAAATATGCGCCTTGTTGAAGTCCGTAATCGCGAAACTCTTCAAACGTCGCAATTCTGTCTTTCCAGGTATTATAATTTAACGCTTTTCCGTAGGTGTTTTTGTTTGCCGCGTTCATAAGCGTTGCATTATCGTAAATCGGCGTAAAGTAATCGCTGTGGCAACCTACTTGCATCGGCGCTCTTCCGCCGTTTTTGCGTTTGTCGAGCGAATATTTTAACGTTTCTAACGCCTGCGCTTTGGTCGCTCCGTAAAGAATAAACAAATTAAAGTCGAAGCCCGTAAGTTTTCCGTTTCTTATGAAAGATTCTTTATCGTCCGCAACGGGCGCGTATCCGTTAATTTGTACGTATCTGTCGTACATTTCGCCGCGCCAATTCTGATTCGGAACAATCAATACGGAAACCGGATACTGCCAAAAACCGTATGGAAGCGAATCGAAATTGCTTTTGTTTTCGCCTATCATTCTTTGCCAAGCGACGTTCGGCGAGCCGTTGTCCATAGTGTAGGGCCACAAATGGTTTGTCCCGTCTACGTTGTATTCGTAACCTTCTTCGTTGCCGCAGTCGTATAAATATCCCCATTCTTTAAGCGCCCAAAACATATTTGAATTTACTTCCAAACGCGGCGCGCGGAAAGATACGACTTCGTTGCTCTGTTTTGAAATATCAAGATAATTGCGAATTTCTTCTTCGCCAATTCCTATAAGTCCAGCCCACGCTTCTTTTGAGAGAATTTTACCCGCGTAACTAACCCAGCCCATAAACTGTTGCGGCGCGCCGGACGCTTGACCAAATTCGGTCGCTTCGTTTATTTCAAGCACTTCTCCGTCGGGCATTGTAACACGGTCAATTCCTTCAAAGTCGTAACCGCCGTTAGCGTCCGCCCATCTGCCAAATCCGTCCTTAAACGCGGTCGATTGCATTAATTTTGTGTTGTCTGCCGCATTGGCAAAACCCGGAAATGCGGTCGCTCCGCTACCCGCTTTATACGGAAGCATAGAGTTGGTTTCCAAATGGTCTATTGTGTGATTTCCAATTTCGTGTCCCAAATCGGCTGCTTCCTGATAGGCGGCATTTAAAAAGCCGTTAACCTGCATACGACCATTGACTGCGTCGCCGACTGTATAATCCATATAGTAACCCGAACCCAATTTGTCATTTTTATTACTATCCCAACTGTTAAGCATAATAGGATATTCGCGTCCCCACGAAATTGCTACGCCGCCAAAATCCGTAGAAGAATACAATCCGTTTGGAATCCAATATCCCCATTTGCTTTGGCGGTTTGCGGAACTTTCGGCGTTTCCCGTCATTCTGTTTACCGCGGGAATAATTTGTCCGCTAATAATATTAAAAGTCATCGTAATACTGCTTCCGTCGGGGTTTTTCTTCGGTTGCGATGTAAAAATAGGTTCTTCATCCGTCTTAAATATAAATTTTCCCGACTGAATTAAATCGTTTTTTTGACCCCAATCTAAACCTTTCCAATCGCCTATCGGCTTTGATTCCATTTGACCTGTTTGCCAATTCATAGAAGAAACTTGGTAACTACCGTCAAACGATATTTCGTCAACGCCTTTACCTGAAGGATAAGAAAAACTGAACGCCGTACCACCAAAAGGCATAACATAAACCCCCAATTTTCCGGTACTTTCGCTAACGGCTACAAATTTATCACCTTCTTTATACGCAGCCAAAAACTGCGGATTAAATATCGGGTATCCTTTAATACCGTCGTATCCCGCTAATTTTTTTGCCGCCCACGCCATACCGAAACAATCTTTACAATCCTTTTCGTCTATATTCAAATCGTTGAGGTTTGGACCGGGAAAAACCCAAGCGGCTTCAGCGCGAACGCCGCCGACCCACGCAATATTTTTAAATGCTGGCTCTTTCATCCATGCTGGACCTTCATAATTAGAGCCGTTTTTGCCCGAATAAGCGTTATCGTCCCAAATGAACGATACGATTTGTTTCACTCCCGTCGTGTCTTGCGTAGGCGGCATCGGCGACGGAAACGCGTAATTTGTGTACTGCGCGAAAGCCGCGGATGTAGTAAAGAGAAGGGCTATCCCAACCCCCCCCCAAGAAATAGTTTTTGTTTTTTTAGACATAATTTGTCCTCCTTAAATTTTTAATGATTTTGTTTTTAGCCACTGCGTAATAAAATATACTACAAATTTTTACTTTTCGCATATATTTTTTACGTTTTACCGAAAATAAAGAAAAATTTTTGTATTTTGCAGGTTTTTAATATTATTTTTGTAATGTGAAATTTATGGAAATTTGCGGGAAATGGAAAGGAGGTAGTGATGGAAAAAAAGAAAAGTTGCAAGAAAAAAGAAAAACTGCAAGACGAAGAGTTTTATCCCGAGCCAAAGAGATTGTCGAAATTTGGTGAGTGGATGAAAGCGCATCCGAATGGGCTTGAAGGAAAAATTCTTGATATGCGGGCGGTGATGAGATAATGCGTTATTTAATTGATTCAAATATTTTTTTGTTTTCGGTTTTAGATAACGGACGGCTTACAAACGACACAAAAAGCGTTATCAAAGATTACGGCAACAATATTTATATTTCGTCTGAAAGCGTAAAAGAAATGATATATTTGTTGCAAAGCAAAAAAATTACGGTTAAACAATGGAAAAAACCGGAAGACGTTATTGATTTCATAACGAACGGAACAGGTTTTGAAATTAAATACGTGAAAGAAGAGCATTTAAGAACGCTCGCCAATTTGCCGTTTTTTAGCGACCACAAAGACCCAAGCGACAGAATTATAATAGCGCACGCGATAACCGAAAAAATTCCGCTTATAAGCAGCGACAAGAAATTTTTTCTTTACAAGAACAGCGGTCTTGAATTTATTTTTAACGAGTGTTGAAAAGGAAAAAAAATTATGCAGATAAACGACGAAATTTTACGAATAAAAGATACGATTTTAAAAACGACCGAATGCGAAAAAATATATTTGTTCGGTTCTTACGCTTATGGAACTCCGAGCAAAGACAGCGATTACGATTTTTTTGTAGTTCTCAAAGACGATATAGAAAGCAAATATCCGATTTTAGAACAAATATCGTTGAATATGGCAAAGGCAAAATATAAAATGCCCATTGATGTTATTGCAGATAGAAAACGAGATTTTGAAGAGAGAAAAATATTGCCAACAATAGAACGAAAAATAGCGCGAGAAGGAGTTTTGCTTTATGAAAAATAAGGATTTGATTGACGAGTGGATTTTATTTGCCGACAACGACTTAATTTCCGCAAAACATCTTTATGACGATTTACATCCGAAACAAATTTACATATCTTCGTATTTATCTCATCAATGCGCTGAAAAATCGTTAAAAGCCGTTTTAATTCATTATGATTGCGAACCGCCAAAAATTCACAATTTATCAAATTTATGCGAAATGTGCATAGAATTTGACGAAACTTTCAATGAAATATCAGATTTATGTTCAAGATTAGACCCATACGGCGTTGTTGTAAAATATCCGAATCAATTAGAAATAGACGAAAATTTAGCGAAAATTATAATAAGCAGAGCGCAAAGCATTTACGATTTTTGCAAAGCGAAAATAAATTAGCGCGTTGTTTTTGCGTTTTGCGCGGTTAAAAATATTATTTTATTGATGAAATTTATGGAAATGTGCGGGAAGCAATGAATCAAGGAGTAAAAACTATGCAGATAAACGATGAAATTTTACGAATAAAAGATACGATTCTCAAAACGACCGAATGCGAAAAAATATATTTGTTCGGTTCTTACGCTTATGGAACTCCGAGTAAAGACAGCGATTATGATTTTTTTGTAGTACTCAAAGACGATATAGAAAGCAAATATCCGATTTTAGAACAAATATCGTTGAATATGGCAAAGGCGAAATTCGACGCGCAAATTGACGTAGTCGCCGAAAAAAAACGCTTTTTTGAAGAGAGAAGCGTATTGCCTTCAATAGAGAAAAAGGTTAAAAACGACGGAGTACTTTTGTATGCAAGATAACAAACTTATTAGAGAATGGATAAAATTTGCTTCCGACGATTTATTCGTGGCAAAACACCTTTTTTATGAAGTAAATCCAAAACAGTTGTATATTTCTTGTTATCATTGCCAGCAATGCGCGGAAAAAATATTGAAAGCGGTTTTATTAAGTTTCGGTTTGGAATTATTAAAAATTCACGATTTGAATAAATTATGTAATTTATGCACAGAAAAAGATAATTCTTTTGAAGAAATACAAGAATTATGCGCTTTTATAAATCCTTATGGAATTGACGCGAAATACCCTAACGAACTAGAATTATACGATGAAATAGTAATGGTAGTTTTGAATAGAACTCAAAGCATTTACGATTTTTGCAAAGCGAAAATAAATTAGCGTTTTCCATAATTCTTTTCAATCCAATTTTTATATTCGCCCGTTTTTACGTTTTTTACCCACTGCCTATTATTCAAATACCATTCGACCGTCTTTTTAAGCCCTTCGCCGAACGAATAATCTTGCTTCCAGCCAAGTTCTTTTTTGATTTTCGAGCAGTCGATGGCGTACCTTCTGTCGTGTCCCGGGCGGTCTTTCACAAACGTAATCGATTTTTTATAGTAATCTTTATCTTTACCCGAAACCTGCGCGACGATTTCACACAGAACGTTCGTCAGTTTTATGTTTTCCCACTCGTTTTCGCCGCCTATATTATAACTTTCGCCGGTTTTTCCGTTATTCATAATCGTCCAAACCGCGCTGTTGTGGTCTTCTACGAAAAGCCAGTCGCGAATATTTTTTCCGTCGCCGTAAACGGGAAGCGGCTTTTCTTCAAGCATATTTTCAATCATAACGGGAATAAGTTTTTCTGGAAATTGAAAATAGCCGTAATTGTTGGAGCAGTTTGAAAGCGTAACGGGCAGTCCGTAAGTATGAAAATACGCGTTTACCAAATGGTCGCTGCTCGCTTTGGAAGCGGAATACGGACTTCGCGGCGAATACGGCGTAGTTTCCGTAAAAAAACCTTTTTCGCCCAAACTTCCGAAAACTTCGTCCGTGCTTACGTGATGAAAAAGTTTGCCGTTAAAATCATCTTTCCAATAATTTCTTGCGGTTTCAAGCAGATTAAAAGTTCCCAAAATATTTGTGTTTATAAAATCTGCGGGTCCCAAAATCGACCTGTCAACGTGGCTTTCGGCGGCAAGATGAACGACCGCGTCGATATCGTGCTTTTCAAACGCATTTTTAACCGCTTCAATATCGCAAATATCGCCTTTGATGAAAAAATATCTTTTATCCTCCGCAATATCCGCCAGATTTTGCGGATTTCCCGCGTAAGTCAATTTGTCGAAATTAACGATTTTTCCGTCAAAATTCGTTTTCGTCAGCAAATAGCGGAT
>WRFX01000146.1 GCA_009787445.1 Chitinivibrionia bacterium | reverse complement strand
TAATAGAACCTGTATTTTTTATACTCGCCGCATTACCCGCCGTAACGGCTTGAAAACCAGCTTCAAGTCCATTCCCGCCGTCCCCTCCTGCGATGCTTGTCCAACTATTAACATTATCGGGTCTGGTAGCCGCCGCTCCGCCTTTTCCGCCGCTAATATTATATCCTCCTTTTCCGCCTTGCACGGTAAGTTTGTTTGCCTTGCCGTCGTTCCAAGTAACTACTGTGTTGTCTCCGTCGGTTTTGGAATAGCCGTCTTGATAACTGCCGCCTTCGCCGCCTTTACCTACGGTTATCTCAAAATCGACTTGTTTGTCTGCGGAAAAATTAACGTAAGCCGCCGCTCCACCGCCGCCTGAACCGCCGACTCCATCGTAATAATAATAATTATAGCAGGTAGATAATCCTAAAAAACCACAGGAATAAGAAGTTCTTTTTTCTTCTACGTATCCGCCTCCGCCTCCGCCCGCTCCAAGAGCATAAATTTCTATTGTCGCAGGTTTGGAAAACGCGTCAAAAGTATATGTTTGTTTGCCGGTAGTCGTAAATGTTTTAGTTTCCGTTTTTTTGCCTTGCCATTTTGCATAAAGAGTAATGTCGGAATTAACAACGTCGCTTGCAAAATTCCATTCGCTATTCAATGCGGAGGTCTTGTGCCAAGAATCGAAAATACTTTCGCTTTTGGTAGGATTTATCGGTTTGGCAATTTTGTCGCCTTTTTTAACCCCCGTAATTTTTGTAACTTCGCTTCCGCCATTACTGTTAAACGTTACGGTGTATACGCTATTTTCACTGCCACCGCCACCTGTTCCGCCACCGCCACCTGTTCCGCTTCCGCCGCCATTTGTTCCGCCGCCATTTGTCTCACCGCCGTTGTTTTCGCCGCCATAGATATCGTCGTCATCGCCGCCTCCGCATCCCGCAAAAAACAACATCATCGTCGATACCAACATCAACACGCCGAACAATCTGAACAATCTGTTCATAGAAACTACCCCTTCCCGTCGTTTATAACGACATAATTAATTTTTCTGCAAAAAACATTTATTATCGTCGAAATTCGCAAATTACGGGAAGGTTTTGGAAAAGGTTGCCCTGCCCATAATCGGATTTTTTTGCAGAAAAATAGATTATATCCCTTATTATAATAGAAAGCAGGCGGCAGAACAACCGGAGGTTGTCTACCTACTTTCTATCTTTAATAGATGACGGGATATGGGTAAATTTCCCATAAACCTATTTTTCTGCGCTACTAAAATACTATTTGTGTATTATAAGGTACGATAAAAAATTCTAAAATTTGAATTTTTTTAGCGGCAAATAGTATTTTTATTGGAAAAAGGAGTAATTTATGAAAACGATGATATTGACGGCAAAATCATACGCCGGCTTGAAACCCTTTGAAATAATGGCGAAAAATGAACCTGATCGCGACATAAAAAAATTTGATAATATGTGCAAAGAAGCCCGCAAATTCGCAAAAAAGGCAGGTTTAACGCAAAACGATATTTCGGACGCGATAAAAGAAGTCAGAAAAAGAAACAAATATGCGCATAGTAATTGATACGAACGTTGTCGTATCGGGAATATTTTTCGGCGGTTTGCCTAATGAATTATTGCGACTTGTAATAAAAAAAGAAATTTTTGCAACGGTTTCAAACGAAATAATTGACGAATATTACAAAACATTTTCTTACTTATTGAACAGCAAAAAATATAAACCGAAAGAAGATATTACATTAAATTCCGTAATTGAAAAAATGAAAATTATTTTCCCCGCGTCAAAAGTCGAAATTTGCCGAGACCCCGACGACGACAAATTTATCGCTTGCGCCATCGACGGAAAATGCAAGTATATCGTGAGCGGAGATAAAGATTTATTGGAATTGAAATCTTTCAAAAATGTTGAAATCGTTACCGTTCGGGAATTTATGAACGAATTGTCGGAATTTTGACGGCTAAAAGATTTCGGCAAATAGTATTTTTATGAAAAAAAGGAGCGATTTATGAAAACGATGATATTGACGGCGAAATCATACGCCGACTTGAAACCCTTTGAAATAATGGCGAAAAGGTCCGGTATTTCCGTGGAAATTCCAAACGAAAACAGAATATTGAAAAATTACGAAATTTTATCAAAAGAATCGCGTATCGCCGCAAAAAAAGCGGGGCTTACGATTGACGATATTAACGAAACCGTGAAAGAAGTCAGAAAAAGAAACAGATATGCGCGTAGTAATTGATACTAACATAATTATTTCGGCTTTATTTTTCGGAGGACTTCCCGATAAATTTTTGAAGTTGGTATTTGAAGAAAAAATAAAAGCGGTCGCGTCCGCGGAAATAATATCAGAATACATAGAAACCGACAGCGAATTTGCGCAAAAAGCAAACCGCCGTATTCAAAGCAATACCTTGGAACAGATTATATATCCGATTGAAATAATTCTTCCGAAAACAAAAGTCGAAATTTGCCGAGACCCCGACGACGACAAATTTATCGCTTGCGCCATCGACGGAAAATGCAAATGTATCGTGAGCGGAGATAAAGATTTATTGGAATTGAAATCTTTCAAAAACGTTGAAATCGTTACCGTTAGGGAATTTATGAACGAATGGACGAGAATTTAATAGGTAAAAGATTTCGGCAAATAGTATTTTACTTGTGAAAATTTATGATTTTAGGAGAAAAATGAGCGAAAGCATAACGATTTACGACACGACTTTGCGGGACGGAAATCAGGCGGCGGGCGTCGGCTTGTCGCTTTCCGACAAACTTAAAATCGCCGAGAAATTGAGCGATTTCGGCGTTGACTACATTGAAGGCGGCTGGCCCAATTCGACGAATCAGATTGATACGGCGTTTTACAGAGAGATAAAAAAGTTAAACATAAAATCCAAAATAGCGGCTTTCGGCTCGACGAAACGTCCCAAAACGAACATTGACGAAGACCCTTTTATCGGCGATTTGGTCGCGGCTGATACGGGAATCGCGACTATTTACGGCAAATCGTGGAAACTTCACGCGACGGAGGTTATTCGATGCGCTCCGCAGGAAAATTTGGATATGATTTTCGAGAGCATAGAGTATCTTTTGCAGTATAAAGACGAGGTTATTTTTGACGCCGAACATTTTTTTGACGGTTATAGAGACGACCCCGAATACGCGGTAAAAGCGCTTGAAACGGCGAAACAGGCGGGCGCTTCGTGTTTGGTTTTATGCGACACGAACGGCGGAATGCTACCGAGCGAATTTATGCGAATTTTTAAAAACGTCCGCCAAAAAATAGACGCGGATTTAGGAGTTCATTTTCATAACGATACGGGCTGCGCCGAGGCGAATTCTATTTTGGCGCTGGATTTGGGCGCGGTTCATATTCAGGGAACGATAAACGGAATGGGCGAGCGTTGCGGAAACGCCAATTTGTGTACGATTATTCCCGCGATTCAGTTCAAAATGGGTAAAACGCTTATTCCTTTTGAAAATTTAAAAAAACTTAAAGAACTTTCGATAAGCGTTTCGGATATTGCGAATTTGGGGCATAACGCGCACGCGCCTTTTGTAGGCGACAACGCCTTTGCGCACAAAGCGGGAGCGCACGCCGACGGAGTTCGCAAAAATTCCGTTTCGTTTGAGCATATTTCGCCCGAATCGGTTGGAAATTCGCGCAATTTTGTGGTGAGCGACCAGTCGGGGCGCGGCACTATTTTGGAAATTCTTAAAGGAATTTTGAATAAAAACATAGACAAAAACGACCCTATTGTCAATGCGGTTTTGACGAAAGTAAAAGAAATGGAATCGAAGGGCTATCATTTTGAAATGGCGCAGGGAACGCTTGAATTGCTTATACATAAGGAGATGAACGATTTTATCGCGCCTTTTGAAACGAAAGCGTTTCGCGTGATTGAAGATAAAAGCGAAAATGAAAAAAGTCCGATAAGCGAAGCGATAATTAAGATTTTCGACAAGGAAACGCAAAAGGAAGTGCATACGGCGGCAAACGGCGACGGTCCCGTGGACGCTTTATACAATGCGCTTGTAAAGGCGGTAGGGGAGTTGTATCCGTCCATATCCAAAGTGCATTTGAAGGATTTCAAGGTTCGCGTTCTTGAAGGAAGCGAAGGCACGGCGGCGTCGGTGCGCGTGCTTATAGAATCGAGCGACGGCGTAAATTCGTGGGGGACGATAGGCGTTTCCACAAATCTTATAGAAGCGTCTTGGGACGCGCTTTTGGACAGCGTTTATTATAAGTTGTTGAAAGGATAGGGGAGCGGATGACAGGCATAAAACTTGACACTACAAAATTAAAAGGCGCGGTTGCGGCGTTACAAAGAAGCGTCGATGCGTATGACGAATTTACGCAAACGTATTCGGAAAAATTGAAAGAACCGCTTCGTACTGCTGTCATAAAAAATTTTGAAATCGCGTACGAAGTTTGTTGGAAGTTTATGAAAAGATGGATGGAAATAAATATTGACCCTGATATTTTTGAAAGCAAGACGAGAAAAGAATTTTACAGATTGGCGGCTGAAAACGGTTTAATATCGGATTTGAACGAGTGGTGGGAATTTCACGAATCAAGAAATAAAACCGCTCATTTATACAGCGAAGCGACAGCCGAAGAAGTATTTGAAACGGCTTTGGAATTTTTGCCGATAGCCCAAAAATTTATTAAAGAATATGAAGAAGCGTAATGTTAAATACAAGCAAAGAAGAAGAAGAAGAACTTTTTGAAATTATAGGTCGTCTGGCGAGTAATTGCGATGTTTTGGCTTTCGGTTCGCGGGTTGCGGGGACAAACAGAAAATATTCGGATTTAGACCTTGCGTTTATTTTGCCAGATAACGAAAAAATGGCGGCAAAGCAATGGAGTAAACTTAAATATGCGTTTGAATTGTCGGATTTGCAGTTTCGGGTAGATATTGTAGATTATAACGGTTGCGAGGATTATTTTAAGAAAATCATAGACGGGAACAATTTAAAAATTTATTCGAGGAAAACGTAATGAATTTTTAGTAAAATACGATTCTTGAAAACCGTCAATTTTGCGTGCGGCGAAATTTTGCAAGAAACTCGACCTTACGCGACAACAAGGTTTCTATTCCCGATTTTTCTATATGCTTTTAACGCGATTCCAAGCGCATTTTCAATGTATGCAGTATCGGTATCGTTTTTTGCTTCTTCAAGCGACGCTTCAAGAAAACCAAGTATATCGCTATTTGTTTTTAATTCGTTAACGATAGAAAAGTTTGTAATTTTCTCCATTTTCAAATCTCCCTTGCCAATTACTTGTTTAGTGGTTCACAGTTATTATAAATAATCAATAAATCGTTCAAATCTCTATTCTCTAAAAACCTGTCAATATTTTTAACTTTATTATTGTAATCTATCGCGTCTCGATAAAATATTCTAATACTGTTATGATTGCCAAGATTTTTGTGATTAAATATCTTACTCAAAATATACCTATCGGATTCTCCGCAAGAATGTCCCATTATAAACACTTCGAATTCCCCTTTATTCAGAAATTCATTCAAATTCTTATAATTATCAACATTATTATATAAATACTTTTTTATATTATTCAGACCTTCGTTACTTTCCGTATCAGAAATATTGTGTTTATCGCAACCGAATATAATAGGATTATTATTGTTTTTAATCTCTCCGTGAATATGAATTTTCTGAACATTTTCACGAATGTAGTATTTTTCTGTAGATGTGTAATTAAAAGATAAAAGCAACACATTTCCTTTAACATCATTAAACATTTTATCTTTAATCTCTGATATAGCCGCAATTTGTTCTTCTTGTTTATCAATATATTCATAGAGTGCAGTTTTAATACTTTCTAATTCTTTATTTAGAGTGTTTCTCTCATTGTCGTCAGAACATTTATTTAATGCTGTGTGATATTCTTGCTCTATATCTACCCAATTTTGTAAATTTAAAGATTCTAATAATCTGCGGAAAAAACCTCCAATAGAAAGATGTAGTTTGTTTTTTATTTCATCTTTCCATTTGCTAGGATATTCAGGAACTTTTTCTAAATAATCCAAATAAACAGATAAGTTACCAGTGCTGGTTTTGATTTTTTGACTAATATCTTTATCATTAGGTTCTAATGGTTCGAAATTACGACGAACTCTATTTACTGTTTCCCCATAGTTACTATTAGCCTTATCTAATACAATTTTAAGTGTTTCGCTTTCTCTATCTTCAAAACCGTTTGTGTCATCACTTTTATATTGCATCTTTAGTGTTATCAAATTCCCTTTTTCATATTTCCAAGTTTCGCCTGATTTGCGAATTTCTTCAAGGATATTGCGACAAAGATCTTCTATAAAATCTTTATAACCCGTTTTTAATCCGTGAGCCAAATCAAAGCCATTGCCTATAATTATTATTCTATTCATTATACGTCTCCTAAAAATTATTATTAAAAATACTTATTGCCGCAAACAAAAAAAGACGTATAGCGCAAATTGCATTTTCGCGACAATAAAAAACGCTCTACTTATTTAATTTTGGTTCAAGATAAGTTAAGCGTTTAAAAAGTTTCAATTTTTTCATATTTTTCCCCTTTACTTTCTCATAAAATACAATGCGCCATTTATATAATGTAT
>WRFX01000145.1 GCA_009787445.1 Chitinivibrionia bacterium | reverse complement strand
TATTTCGTTTCCACTATGCACAACGAATCGCCGTTTATCATTGTTATGTCGTATTCGCCTTCGAGATTTCCGCCTTCTTTGGAAGCGTTGCCGTATAAATTTTTCTTTACTTTATCAAAATGCACTCCGCCGAAAGTTTTTGTCGCTTTCAAGGAGTTATAAAAAAACTCTTCCGCCATCATACCGTTGCTTTTGGAAACGCCGTTGACGGTATTGTTGAGACGTCTTACTTCTGCCGACATCTTTTCTATTGACTTTTCAATTCTTGCGAGCCTTTCATCACTCTCTTTTTTCGACTTTTCGCTTTCTCTCGCGCCATCCGCCATTATAGACCTTATCTCTGATAATTCTTCTCTCCACGTTTCCATAATTCAACCTCTAATTTCAAATTTTTTCTTTATATTACCATAAATATACTATTTGCACAATTCGCACAACAAATTTTCAGCGATTTTTATACTCTACAATAACCATAAACATAATAAGCCCCGCCATTACCAAAACTATAATCAAAATATCTTTAAGTTTTGTTTCGTTGCTAAGATTTTCAACAAATTTTTCCGCGTTTGATTTATATTCGCGATACTCCGATTGAATTTCGTTTTTTGCCGTTTCTAAACCGTTTATAACGGTATCTTTCGCAAACGCTATACTGTCTATTTGTTCAAAATGCGTTATTTCCATAGAATCTATATATTCGCCGTAATGATTTGCAATGCTGTCGTTTTGCCTAATTCGTTCCCGTTCCTTTATTTCTATAGAATCGATAAGGATTTTATTTTGTATTTTCTGCTCGTCGTATAATTCCATAAGTTTTTGTATAACCGCCGACGTGTCCGTTTCCGTTATTATTTCAAAGGTGAATTTTCGCCGCGTTTCTTTAAGAATTTTGTATTGCTTTATTGAAGTCATTTGAAAAACTGTTTTTTCGGATTGTTCGCTGTAATCGTCGTTTTCAATTTTTTGTATTGATTTTATCATCGCTTTGCAATATTGCGCCGCGTTGCTTTTTGCAATTTCAAACGCTTCGTTTTTAGCGGCGTCTTCGTTTCTTTCTTTTATTGTAATAGTATCTTTAAGCAAAAGTTTTGATATGGAATTTTGCATTCTCAAAAGTTTTTCTTTCGGCGTTTCAACGTAATGAGTTGCGGGTTCGATTTCAATAATAGTTTCTTGCGCCGAAACAATAATTGCAGAAAACATAATTACAGGCAAAATGATTTCAACGAATTTTATGCCGTTGTTAATGATAAATATTTTTGAAATCATTTTGCCTCCTTTATGTTTCTATTTTTTGAAAAAACCAATAATCGCACCCAAAATTGGCCCCAGCCAACCCCAGCCAATATACATTCCAATAACTCCCACAATAAGAGAAGATGATAAGGGGTCTGAAGTGCTTTGTTCGTTAGTCGAAGTTGACAAGATATAATAATTAAGCGGAATAAGAATTAACGCCATTACAATCCCAGTTTTTAAAGCCACGCTGTTTTTTGTTTTGTGATAACGGTCTTCTCTTCCTACTCCTTCGGGGTCGGATTCGTATGCCATTTTATGACACGCTTGACTGCAATATCTATGGTCTCTGAAGACAAACGCAAGCGACGGCAAAAAAAAGCCAACTTTGAAAGGTCTCCCGCACCATTTGCAAGTTCTGATATTGGCTGAATCATCACTCATTTTTTCCACCTTTCATAAATTCGCTAATTCTGTTGTCGTCGTATTCTACGTCTTTCAATATTTTTAATCCGCATTTTTCTTTGAAATACTTTTGATAATTAACATAGTCCTCTTCGGAAACGTCGCACATTTTCCTGTTTTTAATCCCGCATCCTTTCATAGTAATACTGTCGAGCGGACAATCTAATTCCTGCAAAATATTTTCTTTTTGCTTCGTAATAAAACAATATTGTTTTACCGCCACGTTTATAACTTTTTGCGCTTGTCCGAAAGATATATTTTTGTCTATATCTTTTACCTTTTTTATTGAATTGAAAATGTTCTCGTTTTTCAAAGAACCGTCGTCAACTTTGCCAAAAAGATGAATTGTTTCGCGTAAAAGCGCTTCTCTAAACGCTTTTTTCTTTTCATTCGTTATGCCTTCTCTAAAAGACCTGTCTATTTGCGCACCTTTGTTGAACTCAATAACGAATAATTTGAGTTCCTTTTCCCACATTTCGCGAATTTCGCGTTCCATAAAATCCTCCCAATAAAATTTTATGCAAAAACGTTATTGTTATTGCCGAACTTAATAATTTATGAATTAAAAGGAGATTTTACTTGCGGTAAATCATAGAAGGGCTGTTCTGCCAATAATTCATAATTTACCACAATTGCTGAATGTACCTATCGTATTGTTAATGGGATAAGATAGCAGAACAACCGTTAAGGAAGTTTTGCTTATCCCATAAACAAAAACAAAAAACAACTAAACGCGAAGATAATTCCTCGCAATTCAGCAATTGTGGTATCGGGAAAATAATATTTTGTTTTCGGGAAAATGCGGGGAAAAGTGAAAACACACAATTTTTTTTGGGAATTAAACGTTTTTTTTGCGTAATTGCGTTTTTGCAAACATTATGTTCGCGGCTTCTGTTAATATAAATCGCTTCTTTTCTTTGCCAAATATTATTTTTGTGCTAAAAAAAGGAGAAAGAAAATGATAATAGCCAATCCGATATACGACGTAACGTTCAAGCGTCTACTCGAAAACGACCGTGCCGCGAAGTTTTTCATCGGCACGATTTTGGATTGCGAGGTAATTTCTCTTGAACCGACCGTCCAGGAACGCACTATGCAGAATAGAGAAACGCGAGAAATATCGCTTTTTCGTATGGATTTTGCCGCGACGATAGAAACGAAAGAAGAGGGCAAAAAGCGCGTAATAATAGAAATGCAAAAAGCGTTGCATTTTGGCGATATTTATCGTTTCAAAAATTATTTGGGCGAAGAATATAAGAGGTCAAAATATCCTATAATATCGATATATATTTTAGGATTTAATTTGTCGGTCGATTCGCCCGCGTTTGCCGCTATTCCCGATTGTCGAGATTTAACTACAAATAAAAAATTGGAAGTGAACGACAGTTTTGTGGAATATTTGACTCACAGAGCGTATTTCGTTCAGACGTTAAGAATAAAGCCGAGTTTCAATACGAAGTTGGAAAAATTGTTGTCGATTTTTGAGCAGGCGAATTTTGTGGGCGATAATAAAACCACGAAAGATTTTGCCTTAAAAGAAGACAAAGAATTAGAAGACGTGTTGAAAGTATTGCATTATGTCGCGGCAGATAAAGAAGCGCGTGAAGAGTTGGACAAGGAAGAATATTATCAGGAAGCGATGGAAGGGATGTTTGGCGAAAAAGACAGAAAACTTGCCGAAAAAGACAAAGAACTCTTTGAAAAAGACAAAGAACTCTCCGAAAGCAAAAAAGAACTAACGGAAAGTAAAAAAGAACTCTCCGAAAGCAAAAAAGAACTCTCCGAAAGCAAAAAAGAACTAACGGAAAGTAAAAAAGAACTCTCCGAAAAAGACAAGAAACTCACGGAAAAAGACAAAGAAATAGAAAAATTGAAGAAACAATTAGAAGAAATGAAAAAATAACAACAAAAAAGGGACGTATCGCAAAGATACGTCCCCCGTCAAAAAAACCACAACCTGCAAAATTTACCTTTTCACCCCGATTTTTGCCGAATACCAATAAGTTTTTCCGTTTGCGCTTTTCGCTTCGACAATTACCAAATATGAACCGTTAGCGACAAATCTGCCCGATTTATTTCGTAAATCCCACAATTTCGCATTCGCTCCCTCGCCGCTGAAAACCATATTGCCGGTATTGTCGTAAATTATGACTTTTATTTCTTTGGGGCTTTCGGTTTTGTCGCTATTGGGAACAGGAAGTTTTACGTCCGTTATTTCAAGTTTATCCTTAACTATATTTTCCGCAAATCTTATTCCGTGGCGGCTGTCGGATTTCCTCACTTCTATTGATGTTATACCGCTAGGGGAACTTACGTCTATATTAAATTCTTGTTTACCGGAAGGCAAAGCGTAGTTAGCCGCGCTCACTACGACTTGAACTTTGTAATTCTCAACGACTCCTTGCGAACGGGTAAAATGATTTGCGGCAGACGCTTGAGGTTGATTTTTGTTGATAATTATCTGCAGATTTCCGTCCAAGACGCTTTTGTCGTCGCTTATATCGGCTATTTTCATAGTGTCCGTTCTGAATCCGTTGAATTCAAGAAGCGTATTCAAAAACGTGCGCAACTGCCCTTCATTCGCGACGTCTCCGCCTACGTCAACTTGCTCGGGCAACTCAACGGCAAGTTCTTCTTTCGTAATTTCGTATTCGACCGAATTGCCCGTGAGCGTGTAATTATTCGCGTTTTCCGAAACAATTTCAGCGGAATTGGTGTGGTTTCCAGCCGCCGAAGTGGCTTTTTTAATACGTACGGCGACTCCGGTTTCGGAAACGCTCGGCACAGGATGCTGCGTCATTTTGTCAAAAGTAAACGAGCGTTTGCTGCCCCAGTTAACCGCTACCGGTTTCGGAGCGATTGTGAAATTCGTCTCCCGATTCCTCAAAATAACATTTTTATCGGCGGTAGTCGCAGCCGCCGTATAAGTTCCCGCGTCCGTCTGTTCTCCTACAATCGTTAAAGGATAGGTATTGCCGAAAAAATCTTTTGCCGTAGCCGTCGGTTTTTGCGGGTTTTTGTTGTAAGTAAGATTCTTATTACCCCAAACGACGTCGGCAAATATCGCTCCCGTTCCGCTTGCCAAAATCGGAAACTCGCCGTTTATCACGCCGGAATAATTGCCTTTTCCCGTAATACTTACGCTTCCCGTTCCGACCTGAACGTTTTCGCCGTATGAAACTTCGTAGTCGATTCCTTCTCTCAAAACCTTTTCGTCGTCTTTAACTTCAACGGACGGAGTGATTTGCTTACCCGTTAAAGGAAAACCGCCGATAGCCGAAAGCATATTCTGCGTAAGCGCTCTTTTCGTAATCGTGAACGCTTTTGTCGTTTCCGTCATTTTGAAATTTGCATTTGGAAATTCCAATCTTGCCGTAGCCGTATAATTTCCTGCGTTTATTTCGCCGCCGACTATCAAATCGATATATCTGGTCGCGCTTCCCGGTCTTTTTACTTTCGCCGTCGGCGCTTTCATCGTGCCGTCGTAGGCAAATACCGTACTTCCCCATTCGACCGCTACGGGAGCGGCGTTTTGCGCGACAATCGCAAATTCTGCGGGAGGCGTAGTCGCGCCGTTATAGTAATCCGTCGCGGGAATAGTCGCTTTTGCGAAATATGTACCCGCGCCAGTCGGAAATTCCGCTTTGTATTCGCCGTTTTCGACAGCGCAATAACTGTAAATCGGCGTCGCGGCGCCCAAATTTCCTATGACGACGGGGTTAAGTTGACTTTGCGCCGTTACCGTACCTTCAATTTTCAAAATCGGCGAAATATCCGCTTTTGTTATCGTAAAATTTTTTGTCGTGTTAGTAAAAGTATATGCGGGACTCCAATATTTCGCGGTTGCGGTATATTGTCCCGGATTAGTTCCTCCGTTTTCTACCCAAATGTCCAAGGGAAAGCCGTTCGAGAGCGCGGCGGACGCCTTCGGTACTTGCCATCCGCCGTTATACGCAAATACGGTTTGCTCGTCCCAAACGACGTTAACGTCTTCTTCCTTAACGCCTCTGACTATAAACTTGGTAATTTTTATATTTGTTTCGCCGACTCCGTTTGAGTTGTCTTGCGTTTGCGCGTGAGTAACGTTAATAGCCACAGGATTTAAATTATATATGCTTTTTCGGTTTTCGACAGGCGTATCGTCCGGCTGCTGAAAACCGCCTAAATTCGTATAATAGGCATTTTGACCTGTGTGGTCGCCTGCGGGCAATACAACGCGCAAAGCCGGTATTTCTCCGGTCCAAAATATCGGGTCGGAAATTTGTACCTCAAAAGGTCTGTCGGCGATATAATGAATCTCAATACCTTTGAAATTGCTCCAGTCGCCCGCTGTTTCGACATGCGTTTCCGCTCCCCAAATCGGCTGCTGCGGCGTCCAATCGCCCGCCTTGTTTATTTTTATATTAAGATTTCCGTCGTTAGTGTTAATAGCGGCGCTTGACCCATAATCGTCTTTATTCACGCTCCAAAGTTGTTTCCATTTCGGACTTATCAAATCGCGGCTGTCGGTAAAGTCCTCCCATTCCAATCCGTTTACGATTAAACTGCCGATACTCCCCTGCGTCGCGCCGGCTTCAACGGCGCCTATTTGGATACCGTCAACAAATTTCAATCGGCTTTGCAAAGTCGGATTAGGAATATCGGGGCTACTAAGCGTCCATGACTCCTGCGCAAAATCCGAGTATGCGAGCCGTTTGGTTACCGGACTGCCGTCCGTTGCCGGCAAAGACGCTTCATAAGTGCCGCCGTTTACAAAAAGCGCGTCGGAAAGTATTATTTTAATCGGCTTATTTGAAGTATAAGTAACGTCAATACTTGTAACCGTTCTCCAATCCCAACCTCCGATTCCGACATTCGCCCAACTCCCATTGGAACTCACATTAAAATTGAACGAAACATTGGCGTTTTCAACGTTTACTACGGCTGTCGAACCGTCGTTGCTGTGGACACTGTACCAATACGAAAATTCCGTCAAATCAATACTTTGAGCGGACGCCATTGCGACGGCAATCGTTATCGCCGTCAAAACATTCTTGATTAAAT
>WRFX01000144.1 GCA_009787445.1 Chitinivibrionia bacterium | reverse complement strand
GCGTAAAATCCTACATAGCCGTGAATAACCTTATTGAAAACAGATATGGAAAGCAGTGAATCAACGGGGCTTTTGTATTCTATAATGTTATATTCCCGAAAGATTTTTCCCCAACTCGTTTCTATTTCTACGTTTTTGTTTTTTTTCAATATTATTATGTCTATTTTCGGCGGACGTTTGGAAAGTTGATGCTCGCTTTCAAGCGTAACGTCGCCGTTTTTTACGTATTTGCGCAGAAGATAATTGAATGCCGCAAACGCCGCGTCGTGATACGTCGCCGTCTTCTTGCGTTTGGGCTTGGGTTGGGTATTGTCGTTTTTCATTTTTATTCTCTCAAAAAGTTGTTTTTAACGAGTAAAAATATAATATTTGTTTATTAAGTAAATGCAGGAAAAAAGTTTATGAAAATAAAAAAGCGACGTACCCCGCAAGATACGCCGCTTGTAATTAAACCTGCAAAACTTATTTTTTATTGAAAGTAATTCTTGTAGTGGTAATATATGCCAATATTTAAGAGTATATATGACGAGCAAGAATACTTTTTTGTTGAAAAAAACGAGTATATGCGATATATCTTTACTTTTTTCGTTTTGTACAAATAATATATTTGAATTAAAAAAGGAGCGATATTATGAAAACTGCCGTTATAAATAAAAAAGAAACCTTTACCCGTGAAGAATTTGCGAAAAAGTTCATCGGCGCGTACGATGAAGCGTTAAAAATTATGCAAGGTAAATTGCCGCGCCGCAAAACAAACTGGGACGAACAATTTAAGGAATGGGATAAATGGGCAAAGGAAGCGGAAAATGGATGAAACTATTGACGTATTTGAAGTAGAACAAACCGAAGATTTTAAAACGGAAATCAAAAGGTTTGTAAAAAAGAAGAAGTTTGTCAATCTTCCAAATCAAATTAAAGAACTTATTTATGATTTACAAAAAGGTAATTTTTCAGGCGTTATGACAAAACGAATAGATTTACCGATAAAGCACGAAATTTATAAACTTCGCTTGCCTAATAAGGATACCGGCGAAGGTAAATCGGGCGGTTATCGTATTTATTATACGGTAATGTTTGATAATAAGTTAGTTCTTTTGATTACGATTTATTATAAAAAAGAGAAAGAAGTCGTCTCCGATAACTTTATAGACGGCTTAATAGAAGGGTATTTGCTTGCGCAAAGCAATATTGAAGAAGAGGACTGATAATATAATATAATTTTTGCATAAATGCAGAAAAAAAACGTCCAAATTATAAAAATTTTTACGTTTAATTCAAAACGGGTTTATGTTTCGCGATTAGTTTTCGTTCGGTTTCAAGCGCGGAATTTTCGTCTTTGCAAATTGAAACTATGTACGAAACCGCCAATTCGCGAAGTTTTTTTATATTTTCGCTAATTTCATCGCTTTTTTCGCAAAAAGACAACAATTTTTCGCGTAAATTTTTCGCGCTTCCTACAAAAATTACTTTTTTATTTTCGTCGTAAAATCCGAAAACGCCAAAACTTTGCGGCTCTTTTTCAAAATCCTCAACGCCGAATTGCGCTTTTTCCCATTTGTGTGAAAAATTTTTTATTTGCCACTTTTCGCCGTCAAAATAAAATTCGCGGCAATCCTTAAAAATCTTTTCCACGAGTTTGAAATTGACGGGCGATTCCTTTTTTATTCCTAAAAATTTAGCCGCTATTTCGTTTGCCGCAAGCCCGTTTCGCAAAATAATTTCGTCTCTTATTTTGTCTATAAGCGTTTTGTTTTCGTTTTCCATAAATTTCCTTAAATTCCCTAAAATTTAATCTTTTGCGAATAAAAATATTATTATTTCAATTTACGGATTGGAAATAAATTATTTTTACACGAAAATTTTTAATAATTCTTCAAACGAAAGGCGTTTTTTATGGCAAAATCTTACAATATCGCGCTTATTCCGGGCGACGGAACAGGACCGGAAGTTACGACGGAAGCGAAAAAAGTACTCGACGCGGCGTGCGCGAAACACGGCGTAAAAATCAATTATCAGGCGTTTGACTTCGGCGGCGAACGTTATATGAAAACGGGCGAAACGCTTCCCGACAGCGCGGTTGAGGAGTTTAAGAAATTCGATTCCATATTTTTAGGCGCAATCGGACATCCCGACGTAAAACCGGGTATTTTGGAACTTGGAATTTTACTTAAAGCAAGATTTACGCTCGACCAATATATAAATCTTCGTCCCGTAAAACTTTACAAAGGCGTCGAGACGCCGCTTCGCGACAAAGGACCGGAAGACATCGATTTTGTCGTCGTTCGCGAAAATACGGGCGGAATTTATACGGGAATGGGCGGTACGGTTCGCGAAAATACGAGCGAAGAAGCGGCTACGCAAATTATGCTTTACGACCGCAGAACCGTCGACAGATGTTTGAAATATGCGTTTGAATATAAGCAACGCCGCAATAAAAAATGCGCGAAATACGCCGAAAAACCGATTACGCTTATTCACAAAAGAAACGTTTTGACATATACGGGCGATTTGTGGTGGCGCGCATTTAACGAAATGGGCGATTCGCAGTTTGCCGACATTAAGCGCGATTACAATCATATTGACGCGGCGAATATGTGGTTTGTGAAAAATCCCGAATGGTTTGACCTTTGCGTAACCGAAAATTTGTTTGGCGACATTATTACGGATTTGGGCGCGATGATTCAGGGCGGACTTGGAATTGCGGCGGGCGGAAATATAAATCCGCAGGGCGTTTCGATGTTTGAACCGATGGGCGGTTCGGCTCCGAAATATACGGGAAAAGACGTGATAAATCCGCTTGCGGCGATTTGCGCGGCTGGGCTTATGATGGATACTTTGGGCGAAACGAAAGTCGCCGAAAACATTGAAAAAGCGGTTTCGGACGTTCTTGCGTCGGGAAAAATTAAATCTCTTGCCGCAGGAAAAATGGGAATGGGAACGAAAGAACTCGGCGATTTTGTTGCGAAATCCCTGTAATTTTGTAAAAGAGGTCGGTTTATGTCGGAAGTATTGGAAAAAAAAGTAACTGTCGAAGACGTTTTGGCTTTAATTAAAGCGAATTCCGAAGCGAACGCACAAGAACACGCCAAAAGAATGACGGAATTGGATAGAATTGACCAAATGCTAAAAGATTCTATCGCCTTAAACGAATCGCATTACGGATTTTTGACTAACCGCATAGGCGATTTGGTCGAACAGTTGCTTATGCCCAATATTATCGGCAAAATGAACGATTTCGGACATAGTTTCAGCGTAGTTACTCCGAATTATGTCGTGTGGAAAGATAAAAAAAACAGATTGGTGGAAATAGACGCTTTTTTGCTCAACTGCGACGAGGCGCTCGCCATAGAAGCGAAAAGTCATTTGACTATTGAAAGGGTAAGAAAACACATAGCAAAATTGGATTTATTACGAGGCAACGAACAAATTTCGGGACTTACGGACAAAAAACTTTACGGCGCGGTCGCGGGGCTTATAGTTGATATTGAAGCGCGGGAATACGCTCTCGAAAACGGCTTGTATGTGATAGAAGAAAAAGGCGACGAGGATAAAATTATAGTAGAAAAACCCTACGAAAAAGCGAGAGTGTGGTAAATACTTATGACTAAAAAAACGGAACAAAAAAGCGGCGTTTATATAAAAAATATCGCTCAAAACCGCAAGGCGCGGCACGATTACGAGATAATAGATTCGTGGGAAGCGGGAATCGAATTGACAGGCACGGAGGTGAAATCGCTTCGCGCAGGAAAAGTCAATATCGCCGACAGTTTCGCCGAAGTAAAAAAAGGACAACTTTTTCTCCATAATCTTCACATAAGCGCTTACGAACACGGAAACCGCTTTAATCACGAAACGACGAGACAAAGGCGACTTCTTATGCATTACAAGGAAATTCAATATCTGTTTCGCCAAACGGACAGACAGCCGCTTACTCTCATTCCGCTTTCTATCTATTTCAAAAAGCAATGGGTAAAGGTGCAAATAGGACTTTGTAAGGGACTGAAAAAATACGATAAACGTCAAAAAATAGCCGAAGAAGAATCAAAAAGACGGCTTGCGGCGCTTAAAAAAATGAGATAATATGAAAAAAATTCTGTTAATTTTCATCACTATATTTTTTGTAAACGCCGCCGAAATTGAAAAATGGAGCGTCGTAGGACTTTCGGGAAACGCCTACAAAATAGACGTGTTAAACGAATCCGAAAAAGGACGTTTTGTAGCGGCGTATCAAGTTTGGCGTCACCTTAATTTTACAAGAAGCGAAAAAGGCGACACTATAATTGCAAAATCAGGCAAAAATGAATTGAAATTTGTAAAAAATAGCAGTCAATATTTCGTAAACGGGAGCGTTAAAGAACATAATTATCCGATTATTTATAAGGACGGAGTAAATTATTGCGACATAAATTCGTTTTGCGCCGCTATGAATTTGCTTACGGGATTGCATTTTGACGCGGATTTTTCGGCGAAAAAAATTAAAGTTAGCAAAAAAGAAGTCAAAGAAGTTAAAACGAAAGAGATAAAAGAAACAAAAGAAGATAAAATTTTTATTGAAGAAATTGGCGACGATAAAGTTTTCGGGGTAGTCGTTATCGACCCCGGACATGGCGGAAAAGACCCGGGCGCGATAGGTCCAAACGGCACAAATGAAAAAGACGTAGTTTTGCCTATCTCGCTTGAAATAAAAAATTATCTTTCAAGATTTAGCGGCGTAAAAATTTATTTGACCCGCGAAGACGATACCTTTCTTCCGTTAAGCGAGAGAACCGCGTTTGCAAATAGTAAAAACGCCGATTTGTTCGTTTCCGTTCACGCAAACGCTTCGGAAACCAGCGTAAACGTCGGCGGCTACAAAATGTACTTTTTAAGCGAGGCGAAAAACGAAAGCGACGAATGGACGGCGCGCCTCGAAAACTCGGTTTTGAACTTGGAAGGCGAAAGTCAAATGAGCGGTTTGGAGTCCATTTTATTTTCTTTGGCAAACAGCGAATTTATAAAGGAAAGTCAGGATTTTTCCATAATGCTTGAAAAAAGTTTCGGCAAAAATATTAAGGATATTCAGCGGCTTCACACGGGAGTCGGGCAGGCGAATTTTTACGTTTTGAACGGCGCGTCTATGCCTGCGGTTCTTGTGGAAACGGCTTTTATTTCCAATCCGAAAGAAGAAAAATTGCTCGCCAATGAAAAATTTCAAAAGAAAACGGGCGACAGCATAGGCGCGGCTATCGTAGAATTTTTGAAAAAATATCCGTCGGACGGCAGATGAGCGGAAAACAAGCGATTGCGGTTTTCGATTCGGGCGTGGGCGGACTTACCGTTTTTGCCGAATTGTCGAAAATTTTACCGAACGAAACGATTGTTTATTTGGGCGACACGCTTCGATGTCCGTATGGCGACCGCTCGGTCGAAACTATAAAAAAATTCAGCGTAGAAATAACGAATTTTTTATTGACTCGCGACGTAAAAATGATAATTGCGGCGTGCAATACCGTTTCGTCGGTCGCGCTTGACTGCGTTAAGGAAACCGCGGGCGAAATTCCCGTAATCGGAGTTGTGGAAGCGGGATGCAGAGCGGCGGTTCAGAGTTCGCAGGCAAAAAGAATCGGCGTTATCGGGACTCGCGCAACAATCGGCGCGGGCGCTTACGGCAAAGGAATAAGAGCGATAAATCCAGAAATTGTCGTGTACGAAAAAGCGTGTCCTCTGCTTGTTCATTTGGTGGAAGAAGGCGAAGTAGATAGCAGAATTACCGACGTCGCGCTTCAAAAATATTTGTACGATTTGCTTGATTTCGGAATAGATTCGCTTGTTTTGGGATGCACGCATTATCCGCTTTTGTATAATGCGGTTTTGCGTTGCGTAGGCGATGGCGTTTCGGTGATTAACGGAGCGAAATTCGTCGCCGAAGAGGCAAAAAAAATACTCGCGAAAAACGAACTTTTGACCGATAAAAAAATAGGGGAGGACATTATTTTTGCGACGGATATTACTCCGCAATTTGAACGCCTCGCCGCCGCGTTTTTAATGGGCGCGAAAAAAAACGTGGTGAAAGTGAAATTGTAGTTAAAAAAAATTTTTAGGGAACAAAAAAATGAAAAACGACAATACCCAACCCAAGCCCAAACGCAAGAAGACGGCGACGTATCACGACGCGGCTTTTGCGGCGTTTAACTATCTTTTACGCAAATACGTAAAAAATGGCGATGTTACGCTCGAAAGCGAGCATCAACTTTCCAAACGTCCGCCAAAAATTGATATAATAATATTGAAAAAGAACAAAAATGTAGAAATAGAAACGAGTTGGGGAAAAATCTTTCGAGAATACAACATTATAGAATACAAAAGCCCCGTTGATTCATTGCTTTCCATATCTGTTTTCAATAAAGTTATTCACGGCTACGTAGGATTTTACGCTTCGCAAGAAAATATAAAACTAACCGATATGACGGCAACGATAGTATGCTACAACAGACCGACAGAATTATTTAATGTTTTGAAAAACGAATTAAATTATAAAATCTTGCGCAAAACAAGTGGAATATATTATATTTTGCAGAAAGGATTGCCTGAAAACAAATCGCTTTTAATACAAATAGTAGTGAGTAGCGAGTTAAAAGATAGCGATTTAGTGTTAAAAGCGTTGCGAGCAAAGATAGACGAGGCGACGGCAAGAAAAGTTGTGGAACTTCCGATAGAAGACGATGATTATTTGGTATCTTTATCGTCTTGGTGGGAGGTAATGATTTTAGAAAACGGTTTAATATTATCGCAGGAGGCGAATAT
>WRFX01000143.1 GCA_009787445.1 Chitinivibrionia bacterium | reverse complement strand
GAATTTAAAGGGAGGTTTAAATTCCCGGTTGTTTAATTAATTTTTAAGAAAGGAGTTTCTAAATGAAACTTAATTTTTTGTTTTTGACCAAATTGTTGGTCAGCGTGTTTTTGGTGTGCGGCGTTATGTTTTTTGCGGGTTGCGGCGACGATGACGACGAAAAAATCGACGGCGGCAAAACAGGGGAAATCGCGGGAGTTTATAAGTGTTCTTATAATGGAGTTATGCTTCATATTGTAGGAAGTACTTCGGGAACGGGTTATTATAGCGGTGAACAAGTTGGCGATGAGCCAGAAAATTTTACTTGGACGTCGCAAGGCGATGTTATCACTATTGACGTAGGTTATAGAGACCCGTATGATGTAACTTTTGACAGGAAAGATACTATTTCAGGTGGTGAAATTTACAATACTTACGTGAGAGTAAAATAGTTTTTAATAAATTCCCGCTTGACAAACATTAGTTTTTATTTTCGATAAAATATCTGCCGTCGCAATGTCGATAGCAGATATTTTTGTTATTCTTTTTCCGCAAAAGGAAATTTGCCGCCGTATCCGAAATATAACATAATTATTAACACCGGCGTTAAAAAAACAGTTAAGAATAAAGCCGTACTCATTTTAAACCTCCTTTTTGATACATTAAAATACCCATAATGAAAAAAAACATAAAAAACACGCCGCCGAATACAAGCGAAATTATATTTATGTCTTCTTTGTTCATTAAAATAATTTCCAAAAACAAACCAATAAATATCGCCGTAGCAATATTGAAAGAAAAATCGCCAAATTTTTTCGGTAAATTCTCTTTTTCTCCGTCGTAAACAACTTTTGCTTTCATTTTTTCTCCGTAATTAAAAGATAAATATAATAATTGCGTTTCGATAAAATACAAGAAAAATAAAAAGTATAAAAATATTTTCAACTATTTTCACTTTTTTTTGCGAAAAACAACATTTTCTTGTAAAAATGTATTATATTATAGATAAAATGGAGTAAAATGGTTAAAAGTGGGGAATTATGGACGGTTGGTTTACAGGAAAATTTGAATACGCCATCGACGCAAAAGGCAGAATTTCCATTCCTGCGAAATTTCGCGATTTACTTGCGGAAAACGCAAGATTCCACACTATACGCGTTCCAAAATTCCGCATTCGCATTTACCCCGAAGACGAATGGGAAAAAAAAGCGAAACAATACGAAAATCTTCCCGAAACCGAAATTTTTGACGAATATCGCAGAGAATTTTACGACAAACAAGCCGATTCCGATATGGACTCGCAAGGACGAATTACCATTTGCGCCGCGCAACTTAAACAAATAAAATTTTGCGGAGGAAAAATAATAATGCTCGGTATGGGAAAATATATCGAAGCGTTTTGCGCGGAAAACGAAAATGCCCAATTTGACGACGAAGAAAATAAATTCGCGGAAAAATATTATATCGTAAACGAAAAAATGCGGGAGTTTCAAAAAAATGTGTGAAAATTATCATATTCCTGTTTTACTTGACGAATGCGTGCGGCATTTGAACATTAAAAAAGACGGCGTTTATTGCGATTTTACGCTCGGCGGCGCGGGACATTTTGAAAAAATTGCGCAAAATTTAGGCAAAAACGGAATCGCGATAGGAATCGACCGCGATTTAACCGCAGTCGAGCGCGCAAAAAACAGGGACTTTGCGGCGCAGTGCAAAATAATTTTAGAACAAAGTAATTTTTCGCAATTTTCTGAAATTTTACAAAAAAATAATATTGAAAAAATAGACGGAATCTTAATGGATTTGGGCGTTTCGTCGCATCAGTTCGACGAAGGCGAAAGAGGTTTTAGTTATAGAAACGACGCGAAACTCGATATGCGAATGGACAGAAGCAAAGAAAAAACCGCCGCCGATTTCATAAATTTTGCAGACGAAAACGAATTGACGCGAATTTTAAGCGAATTTGGCGAAGTTAGAAATCCGCAAAGAATGTCGAAAAAAATCGTTTCGGCAAGAAAAATAAAAAAAATCGAAACGACCCGCGAATTTGTTTCCATATTAAACGAAGAATACGGTGAACTGAAAAACGGCGTACTTTCAAAAGTGTTTCAAGCGTTTAGAATTGCGGTAAACGGCGAATTGGAAGAATTGAAAATCGCGCTAAAAAATTCGCTCGATTTTTTGAACGTCGGCGGACGAATCGTCGCGCTTTCGTATCATTCGCTCGAAGACAGAATCGTGAAAAATTTTCTTCGCGAAAACTCAAAAACCTGCGTTTGTCCGCCCGAAATTCCAAAATGCGTTTGCGAAAATAAAGCGAAAATTAAAATCATTACAAGAAAATCAATAACGGCTACAAATAAAGAAATTTTAAATAACCGCAGAGCAAGAAGCGCAAAACTTCGATGCGGAGAAAGGGTTTAAAAATGAACAGTTTGAAGTATTTTGTTTTCTTTGGCGCGCTGGCTTTTTTACTCGTATTGGAATCGAAAGTAAGCGATTATCTCGCGAGGGATATTCTAAACAAAAAGAGCGAAATTTCCAGCATTGAAAAGGAGATTGCGTTTTTGAAACAATCGATAAATTCGACCGTCGCGATAACGGATATACGAAGTTTCGCGGACGAAAAAAAATTGACGCTTACCAATCCTATGGACATAATTACGCTTGAAACAAGAAAAAATAATTATGCCGTAAAAGGAGAAAATTACAATATCGTAGAACAAATAATGACGCTTTGGGAGTAAAAAATGACTATCGGCGAATGCTTGGAAAAAATTTCAAAATCATTCAAAACGGACGGATTTATAAATCTTTCGCTGATAATATTTTTTGTTTTAAGCATATTTTTGGCTTATAAACTTTGGGATTTGCAAATCGTAAAAGGAAGCGGAAAAAGAGAATTCGTTAAAAGTTCAGCCGAAAGAAAAATCACCGAATATCCGAGACGCGGAAGAATTTTGGACAGGAACGGAAAAGAAATCGCAATTTCGATTCCTGAAAAATCGGCAAATTCCGATTGGGAACGCATATATTCATATACAAAATCCGCGCCGTTAATAGGTTACGTAAAAAAGGATTATTCGCAGAGCGGACTTGCGGGAATAGAAAAAGCGTTCGACTCTTATCTTGCGGGAGAAACGGGATATTCGCAGTATCGAAGAGACGGTCGCGGAAACCTAATTCCAAAACTCGGCGAAATGGAACAAAAAGTCAAAAACGGCTCCGATATTTATCTCACGATAGACATAGATATTCAAAGAATCGTCGACGACGTTCTCGAAGAAACGATAATAAATTCAAACGCGAAAGGCGGAATGGCAATAGTTATGGACCCGCACACGGGCGAAATTTACGCTATGGCGTCAAATCCGACTTTTGACCCGAATATAAATCGCAGCGCGATTGTGCGAAATAAAGCGATTTCGGAAAATTACGAACCCGGAAGTATTTTTAAGATTATAACTTTTGCGGCGGCTATAAACGAAGGAAAAATAACGCCCGAAGAACTTATTGACTGCCAAAACGGTATCTATGAAATCCAAAACGAAAGACCCATTCGCGACGACCACGAACTCGGATTAGTCCCGTATTCGGAAGCGTTTAAGTTGTCGAGCAATATCGCGTCGCTAAAAATCGTAAAAGACAAACTTGGCAACAAATTATTTTACGAATATTGCGAAAAATTCGGAATCGGCGCAAAAACCGAGATTGGCATTCCCGAAGAAGAAAAAGGAATTTTTAAGCCGCTAAACGAATGGAAACCTCGCGACGCTTTGAGTATGGGTTTTGGAAATTCCGTTTCGGTAACGCTTTTACAAATGGCGACGGCGACAAGCGCAATGGCAAACGGCGGATACATTTTAAGACCGCAAATTTATAGAAAAATCACCGACGAAAAAGGAAAAATAATAAGCGACGTTAGCGGCGATAAAAAGGAATCGAACAGGACTATTGTTCGGCAGGCGATTACAAGCAAAACCGCCGAAACAATGCGAAGAATGATGAGCGACGTCGTGAACGAAAGAGGAACGGGAAGAGCGGCTTTTATTGAAGGACTAAACATCGGCGGAAAAACGGGAACGAGCAAAAAAGTGCAAGACGGCAAATATCTTGAAGGGCATTATTGGGCTTCTTTCATAGGAATTACGCCGATAGACAAACCCGTTTTGGTTTGCGTACTTTCCATTGACGACCCGATAGGAAAATACGGCGGTCCCGTTGCGGGCGCGGCGGTCGCAAAAATTATGAAAAACATAGTCGCGTCTCCAAAAATTTCAATTGGAAAAGATATTAGATTATACAAAGATACGACGAATCACACGGAAGATTTGACGTTGGAAAAAGAAGAAAAGAAAACTTATCCCAATTTTAACGGACTCGATTTGAAAACGGCGCGAAAAATTTGCGGCAGAGAAAACATAGATTTTGAAATTATGGGAACGGGAAAAGTCATAATATCGCAAAATCCAAGAGCGGGAACAATTATGCAAAACGTCGCGAAGATAGTGCTTTACACCGACTCGCTCGAAACCGAAACCACAATGCCAAACTGCATAGGAGTCAATGTTAAAGACGCGATAGATATGCTTCGCCAAAGAGGAATTAAGCCGACTTTTGTAGAGCAGGGAATAGGAAAAGTGCGAAAACAATATCCGACCGTCGGCACGTTTTGGGAAGAAAATTCGCCGTGTTCGCTCTTTGTCGAGAAAGGAATAAGCGGTTTATGATGAAAATAAATAATATTGTTTATGATTCGCGTTTGGTAAAAAACGGTTGCTTATTTTGCGCGATAAAAGGATTTTTGACGGACGGAAATAATTTTGTAGATGTCGCAATAAAAAACGGAGCGGTCGCCGTATTATCGGAAAACGAAAAACCGAAAAACGTAAATATTGAATGGATAAAATGCGACAACGTAAAGCAAGAAATGGCAAAAATCGCAAAAGATTTTTACCGCGTTAATTTTGACGATATGTTTTGCGCCGCAGTTACGGGAACAAACGGAAAAACAAGCGTCGCGACGATAATTTATGAAATTTTATGCAAAATTTTCGGCGAAAAAAATTCCTGTTTGACGGGAACGATTGGAAATCGCGTTTGCGGCGAATTTTTTGAAGCGGCTCGCACCACTCCCGAAGCGGCGGACGCGCTGAAAATGCTGGGATGCGCGAAAAACAAAATAAAAGCGCTTTCTATGGAAGCGAGTTCGCACGCGCTCGTGTTGGAACGTCTCGCGCAGTTTTATTTTGATTTGGCGATTTTTACAAATTTAACGCAAGACCATTTGGATTTTCACAATACTATGGAAGAATATTTTTTGGCGAAAAAGCGACTTTTTAGCGAACACTTAAAAACGGGCGGCGTCGCAATAATAAATATCGACGACGAATACGGAAAACAACTTTTTGGCGAATTAAAAAATATTAAAAAATTTTCCGTCGGATTTTCGCAAAACGCCGATTACAAAATAAGCGATGCGCATTGCGATTTGTCGGGAACTTTTTTTAAGTTGAAAACTCCCGAAAAAAAGACGCTTAAACTGCGCAGCAATCTTATAGGAAATTTTAACGTAATAAATTGCGCCGAAGCGGTTTGCGGCTTACTCGCCTGCGGACTTGACGAAACCGCCGTAATAAACGGACTTGCCGCCGCAAAGCAAGTGGAAGGTCGAATCGACAAAGTTGAATTGGACGCGCCTTTTTCCGTATTTGTGGATTACGCGCACACTCCCGACGCGCTTGTGAAAATACTTTCGACCGCAAAAAAACTTTGCAAAGGCGATTTAATAACGGTTTTCGGCGCGGGCGGAAATCGCGATAAAAAGAAACGTCCATTGATGGCGGACGCCGTTTCGCGAAACTGCGATTTTGCGATTCTCACAAGCGACAATCCGAGAAACGAAGCCCCGAAAGACATAATAAACGACGTAAAAGACGGCTTTCCGTCGGATTTTCCTTTTGAAATAGTAATTGACCGAAAAGCCGCGATAAAGTTTGCGTTTGAAACGGCAAAAGCGGGCGATACCGTAATAATCGCGGGGAAAGGACACGAGAAATATCAGGAAATTGCGGGTGTAAAATATCATTTCGACGACAAAGAAACTGCGAGAGATGTTTGGGATGAGATGAAAAAAAGACGAGAGAAGTAGATTTTTTTCGTTTTTTTAATTTTTTTCGGAGTTTTATTCGTGCAAATATTATTTTATGAAAAATGGAAGAGAAAAAAGGAGAGTAAAAATGACGAAAGAAGAACAAAACGTCTTTTTAAACGAGGAATACACGGAAGCGGTTCGCTATATGGATAACGCCAAAGAGGCGTTGCAAAAAGCGAAAAAAGACGGAAATTTTTACGCGGACGAGAAGTATGTCCGAACCGCTTGCGGAACGGCGTACCTTGGCGTTTTAATTGCCCTTGACGCGTGGTTGAAAATAAAAGATGTTGTTTTACCTTCAAAAAAGAAACAGAAATCAATAGAATTTTACAATGAAAATATCGCAAAAATTGACAAAAAAATGATATCTCGTTTGCAAACGGTTTATAGAATATTGCATTTGGAAGGTTATTATTGGGGAGAAAATCATATAAAAGTAATTTCCGGCGGGTTTGACGCCGCTTACGAAATAATTGACAAAATAAAACCTGAAAATCCAATTGAAACTAAAGAAAGCAAAACTGCCGCCGCAAAAAGAATTTTAGATAACACGCTAATTTTTATCAGCGTTATGTTTAGATAAAACGAAAGGTAAACTGCGGTATGAAAAACAAAATTAAAAAAATGCAAAATAATTTCGCTATTTTGGTACGTACCGCATTATATTTTATTCTTATGAATAATAAGGTACGAGAGGGTAGTACC
>WRFX01000142.1 GCA_009787445.1 Chitinivibrionia bacterium | reverse complement strand
GAAATATAGAAAAAAGAATAACCTATTACTTTATTAAACGCTTCTATATTAAGCGTATCTTTGGGTCCTTTAAATTCTATTATGTTATGTCTGTTGAAAAATTTTCCAACCGTGTTTTCTATTACAATATCTTCCAAAAGTTTTATTATTACCACGTCAATTCGCGGCGGTTTGGAAAATAATTCGTATTCGGGTAAAAACTGTATTTTATCTTCGTATTCGTCGAGCGTAAATTGCAATGTCCAAATAAACCATTGAGTCCAATTATTACGACGTTTTTTAGATTTTATTTCTTTCTTCACTTTCTTTCTCCTTCACATACCAAATACAATTTATTCCTCGTCAAAATGCGCTAATCTTTCCGAATTACCTTCAAATTCTTCGCGACTTTTCGCGCCGCTTCTGCCCGGACTTTTAAAATCCAAAACGACGAAAGAGCCGACGAAATCGAAAGCGTCGTAAATTTTATTTTTTATATAACGAATATAATCCTGCGAAACCCTTTTGGGATTCGTGCAGAAAATTACAAAATGCGGATACGTATCGTTCTGCTGTTTAATCCCCAAAAAACGAACCGTCTCTCCTACAATATAAGGATGCGGATTTCGTCTTATCCACAGAAAAAACTTATCTTCGAGTTCGGATTTTGCTATTATTTTTTTTGAATTTTCCTTGATTTTAAGCGATAATTTTATCACGTCCGAAACTCGCTGTCCCGTCAGAGCGGAGATTGAAAGCATAGGAATATTTTCCAAATCTTTATATTCGTTTTTAGTCGCTTTTACCAAACTGTCAAAAGTTTTGCCGTCCTTTTCTATGATATCCCACTTGTTCCAGCAGACGATAAGCCCTTTTCTTTCGGACCTTATATGCGATACGATTTTCATATCCTGCTCGCTCAATTTTCGCGCCGTATCTACAAGTAAAACCGCTACGTCGCAGCGGGCGATGCTTCCAAGAGAGCGCAGATTCGAGTAATATTCCACATCGTCTTTTACCCGCGCTTTTTTGCGAAGTCCGGCGGTATCGATAAGTTTTATCAAATTTTCGCCGAAATTAAAAGACGTGTCTATGCTGTCGCGCGTCGTGCCGGCTATTTCGCTTACAATCATTCTTTTATCGCCGAGAATTTTATTTACGAGCGACGACTTTCCCGCGTTTGGGCAACCGACGACGGCAATTTTTACCGCGTAATCAGTTTCTTCTTTTTTCTTTTCGGCGGCGTTTATTTTTTCAATAACTTTATCGAGCATATCGCCTACGCCTTTTCCGTGAAGCGCGGAGATGCCTAACGGTTCGCCGAGTCCCAAGTTCCAATAACTTTGCATCGTCGCTTCCGCCGACGGCGATTCGGTTTTATTTACCGCCAAAATAAGTTTTTGCGGGCAAAGTTTTCTGAGACGTTTGGCTATTTCGCAGTCGAGGTCGGTCGGTTCTACGTCTGCCGACGCCAAAAACAGCACCGCGTCCGCTTCGTTTACCGCAATATCGACCTGACGATTTATTTCCCGCTCCATTTTTTGCGACGATTGCGGCACCATTCCGCCGGTATCTATTATAGTAAAATTCGTACCGCTCCAATCTGCCTGCATATAATTTCTGTCGCGGGTAACGCCGGGTCTGTCGTCGACGACCGCAATTTTTCTATTTAATATTCTATTGAAAAGCGTGGACTTTCCTACGTTTGGTCTTCCGACGACCGCTACTATTCCAAGTTGAGTTTGAGACATATTTTTCGTTTTTCCTGTTAAAAGTAAGTAATTAAATATATAAAATACTAAAAATTTCCGCTTCAACAGAAGAAAAACAAGGTTTTAATAAAAAAATTTTTATTTTTTTGAAAAAAAGTATAAAGGTTAAAAAAAATTCTGTCGATAATATAAATAGAACGGCAGGGAAGCCGTAAATATTAACCGTGCTGCTAAGGCAGCGATAAACATGGAGGTTTATTATGCGTATTACACACAACGTACCGTCAATGCACACACAGGGTGCATTATTTACGAACAACAGAGCTGTTGCGAAAGACCTTGAAAAGTTGTCAACAGGTTTAAGAATCAACAGAGCGAGCGACGACGCTGCGGGATTGGCGATCTCGGAAGGATTAAGAACTCAGGTAAGAGGGGTCGAACAGGCAAAGAAAAACGCGCTTGACGGGGTCAGCGCACTAAACATTGCGGAAGGAGCGCTTAACGAAGTACACAACATAATGCAGAGACAGAGAGAACTTGCAATTCAGTCATCTACTGCGACTTACAGCGACACGGAACGTGCCTATATGAATCAGGAATACGACGCGCTGAACAGTGAAATTACGCGAATTGTGTCTTCTACCAACTTTAACGGAATCAAACTTTTGGTAGGAACCGCATTCAATACTAATCACTTGTGGATAGACGCGAACAGTTTAAAGAAAGTCGACGCTATTACTATAAGTTACTACGACCAAGTCGGTTCTATAAACGGCGAAGTTAGTTCGCAAAGCGGCGCTGAAAAGTTGATAGGAACTATGGACGAAGAGATTAGAAAAGTAAGTAGCGCTCGTGCGGACATAGGTGCTTTGGTGAATCGTTTGGAAACCACGATAAATAACCTTACGGTATCTGTGGTTAACCAACAGGCGGCTGAAACTCAGATTCGAGATGTTGACTTCGCGTATCAATCGTCGAATTTCACGAAGAACCAAATTCTTACGCAATCGGCTACGGCAATGTTGTCTCAGGCAAACGCGTCTACGCAAGGAGTTTTGTCTCTTATTCGATAACATACGAAGATTTGTTAGACGATGCAAAAAAAACGGACGGTATTTTTACCGCCCGTTTTTTTGCGTTTTGGTTTTTTAATTAGTATTTTAAACAGTAAAAAATGTTTCGCATACCGACACGGCTTATTTGTTAAGTAAAACAGGAACTAAAATAATATTGTTTTTTATTTTTATGTTTTTTTATTCGACAAAATAGTATATTTAGCATATTATTTATTAAAAGGAGTTGTCTATGTCGCACGTCAACGAAATTAAAGATGACCTCGATATATTAAAAGAAATTATATTGGAAAAAATACCGACTGAGCAAATTTGGCTTTTCGGTTCTTATGCTTATGGAACTCCGACAAAAGATTCCGATATAGATATTTACATTGTTATGAAAGACGATGCCAAAATACGTAATTCCGATGCTTTAGATATTGTAAATTATGAAATGGTTTTTAGACAACCGCAAAAACCCGTCGATGTTTTAGCAAACACACAAAATGTCTTTAATTACAGAGCAGAAAATTTTTCTATGGAAAACAAAATTAAAAAGGAAGGCGTTAGAATTTATGGATAGAAACGAAGAGTTGCGACAATGGTTTGCTCTTTCAGAACAAAATTTACAAGTTGCAAAACATTTGATAAAAACTATGCACCCAACGCCTGATGAAACGATTTGTAATAATTGTCAGCAATCCGTTGAAAAATATTTGAAAGGTTATCTTTTTTTTAATAATGTTGTTTTCGATAAAATTCATAATTTGTCGCAATTGTTAGCGAAATGTATCGCTGTTGATGCTGATTTTAAAATTTATGCAAGACAATGCACATTTCTTTCAAAATATGCCGTAATGCCGCGATATCCGAATAATTTACAAATAAGTTATGACGATGCGGTGTCTTCTATTCGTTTTGCCGACGATATAAAAAAATTTGTTTTAAGCAAAGTAGTTTTATCACACAACCCGACACAAAATGTAAAACCGCAATAAAAAAGCAAAGATTTTAATATTGATTTATAATGCAAAAAACGGACGGAAAAAATGCCTTCCGTTTTTTTTTGCGTTTTTGTTTTTAAATTCCGCTTGACTCTTGCGATTTATCGCATATTAGAATTATTGGTAATTAAATACTTTAGCAAAAAATTTTACTTTTTTCAAAAAAATAATTAAAGTACGGCAAAAATCTGCCGATAAAAATAATGGCGGGAGACCGTCGATACAAAATATAGCGGCAAGGACGTCGTTATGTAAATTAACAATGCCGATTCATTCGGCGAAACATGGAGGTTTATTATGCGAGTAACACACAACATCTCGTCAATGCACACTCAGGGTGCGTTGTTTTCCAACAACAGACAGGTCGCCAAAGACCTTGAAAAGTTGTCGACCGGTTTAAGAGTTAACAGAGCGAGCGACGACGCCGCCGGCTTGGCAATCTCGGAAGGATTGAGAAGTCAGGTAAGAGGAGTCGAACAGGCAAAAAAAAACGCGCTTGACGGGGTCAGCGCATTAAACATCACCGAAGGTGCGCTAAACGAAGTTCATAACATTATGCAGAGACAGAGAGAACTTGCGATTCAGTCGTCGACCGCTACTTACAGCAACACCGAACGCGGTTATATGGAACAGGAGTTTCAGGCGTTGAACAGTGAAATCGACAGAATTGTCGCTTCCACAAACTTTAACGGAATTAAACTCCTTTCTGGAACCGATTTTAACGGTCAAAAATTGTGGATAGACGCGAACTCTTCCAACACCGTCGACGCAGTTACAATTGGTTACAACAGCGCCGTTTCTTCGGTTAGCGGTAATGTTAGTTCGCAAGACAGCGCAGCCAGCGCGATAGCGACGATGGATAAGGAAATCCAAAAGGTGAGTAGCGCCCGCGCGTCCATAGGTGCGCTTGTCAATCGTTTGGAAACGACTATAAATAACCTTACGGTTTCCGTAGTTAACCAACAGGCGGCTGAAACTCAAATTCGAGACGTTGACTTCGCGTATCAATCGTCTTCGTTCACGAAGAACCAGATTCTTACGCAATCGGCGGTGGCGATGTTGGCGCAAGCGAACGCTTCAACGCAGAGCGTTTTGTCTCTTATTCGGTAATAGACAAAATTGCGTCGGATTATATGAAAAAAACGGGTGGCAAATTTGTCGCTCGTTTTTTTTGCGTTTTGCTTTTTTTAACGATTATATTACTGCTTTTTTCCCATTTTTCTATTGCCGAAATATTATATTTCCCCCAAAAAATTGACCCGAAAATCTAAAAAACGGACGAAATAAAAATGAATGTAAAACAGGTTGCCGCAGACAAAATTCGCAATATTGCGGTTATAAATTTTGTAAACATAAACTTAAAATATTTTTTTCAAATTTTTCTTTTGAAAACGGGACGCGGTATTTTATCGCGTCTTTTGCGATTCGTATTTATAAATTTTTTTAACAAAGGAGCGTTTTATGAAAACGACAAAACGTTTTACAAAGTTGGCGGCTGTTATTGCAACTATGATTTTAACGTCCTGCGGAGGCGGCAAAGACGAGTCGGGCAAATTTACAGACAAGCGCGACGGGCAAATTTACAAAACGGTAAAAATCGGCGACCAAATATGGATGGCGCAGAATTTGAATTTTGCGGCGAAGGGCAGTAAATGTTTCGGCGAAGGCGGCACGTTTATACAAAGGTATCCTTACGAAGGAGACGAAGAAGAAACGATATCGGATGAGCAAATACGGGAAATTTGCGCGGAGAGCGGTCGTTTATACGATTGGAAGACGGCTAAAAAGGCAGTCCCGAAGGGCTGGCATTTGCCGAGCAAAGAAGAATGGGAAACTCTTTTGGAATTTGCGGGCGGAAGAAGATTCGCGGGAAAAGAACTGTTGAATGAAAACGGCTTTTCGGGTTCGACGCCGGGCTTGCTTATGGACGACTATTTTTTAAGTTACGCCGTCAATACCGACTATTGGTGGAGCGCTACGGAGAACGATGACGAGTACGCCTACGCTTTCAGTATCGGCTATATTTACGTCGATAGCGACGACAACGAATGCGAACACGACGGATGCGCCGTAGACGTAAACGGTTCGTCGGACGTCGAGAGCCAAAATAAGAAATATATGTTTTCGGTTCGCTTATTGAAAGACGCGCCGAAAGAAAAGAAACAGAAGAAAGAAAAACAGGAAAAACAGGAGAATGAAGAAACCGCCGAAGAAACCGCCGATGAAGACGCCGAAGAAACTCCGAAACTCGAATTTGACTGGACAAAAATGAGCGAATTAAAAAACTCTACGATTGAGCGGTTAAAGAAAAAAACAAAACCGCAAGACAAAATAATAACGGAGTTTTTTAAAAATTACGACGAACTTTGCGGTGAAGTCGGAAGCGTTTTATTCTCCGTCTATGACGATTGGGAACTCCAAAATAAAATTTTAGAAGACAAAGTTCTCGCAAACTTCGTAAAAGAAATGGAAGACAACGGAATGAGATTAGCGCAATCGGACGGGACTTCATACGTCTTCCAAGATAACAATTTCATAAAGAAGGTATTGCTGCCGCACGTAAATCCCGTATCGGCGCAATATATAAATCTTTACTGCGACGACCGCGAATTGACGGATGGAATGATGTACTATACGCTGGGAGTAGATGAAACGATTGATTTGGTATATCGATACGGCGAATTATCCGAAAAAACGGACGGTCTCGAATACAAAGACGAAGTTGAAAGCGGTTTTAACGGTTATCTCGGTTATTTGTTTTCTTCGGGCGGAGAATACCAGTGCGCGTGGAACAATATGGAAGACGGAGACGGCGGCTGGGTGAAAATTTTCGACGAGGGGGCGTACGAGCGATTAAAGCAATTTGTAGAAGAACATCCGTCTTCGCGCGCGGCAAAGGAATTTAAGCCGCGTTTGGCGGCTTTGAAAAAAGGGAATTTATTCGATTTCGATTACTCGGCGGACGACGACGCTTCGACGTTTCTTGAATTTATGGAATTTACCGACAGCCGCGACGGGCAGGTTTACAAAATAGTAAAAATCGGCGAACAGGTTTGGATGGCGCAAAATTTTGAATTTCGCGGTGCAAG
>WRFX01000141.1 GCA_009787445.1 Chitinivibrionia bacterium | reverse complement strand
GAAATTCGCGGTTTTAAATTTTGGAAAAATAAACTTAACATATTTTCTTTTTCACGTTTTTCACAAAAAGGACGCGATATTTTGTCGCGGTTTTTCTATTATTGTATTTCCAAAACTTAAACAAAAGGAGGTTTTCTCTATGAGAAAAATCTATGTTTTAGCCGCTATTTTTGCGGGAATGGTGTTCTTTATCGGGGGATGCGGGTCTGACGAGCCAAAAGACCCAAACCCAAATAACCCAAACAATGGCGAATGGGAAGAGCCAAATAACCCGGAACCAAATAACCCGGAACCACAACCAAACGACGGTTCGCTTAAACTTGTCGAACGAAATGTCGTGCTTTTCGGAAAAGCGCCACAATGGAGTGAAGAAAAAGACAGATGGGATGGCGATACAGCCGATATTGTAAACGCATATACTAAAACCGGAGATTTTGCTTATATCGGTCAAGAAATTATTATGCCAATGTCAAACGGTGATACTGCTGTTATTCCTTTACCGGATATGAAAGGTACAGTGTTAGAAGGTCGGGTTATGCCCACTTGTGATAATGAAAGGAGGAGTAATGTACTGTTAGCCATATCACAAAAGATTAAGAAACTTTACAACGTTGTATTTGATTGTCAAGGGAGATAAGTTGAAAATTTTTTCGCGGTAGACGTTTATAGATAAGTGAAGGAGAATATCTTTCACTTATCACAAAAAAGAAACTATAAACAAAAAAAGTGAGGTTAAAATGGACAAAAGGGGCTTTTTAATAGAGATTTTTAATTACAATTGAGAATTGATAAAATTCGCAGACCAAAAAGTCGCGGCAATATCGGTTTTTATCGCTTTGGAAGTAACCGCCGTATTAGAAATGATAAAAAATTACGATTTTACGCTTAATGATACTTTTTGTATAAGAGATACTGTTTTTACGATATTTTTTATACAATTTCTCATACTGTTTTTTATCTCTATTACCGTATGTTTATATTATGCTATTACAGGGGTGCTGAAACCGATATTTCAAACGGAAACCGAAAAATCCGACAATCTGTTTTTTTGGGAGAATACGGAAAAACGTAAAGAAACCGAATTTATAAACGCGGTTAATGAAATAAAAGATGAAGAAATAAACGTATCTATTTCAAGTTATATATTTATAACGTCAAAAAGATTGAGAAAAAAATTGGATAATTGCGGCAGATTGGCGACGGCGACATTTCTTTCTTTCATATTTATGTTGATAATATTGATAATAATATTGTTTTCCGGTATCAAGTAGCGTATACTAATTTGACAAACGTATATTCTTTGAGCGTTCTCATTTATGAAAGCGTTTTTTTTGTTTTTCGGCAAATAGTATTTTTATGGGAAATATTTTGTTTAATAAGGCAAATATTTGCAAAGAATTTGTCTTTTCATAAATATTTTTTGCTTTTCCCAAACTGCAAATATTATATTTATTACCAAAAATTTGTGTTATACTTAACCTTTTTAAGGAGTGTGTTTTATGGGGGATAGCCAAAAAAGCGGTCTTGTTCAAGAAAAAAATATCAATGGCATTGAAGTTGTATTGGTAAAAGCGGGAACGTTCACTATGGGAAGCCCGACGAGCGAGGCAGACCGCGATAACGACGAAGTTCAACATCAGGTAACAATAACGAAAGATTTTTGGATAAGTAAATATCCGATAACTAACGCGCAATATAGCGGTTCGACGGGAGTAGCCGCCGACCATCCTGTTGTGGGCGTATCTTGGGATAAGGCAAGCGATTGGGCAAAGAGCAAAGGCGGACGCCTGCCCACCGAAGCGGAATGGGAGTTTGCGGCTCGCGGCGGAGTAAATAGCAAAGGATATATTTATAGCGGCAGTAATAATTTGGACGAAGTCGGCTGGTATAAAGGCGATTCCGAACGTAAAACATATACGGTAGGACAAAAAAAAGCGAATGAATTGGGACTCTACGATATGAGCGGAAACGTATATGAGTGGTGTAGCGATTGGTACGGCGAATATCCTGCGAAAGCGGTAACAGACCCCACAGGACCAAGTAAGGGCGACACTCGCGTATTACGCGGCGGCGGCTGGGAATACGACGCACGTGGTTGTCGGGTTGCTTTTCGTGGCGACAGCGGACCGTCAAGCGGCACAGTTGCGTTAGGGATTCGCGTGGTGTTTGACGAGTAATTTAGAATACATTTTCGGTTTTCTTTATTTTTTAAGCGCTTTCTTTCGGGATGGCGCTTTTTTTGTTTTGGGGCAAGATAGTATTTTATCTCCCAATCAACTCAAACCAATCTTTATTTTCATCCATATATTTTTATTCCGCACCTAACTATTCGTCTCTCCATTGTTGCGATATTTATCGCGACAAAAGAAAATCGTTTGCGGGAATTATCGCTATTTTTTTTCCGTCTTTTATTACAATATCTTTTTGTTTCAGCGTAACTATTGCGCCGTTATCCGTTTTAAAGAAATTCATCGCCGCAAAAAGTCCGTCGATTTCACGATGTTTATTGTCGGCGTTCATCTCAAAACATACCTGAACGCAAATCGGCGCGGAATTAGGATTTATAACGAAATCGCATTCGTTATTTCCGTCGTTAAAACAATAAATTTCGCTGTTTTGCCGTCTTCTGAAATGAATAAAAACAATATTTTCAAGCAATGCGCCTAAATTTTTGCTGAACGACAAAGAAGCGATATTTATTATTCCGTTTCTTCAAGTTTAATTTTTTGCCGTTCAACCGATTCTATAACGTCCGATAAAACCATAATTTTCACCTTTCTATTATTTCATTACTAATAAAATATTTATTTCATTAGTAATGTGTCAAGTATTTTGTTAATAATAAAGTAAAATATTTATGCTCTTTTCGCTTTTTTCGATTTTGCGACTACAAAAAAACGGGCGCATTTCACAACCGCGCTAAACCAAAACGGTTCAAGACGTTTTTTTACCTTTTTAAGATTATCGCGGATTTTTATATTTTGAGGACAATGCGTTTCGCATTTTCCGCAGCCGTTGCACGATGAAGCCAGACCTTTCGACGACGTAAGCGCGGCGGTTTCCTGAACATAACGACGGAATGCGTAAATTTTTTTTATCGTAAACGACATATTATAAATATTATAAGAGGTAAAACTGCCCGAAATATTAACGCCTCTCGGACACGGCGCGCAATAACCGCAGCCCGTACAGGGAATTTCGTTGGATTCGTTAAACGCGCTTATAATTTTTTCTACGGTTTCAAGTTCTTTTGGAGTCATAGTGTTCGGCGCGGAAATTTGCGCTGTTTTTATGTTTTCGTCAATATCGCTTTGTCTGCTCATTCCAGAAAGAACAAGCGTTATCTCTTCGTGATTCCAAAGCCAGCGCAGCGCCCAATACGCGGGAGTGCTTGCAGAATCGGCTTGTCTTATAACGTTTTGGACTTTTGGCGGCAAAACTTTCGCGTTTGCCAAACGTCCGCCCAAAAGCGGTTCCATAACAAAAACGGGAATTTTTTTATTCGCGGCATATTTAAGTCCCGAATTTCCCGCCTGATTGTTAATATCGAGATAATTATACTGAATCATCGTAAAATCCCAATCGCGCATATCGATTATGCCGACAAAATCTTCGCGCTTGCCGTGAAAAGAAAATCCGAGTTGCCTGATTTTTCCTTCTTTCTTTTTTTCGTCTATCCATTTTTCTATTCCGATGTCGCAAAGTTGCTTCCATTGCTGCGGAGCGCTAACCATGTGCATAAGATAGTAGTCGATATAATCGGTTTTTAAGCGTTCGAGCGATTTGTTGAAAAATTTGTCGAAATCGCCGTAATTGTGGCATAGAAAAATCGGTAATTTCGTCGCGAGAAATATTTTTTGTCTCAAATTATTTTTTGCTATGATTAGCCCCGTCGCTTCTTCGCTTCCCGGATATATGTACGCCGTATCGAAATAATTCACTCCTTTATTTACAGCGTCGAGTATCATTTTTTCCGATTTTGCAATATCGATAAGTCCGCGCGTTCTTGGAAAACGCATACATCCAAAACCCAAAACGGACAGTTTATTTCCTGTTTTTACATCTGTGCGATAATTCATTTTTGTTGTTCTCCTTTAAAAATAGGCATATTTTTTTTAATTTACTACAAAAATAATATTTGCCGCAAAACAAAAAAGGTGACGTATCACAAAAGATACGTCGCCACAAAAACACAACTCTTTATTTCAATTAAAAACTCAACAATTCAAGACAATATTCTTTAAGTTCGGGAATGTCGTTTATTATAGTATCGTATAATATGTTCAAATCAAATTCCCCGTAATGATGCGCGGCAATATTTCTCATCTTTTTCATTTTTCCCCAAGGAACTTTTTTATTGTTATTCAAAAAATCTTTTGAAAAATGCGTCGTAAGTTCTCCTATCTGCAAAATACACATAGCGCAAGAATTTTTATACGCTACGTTTGCCTTCAACGTTTCAAATGTCGCATCAAACATTTGAATTATCTGTTCTACTTCACAACAGTATTTTAAAATATGCCGAATAACCGCCTTGTCTTTTTCATTTACCATAAAGTAAAATCTCTTCCTTTGCTATTTTTGTAAGAAAATCCGAATTTAGCGCTCCCGTCGTAAGCAAATCGACTTTCGTTTTGAAAGAATTTTCAAAATCGCCGTAAATTTCACTCAACTTAAAATATCCGGTGCCTCTGCTAACGTCAATTCTGAAATCAATATCGCTTTTCGCTTTTGCATCGCCTCGCGCATAAGAACCGAATAAAAAAATTCGCTCGATATTATCGTATTGTTTCGCTATTTTAATAGTAATTTTGCGAATTTCATCAACGTTGTATTTAGGTTTTTTATTCATAATTTTTCCCCTTTTTTTAACAATAAAATAATATTTGCCACAAAACAAAAAAGGGACGTATCACAAAAGACACGTTCCCACAAAAACACAACTGAATATTCTACAATGCTATCACTCGAAAAATTTTCCCGTCGTTCAAAGATTTGTTATCTCTTCCCACAAACTATATGTTTTCGCAGAACTATAACTTGTTGAAAATCCACTTTCACCGCAATAGTTTTCAGCTTTAACTTTATAATAATACGTTGTGGAATACGACAAACCCGTATCCGTATAAGACGTAGAGGAAGTATAACCGACATAACTATAATTTCCGTTATAACTTGAAGAGCGATATACATTATAATAAGTCGCGCCGTTGACGTAGTTCCACGAAATTCTGATACGGCTCGACAATTGCGCCGTAGCCGAAACGTTGCTTGGAGCCGATGGTTTTGAACAATTATTTCCGTTGTTGTTATTGTTGTTGTTATTATTATTGTTATTGTTTGGCTCAACATTTGGATTTGGAACAATAATAGAAGTATCGCCGCCCGTACTATTTAACCCAAGCCCTTCTCCATAAGGGTCAAGAGAACAAGACAAAAGAAACGCAATAATCGCGAAAAACACCGCAAAAAACATATTTTTTTTCATAAAAAACTCCTTTTTGTTAAAAAGTAAATGTTAAACCCCAATTAAAAGACGGCATTGCCGTAAAACCCATTTTAGAATTAGTCGGCATATAACCATAACTATCATAATAATGGTGCATATCGTCTTCTTCGTAAAACCCAAAATACGTCTTAAAACCAAACGAGAAAAATACGGGATTATATCCGAGAAGAAAGTTAATATGCGGTCCGCCAAACATACTATTTACTCTCACTCTTCCGTAAGTTATTCTTGCCCCGTACCCAAATAATGACGCTTCAAATCCTTCTTCAAGCGTTTGGGTATATATCATCCAAATGCCTAAATCTACGCCGCCGCTAAATCTAAAAACTTTACTACTTAAAGTCGTTCCGCCAAGAAAAACGCCAAAGCCCAAAAGTCCCGGACCAAAATCTGTAAGTCCAATTATAGTAGAACCGCCGTGTTTTATTCCGCCAATTTCCAAATTAAAACTTGCGGGAAATACCGAGTTGAACTCGTAAGGAAACAAATAAGTAGATGAATCGCTTAAATAATAATTGTTAAATCGTTGAAATTTTGCGCTCAACAAAAAGTAACTTTTGCGGTCGTCTTTTTTAATGGTGGTCGTGCGAATAATGTTTGGATTTTCTTCGTGCGTTCTTGCGTTTTGCGTGCTACTTGCGCTTGCGCTACGATTTCCCATTTCCGCTTCCAATCTTGCTTTCGCGTTTTGCGAATCCGAAAGTCCGCTTATTGTTTGTACGGGAGTTGTCGTTTGTTGTGGTTTTGCGGATGTTTTGCCGCTTTTAAGTAAATCGGCTAAAATATCGTCTTGTCTAACGTTAAACGACTGAATTCCTAAAATTTGTCCGTCGGCGGTGTTTAGCGCTTGCACGCGAAAACGATAATTTTCGCCTAATTTTGAAACGCTTCCTAAAATAACGCTCGACGTTCCGAGTTCTTTTCCGATTTGCGCCGCGACAATTTCGTCAATTTCGTTTAAATCGTCAATGTTTTTTTCTTTCAAAATGTTTGAAAGTCCGCTTCTGTTTATCACAGGAGATAATTTTGTGTCGTTCATAATGAAGGTATTGGTCTCTTCAATTATGTAATCCGACAAGTTTTTGCTTTTGGATTCGATGTTTAGGACAATAACTTTTGTCCCCACTTTTAGTTTTGTGGAGAAATATTTTACGCTTTCGGAAACTGCTTCGTCGATAGTTAAATTTTGCGAAAAAGTTAGCGTCGGCGCGAAAAAAACCGCAAATAAAACCGTGTAAATTTTTTTAATCATTAAAACCGCCTTTTATTGAAAAAGTGAATTTCATCGAAAACAGGAAGGCGCGACAAATTGCCGCGTCTTGTTTTCAAAAAACAAAAAAAGAAAAAATATGTTAAAATTATATTTCGATAAATTAAACCCGCAAACTTCGCGGG
>WRFX01000140.1 GCA_009787445.1 Chitinivibrionia bacterium | reverse complement strand
AATACCCCCGCAACCGTTAAAAAGCAATACGATTCCCGTTAAAATAACGGATAAATACAGTTTTCTCATAAGAAAAACTCCTTTCGTTAAAGTTAAAATCCTTTTATTTCGCCAACTCGGCGCTTGTTATTTCTTCCGTAATATACTCGTACAGCGGCGGATCCAATTTTTTAAGCGTTATCTTTATTCTTTTGCCTTTAATTTCGTTGAGTTTGGTGTAATCCAAATTCATAAGTTCCAAAACGTCGCCGAGATACTGTTTTTTAACGCCGTTTATTTCTATTTCGCTTAAAACCTCGCCGAATCCTTCGTCTAACGAGCCGTGAAATACGCCGACAATCGCGTTTTTATCAGCCGCATTATTGCCGCTTTGCTGCGCCGTCGGCGAATCGGTTCCAAACGTCATATCTTTTTCTTTTCCGTTAAGAAAATATTTTCTACTCTCTTCGCTGCCGTTGCGAATAGAAATAAATTCGCCGTCCGGCTTACCGTTTTTGAAAGTTCCCGTTTTCTCTCCGACTTTGGATTTATACGTCCATTTTCCGTGCAGTTCATCGTCTTTATAGGTCGTTTCCAAATAAACAGGTTCCTCGTCGGGAGCAAACTTAAAAAACTCCACTATTTTTATCAAAGTGTTGGAAAACGCTTCCATAGCGTCGGTAGAAAGTTCGTCTTCGTCCATCGACATAAACGCTTCATAAACGATATACTTCCCGTTTAACGCGCCCATTTTATAATTCGTCTGCTCCGCCAATTCTCCCTTTGCGTTAAACAATTCGTGTTTTCCGTGTTTGTTGCCGTTTTTGTAATTGGTTACCTCGCTTGAACCGCCTATGGAATTTTCCACGACTTGACCGTCAAGCACGCCTTTTTTCATACTTCCCGACTGGGCTATGGAGCCGTCGCTGTAATAAGTGATAAATCTTCCCGAATACGGTTTTTGATTTTTCGCCCAAACGTAAACGTTTCCTCTTTGCTGCAATTCCTTAAAATCGACGGCTTTATCGCCGCAACCCGTAAAAAGCATACAGGATATAACCGCTATACCCGCAATTAAGTTTTTTGTTTTCATTTGCGGTCTCCTTTCTTTTTTAATTCGTCAACGTCCGCTTCCAATTTAGCGACTTTTCCCTCCAAAGCGCTTATTTTAAGCGCGACTACATCTTGCCCCTCCAATTCAGAATTATCCTTATTAACAGGATTAAATTCATACTCACTCATAAAACTACCTCTCCTTAAAAATTAAGAATTTATGCAAAACACTATTGTTATTGCCAAAAATTATAACCGCCTACTGAATATCGAAAATTCCGTAGCCCTTTTCCAATAAACGTTCCTTGTTAATAACAGTCATAGATACGCTTTTAACGGTACCTGTTTCAGAAATCGACCAGTTTAATAAATCGTTCAGACCTCCCATTCTGCAAGATATAAAGGGATATTCTCCAAAATCAATGGTCATAAAATAAACATCCTTACCTTGAATATTGTACGTTTCTTCGTATTTAGGAGCTGGCTTTCCGATTTCAAATTTAATATCTCCATCGGGCGACTTAAATATAATTGTACTTTTTTCATTTGCGACGTTTATTCTCTTTTTCCATTCCTCTATTTTTTTTGTTTCGTCGCCAGCCGATTTTTTATAAAGTTGCGTCAACTCCTTGTAAGTAAGTATCAAGTCCTTCGCATACGGATTATCTTCCCACAACTGACTGCCTCTGAACGCCGAATTATCCGTAATATTGTCGCATCTCGGCAACAAAACGTCGTACATTTCATTTTTGCCTTTTATTCCTATTTTGAAATTCTTGAACTGAAAATTATAGCCAGAAACGAAAAAATAATCGTAAGTATGCCGAATGTTATTGCTTGCTTTGAGTTCTTGAGCGACTGCCGGCGCAATTTTCATAGTTGCGGGAATATTGTCGCCGTTGTACTTCGAAATATTAACGGACAGATTTAATTCGCCTTTATCGGCGTCGTATGCTCCGAATACAATTTTAACGTTTGAATCAAGGAAAGTAACTATATCTTTATATGCGTTAATCGCCACACTTTCAAATATAGTTTTGGACGAATCTTTAAGATACTGTTCGTGTTTTGCTTTTGTTTCGCTCTCTCTCTTGTTAAAATCAGCCGTAGTTTCATATTCGCCTTTTACCAAGTTTCGCATTTCCTGTCTTTTTTTAAGCGTGTCTATTATATTGTCTAACGACGCGCTCTCCAATCCTCTATAGTTGTCAGGAAACTGCCATCTAATACTATTGGCTTTATTTAGCGAATCCACCCATCTTTTTTCATTTTCAGTCAGTTCACAATACGCGATACCAAACGGCGCAAGCGTTGCTGCAAGCACAAAAAGTAAGTTTTTAGTTTTCATTCTTTACCTGCCTTCCCGCGACAAGCCGTACACCAACTTTGATTTCTTACCTCTCCGTTTTCCATCGTTCTGGTTCCGAACTCACTCAATAGTTTTTCTTTCTTACAATTTGGACATATTTTTGTCATTTCAGTCCCTCGAATGTTTACATTCGTATAATTAACGCCGCTCATACTACAACCCTCCCACAAAAATAAAACTTTATGCAAAACACTATTGTTATTGCCAAAAATTAAAAACTACACATTTATTGAGAGGAGTCAACAGAAAGGGCTGCTCTATCTACAAATCATAGTTTTACCACAAACAGTAGATATACCCGTACCTTCAACAACAGGGGATGATAGATAGAACAACCCGCAGGTTATCTATCCCTGTTATTGAAAAGAAAAAAATACGAAGAGAGTTGAGAATCAAATCCCAACAATCTACTATTTGTGGTAGCGGTAAAATAATTTATTGCGGCGGCAATGTGAGGGAAAAATTTAAAAAATTATAAAATTAAACGCAAAACAAAAAAATCCGTATTACTATTACATTATTTTTTAGGTTTCCTTCGTATATTTTTCGCAATACGAATTTACCTTGTCGATAATCGAAAACACCGCAGGCGTCAGTTTCAAAACGTCGCCAAACGTTTCTTCGTATTCATCGGTATCGTAAGTGTGAACTATTTCGTTTCGTAAATTTTTCATACTTCTTAACTCATCGGCGGTATCGACAAACTTTCTTTTTTCCGCCCGATTTATTACGTCGATAATCGTTCCGACTTCTACATATTCAATAATATCTATAACCCTCAAAACGCTGTTTACCAATATGTCAATCGTTCTGCCGTAGCGAGCAGTCAACGCTTCGTAATGAACAAGGTATTCATTGCTTAAATCCGACAGATTTTCTTTTAATTTTCTGCACGCATTGTAAGAATACAATAAATGTTTCCTGCTTTTTGCAAGATTTTCAAGGTTTTTTTTCAAAATTTCAATATCCGTTTTCTTATTCGTCAATTCGCACTCCGCTTTCCGTCGCCATCTTGAAAAACGGCTTTGAATAATCCGCGCAAACAATAAAATCAATTTTTTGTTCGCCGATTTGCTTTTCTATTTCATAAACGATATCGTATTTATTTTTTCGCGAAATAACGCCCGACAAAACGGCAATATCAATATCCCCGCCTTTTTTCGTATCGTCCGCACGCGAACCGAAAAGCCAAATTTTTGCCGCTTCATCGACTTTTTTCACCGACTTTACTATCGCATTCTTTTCATTAACGCTAATACGCATATATTTTCCTTTTAATTTTTCGTAACAAAATTCAACAATAAAATAATAATTTTCAACTGTAAAACGGCAAAAAGTTCCCGATTTCTTTTGATATTCTTAATAAAATTTCGCAAAAACGCTTATTTTAACGTATTGGCATAAAATTTGAATATTACAGATAAAACCCATTTGTTCGGGGAGGAACAATTATGAAAAATTCAGTTATTCTTTTGACCGCCGCCGTTTTTATTAACGCAGTAAGCGCGGCAAACGTTTATTCGCTCTACACCGACAGAAAAGCGATGCGGCAGGGCGATATTTTAACGGTTCTCATTTCGGAAAACGCGGAAGCGGGAACTAAAAGTACAACCAACACGGAAAAAACGAACGGATACAACGTTAAAAACAACGCGGGGGTCGGCTCGTTGAAGTTAATTCCGAGATTTGAAGCGAGCGGCGAACTTGGCACCAATTACGACGGTAAAGGAACGACGACCCGCAAAGGAAATCTTATAGCCAAAATCACTGTGAGCATCGATGAAGTTTTCGACAACGGAAATCTGCTCATAAGCGGCAGTAAAGTCGTTATGGTCAACGAAGAAAAGGAAATTATAAGCATCACGGGAATCGTAAGACCGCAGGACATAGAAAGCGACAACACGGTTTATTCTCACAAGGTGGCAAATTCCGAAATAACGTATTCGGGCAAGGGAAGCGCGTCTTCGGCGCAAAGACCCGGACCGATAGCGCGATTCTTTAACTGGCTGTTTTAACGCTGAAAAAAAGGAGAAAAAAATGAAAAAAACAATTATAATTTACGCAACTTTTGCCCTGCTTTTTTGCGGCAATCCGTTTGCGGCTTCAAACGTAAGAGTTAAAGACGTCGCCCAAATAAACGGCGTTCAGGAATTGCAGGTTTTCGGCTACGGCTTGGTGGTCGGTCTTGCGGGAACGGGCGACAGGTCAAACACGATTTTTACCGCGCAAACTATGAAAAGTATGCTTAAAAATATGGGAATAGAACTTCCCGAAAGACAAATTACCATGCGAAACGTCGCGGCTGTAATGGTAACGGGAACGGTCGACCCGTTCAAAAAACGCGGAACGAGAATCGACATAATCGTTTCGTCTATCGGCGACGCGCGGTCGCTTGAAGGCGGAACTCTCATTATGACGCCGCTTATGGGACCCGACGGAGAAATATACGCAAGCGCACAAGGCGCGTTATCGACGGGCGGGTACGACATTCGCAGCAGAGGAGTAAGCCGAATGACGCAAAATCATACGCTTGTTGGAAGAGTCCCCGACGGCGCGATAATTCAGCGGGAATATCTTTTCAACGATTTTTCAAGCGTCGATTTGGCGCTTTCGTTAGACAAGCCCGATTTCACTTCGGCTGTGGCTATGGCGACCGCGATAAACGGATATATGCTCGGACAATTCGGCTTAACAAGAAGAATAGCGCAGGCAATAGACGCTTCCACCGTTACGCTTAACTACGATTTGAGCAGTCAGGAGATAGGCACGGAAGATAATCCTTTGGCTCTTGCGGAATTTATATCGTTTGTGGAAAACGTAACATTCGATATGGCTACTTCGGCGAAAGTCGTTATGAACGAAAGAACGGGAACAATCGTCGCCGGCGGAAACGTCAGAATATCGCAGGTATCGCTTACTCACGGCGGAATAAAGGTGGAAATATCGAACAAGCCGGCGGTAATTCAGCCGATGCCTTTTACCTTCGGAAGAACGCAGGTCATACCCAATCCCGAAGTGGTGATAGAGCAGAAAGATATGGATATGGTAGTTTTGGACGAAACGACGACCGCCTCGGATTTGGCGCAGGCGCTTAATTCGCTCGGAGTGGCGAGCCGCGACATAATTCAGATATTTCAGGCGATAAAGGAAGCGGGCGCTTTGCAGGCGCAGTTAGTAATAATGTAATTAAATCCTCCCCGGTTTAATTGCAAACCGAGCCGTCCGCGATAAGTTTTTGCGGGCGGCTATTGTTTTTGGGGGATGCGGCAAAACGAAAAAACGCCGTTTATTTTGACAACAACGCACGTGATATTTTGGAAAAAGCGTATATAAAAAGCGCGGCAAAAAAGCAGGAATTTTTTAACGAAGCCGTACAACACGCATTAAAAAAATAATTTTTGTTTTTTTTACTTTTTTGTGTTTTTTGTTGTGCGATATATTATATTTGTTATATAAAGTAAAATATAAAAGAAAGGCGGAATTTATGATGTCTGTTATGAATTTAGAAATTTGTCGCGGTCGTAGTTTATTAGACGATATTACTGATATTATTACCAATAAAAACGGCGCATTAGATAATTATATAAAAAAAACAGACGAAAAAATAATGTCCGCGCAAATGCGGGAAATAAACGCAAATTCTTATAAACGTTTTGACAACCGTACCGAATGGGAAAGGAAGGTTGCTTATGCCTTCAGTTAAATCTGCGGTAAAATTAGCGATAAACACAACGGGAAACGCTAATTTCGGGGGTGGCTAATCTTAACGCTAACTTTCAAAGAACGTTTAATTCACTCGACGGTATAAACAATTCCGTAAAAATTATTCACGGCAATATAGAAAATTTAACTATTCCTACAAAGTCCTTTTCTGAAAAAACATTTACCGTCGCCGCTGGTATCAATCATTTATTAGAAGTTGCGGGCAAAGTTGCGCCTGTAATAATGAACGCGGCAAACGCGGCTAACGTTTTAGAAGCAAACATAAACAAGGCGGCTTTATCGAATATGTGGCTTGTGCAAGGTTTTGACGGCGGGTATAATAATTTAAGCCAAAACGTAACAAGGTCAAGATGAATTATGAAAAAAATAAGAGAATTATTGCAAAGCACGGCTTTCCTGATGTTTGCAAGTCCTGTGGTTTTTATGATTGGAATAAACTTTGGGCTTTCGGATTGGCTTAAAGACGTGCCTAAAATAACCTATCCGCAAGCGTTATTGATTTGTTTAACGTTTTTAATGCTTGTTAAAATGGGACAAGCGAAATTATCCGACAATCAAGATTGACCGCCTACCGCGTCGGCGTCTCCTTGTCAAAATTAGTAGTGTTTTTTGCGACAATTTTTTTACGGGCGTGGGTGGGCTTTTTATTTTTTTGAAACGTTTAAAATTTAAGAAAAGTGGTATATTATGAATGATGGTACAGTTGTGAATATCTTTCGCATTTTATTATAGGTTCAATCCTAGTTAAGCATAAATTATTTTATGTTAATTTTAGGAGGGCAGTGTGGAAAACAAGTATATAATTCATTCCCGAATTTCTGAGAAGAAA
>WRFX01000139.1 GCA_009787445.1 Chitinivibrionia bacterium | reverse complement strand
CAAGTTTTCCCCCTGCTATATTTCCCGTAATATTTTGCGCGGCATTGTTTATTCCCGCTTTTGCAATGTCGGACGCCTGATTTACGGCGGCTACTGCGGCTGCGTCCGCTATTTTCGCTACGGCGTTTGGAGAACCGTTTGCGGAAATATTCGCTTCAACTGTAACAATCGCGCCTGTTTGCGGCGGCGTTTGAACCTGTTGGCATTCAAATACCTGCTGATTGCCGTTTTCAAAAATAACGGTAAGAACTTCATCGCGCCGAACGGAGTATAAAGCCGCTTCGCTCCTGTTCGTTTTGTAGATAATTTTATCCGCTTGAATATTAACGACGAACCCTTTCTTCATTTTACCGTTGCATCCAATAAGTATGTCCTGCGCGAAAGAACAGGAACATAAAGCCGTCGTAGCCGCCAAAAATTTGATAAATTTGCCCATAAAAACAACCTCTTAAATTAAAGTTATATACAAAAAGCACCGCGCTAATTGCCGAAAATTTATAACTTATGAATTAACGGGAAAGAAGAAACTTTTTCGCAATAAAATCATAAAAAAGGTCGTTCTGCCGTGTAATCATAATTTTACCACAAACCATGAATTATACCATATCTATATATAACAAGAGCGGGTACGCAGAACAACCTACAAGGCGGGTCGCTCTTGTTTTTACATAGAAATACAAATGAAAAACGGAGATGATTTTCCGTAATTCATGGTTTGTGGTATCGGGAAAATAATATTTATACTGCGGCAATGTGAGAAGAAATTTATTTTTCGGGAAATTATTTATTAAAAAAATTCTTAATATTTTCGTTTTTTTGCCGATAAATCAAAAAGGATGTGATGGAGGGAAATATTATGAATATCGTTTCAATAACAAATTTGAGACAATTTATAGATATGTCGGCGAAACAAAACAGTTTGCGCGACGGATATGTCTTTAAAAACTCAAAAACGAAAAAAGATATTTATGTTCCCGCGCCGAAAATTAGGGAAAGCGAAGAAGCGAAAGGAAAAAAACTTTCGAGTATTTTCGCTAAAATGGCGGCTGGAAAACGACTTTCTCACGTCGAAATGGAATATTTAAGAGAAAACTCTCCCGAATGGTACGAAAAAGCGAAACAATTAGAACAGGAACGCGAACAATATCGCCGCGCTCTTGAAAACTGCAAAACAAAAGACCAAGCGCGGATTTTGCATACGCAAAAAATGGCGCAAGTTATGGCTTCGTTTAAGGCGGCAAAGGCGAGTAAAAGCGGCGACGCGATGACTTTTGTATCGATGCAGGCGGCGACGGCGACGGACGAGTTCGGCGATTTTGTAAAATCCGACAAATACGAAGAATTGCCGAACGAATACGAATTAGTTGAAGAGTTGATAGAAGAACAAAAAGAACGTTACGAAAACGAAGAAGACGAAGAAAACGAAGAAAACGAAGACGAAGACGACAACGAAAATAACGAAATTAGCGACAACAAAAACGAAAACAAAAACGAAGACAAAAACGAATTTGATTTTGAAGAAAAAGCCGGCTTTGAATTTGAAGACAAAGACAACGAAATTAAACTTGACGTCGAAATGAAAAAGAAACGGAAAAAGAGCGGCAAAAGCGTACAAATCGGCAAAACCGACGTTGATTTTAAAGACATTGAAATAACGCGGCGCGGTGAAGCGAAAAAGGCAAATAAATCGTCATATTCTTATTTTGACAATAAAAAAGCGACGGGCAATTACGAAAAAATATCGGTTGATTTTGAGAAAAGCAAAAGCGGCGCAAGTTTGAATATTCCGATTACGTTGACGGCGTAAAATTTAGATAAATTTTCGACTTCTCGAGAGTTTTCAATACGTTTTAAGCAAGAATTTTCACTTATTTCGCATTTTTTCACTTTTTTCCTTGACTTTGTTTCAACACATTAACATATTTTCACATTTGTGGATAAAAAATAAATGGAATATCAACAAAGGGGTTGTGCCATAAATGGAAGAAAATATGGAACATTTCGGAGCGGATATTGGGAACTTTCGTCCTAACGATGAAGATTATGAAAAATTTCTAAATATTCAGCGTAATCGCGAACAAAAAGAGAAAACTAAAAAATCGCTTCCCGCCGTAATATATACGGATAGAGAAAAATGCAGAAACTGCCATCACTGCATAGCCGCTTGTCCTGCAAAAATGTGTCAATACGGCGACAAGGACTGGATGGGAATCGAGCACGATTTCTGCATCGGTTGCGGTCAGTGCATAGACGCTTGCCCTTGGGGTGCAAGAATTCCTATGGATAATTTTACCGTTTGGCAGGAAGATTTAAAGCAAGGCGTTCCTATGGTGGCGTTAGTTGCTCCCGCGATTGCGGCGACGTTTCCAAACGGCGATTATTTGCGATTTAATTCGTGGCTAAAATCAATAGGAATCGAAGCGGTTTTCGACGTAAGTTTCGGCGCGGAGTTAACCGTAAAAACTTATGTAGAGCATATTCAAAAGAATGGTCCAAAAACCGTTATAGCCCAGCCGTGTCCCGCGATAGTAAATTATATTGAATTGTATAGACCCGAACTTCTTCCGTATTTGGCGCCAGCCGATTCTCCTATGCTTCATACGGCAAAAATGATAATGCGCTATTATCCGCAATATAAAGACCACAAATTTCTTATGGTTTCTCCGTGCGTCGCGAAATTGCGCGAATTTCAAGAAACGGAAATGCCGATTTATAACGTTTTAATGAGAAGTTTTGAAAAATATTTGGCGGTCAATAATGTTTCTTTGGGTTCGTTTCCGCAAAGCGATTACGACAATCCGCCCGCCGAAAGAGCGGTTTTGTTTTCGACTCCCGGCGGACTTATGGAAACCGCTTTGCGCTGGAACGGCGATTTGAAATCGAAAATAAGAAAAATTGAAGGCGTACATACGATTTATCATTATTTAGACCACTTAAAAAGCGACATAGACAAAGGATTTGCGCCGCTTATAGTAGATTGTTTGAGTTGCGAACACGGCTGCAACGGCGGAACGGGAACGAATCACAGAAAAACGTCGGTAGATTATCTTGAATTTCAGGTAGAAAAACGCAAAGAACAAATGAGACAAGCATACTTAAAACAAATCGGACAAACGGGAAATATCATCGAAGACGACGCGGAAATTCAAGGGCGAGTTCTTAACATAATAGATAAATATTGGGAAGAAGGACTTTATACTCGCAATTATTTAAACAGAAGCGACGTGCGAACTCGCAGCGATTATTCCGACGAAGAGTTAAAGCCGTTTTATGAAGCGATGCTGAAACACAGCGACAGCGACATTCGCGATTGCGTTTCGTGCGGATATAATTCTTGTAGAAATATGGCTATTGCTTTGGCAAACGGCGTTTCGCGTCCGTTAAACTGCCACTATTATTTGCAATTTGCTTTGCAGGAATCGGAAGACAGGCGAGTTTATGCGATAGAAGAGTTTAAGACGCTTGTTACCGATTTGTTTGACAACGCGGGAAATCTTTCGGGATTTGCGCCGATTATGAAATCGATAGACGACATAGCGCGACAAACCGCAATGCTTTCCATAAACGCCAGCATAGAAGCGGCGCGAGCGGGCGAGGCGGGCAAAGGATTTGCGGTCGTTGCAAAATACGTCGGAGATTTGGCGAAAAATACCAGAGTAGAAACGAATAAAATGCGCGATATTCTTTCGTCGCTTAAACGGCTTATAGAAAACAAAATCAATAATTTTGTGGAGCAGTGCAAGGTTAAGTTGTAGAAAAATTTAGGCAAAAATTTTAATATGATGTTAACTTAACTAAAAGTAAGGAGTTTTTATGAAAAACAAAATCGGTTTTTTTGGAATTATCATAATCGCCGCGCTTTCTTGTTTTGCTAAAGATAATATTAGCACAAACAAATCGTCGACATTGGCAATTAACAGCATAAATAACGACGAAATAAAAGCGGGCGAAGGTCCGAAGATTTTGGCATAGGAATATTGAAATTGAACGGCGGCGTCGTGGAAATTTACGATAAAAATTTGAAAGTTTATTGAAATTTGTTTTTTTTGCGCAAATATTATATTTATAGTAAAGAAGAAAAAAATAAAAATTTTGGAGGTTGAACTATGGAAGAAAATAAAATATTGAATTTTGAAGAACTTATAGCGATGGTGAAGGAAAACGCCGAAACAATGAAAGAAGTTATGAAAGATATTGCGGAATTAAAAGAATATGTTTATTCTGTAAATCCATCTGTTAAAGGATTTAAAAAATACGTCCGAAAAACGGCGGAAGGTTATGAAGATTGTGAAGATTGTTATGAAGATTGTAGATATACTGAAGATTACTTTTTTTGCTATTTTAACAAAACCAAAACTTTGGGCGGCGTTCATTTTGACACGGCAGGAAGGAATTTTAAGAGTTTTATACCTCTAAAAGACGACAAAACGCTTGACGGAGAATACGACATAGTACTAATAAACGACAATTCGCTTGGATTGATAGAGGTAAAAGATACGGTAGAAAAAGAAGACGTTGAAATTTTGGTAAAAAAGCAAGTAGAAAAATTTAAGCAACTTTTTCCGATGTACGCGAAATACAAATTTTATTTAGGCATCGGCGGATTGAGTTTTGGCGAGCAAGCCGAAGACGAAGCGAAAAAATTAGGCGTCGCAATATTTAAACTCAACGGCGACGCAGTAGAAATAAATGATAAAAATTTGAAAGTTTATTAATTTTTGTGTTCACTTTTTTTCATTCCAAATGCCCGCGCAAAATATTTCGTCGAAATCCGCCGATTTTGAAATCGCTTCCGTCGGAATTATCGCTAAATTTATTCCGCTCATATTCACCGTCGCCAAACCGTATTCGGGAGCGTTGTTTTTAATTATAACGTGCAATAATTCCGTGCAATAAATTTTTGACTCGTCATCAAAATCAAAATCCCAGTCAAACGGATATCCCAAATATTTCACGGCGTCGTCCGAAATTATTGAGCCGTCTAAAAAATTCGCTCTATAAACTCCGACCGCTCTTGCCAATTCAAGATAATCCGATAACGACACTTCGTTTACGCTCTCGTTTCTGCCGTTCACTAAACATTCGGCGTTTATTACCGATACGTTTTCGTCGCGGATTCTTACAATGCCGATATGTGAAAATCGCCTATCGTCCGACGATAAATATCTTATAAACGACGACCAACCTCTGTCTCCCAAGCGACATATTACGTCGCCGTCCCGCAAATACGGCAAAACGTCAGCCGCGTCGATTATCGTTTTTGGCAACCGCTTGGCAGAGTCGTTTCGCAAACGCGCATTAAACGCGATACTAAAAGAAAACAAGCCGATTACGCCAACTATCGCCGCGATTTTAATTTTCATTTACCGGAACTGGACTCCAAATGAACTTTCCATTTGCCGTCTACTTTTATTAAATTCAGTTCGTCGGGGTCGTCTTTTTTGTTTTCAAATTCTACCACTACAATGGCTTTATCGCCTTCTATCGTTTCTTTTACCGCTTTCGCTTTGCCGTAAGCCGCTACCATAGATTGCGCTTTGGAAGCGTAAGGCGTCAAATTTGTAATCGTTTCAGATGTGGAATATTTTCCCACCGTTTCCCAATCGCCTTTAGCCAAAGCGGCATAAAAATTTTCCGCCACCACCGACGGTTTAGGCGAGCCGCAACCGACAAAAAACATTGCGCTGAACATCGTCAGCAAAACAATCAGCCATTTTAAGATTCTCATAAAAACTCCTTTAATTTTTAATTATCACGGTATCATACTATCCGAAATCGCCACTCTTAATTTGGCAATTTCTTCTTTTGTGAGTTTGAAAAGCGGCGGACGAACTTCGTCGCACGCTATAATTCCTTCTTCTTTTAGAAGCGCCTTAATCGGTATGGGATTTGGATGCGTAAAAATTCCCGAAAAGAAATCGTAATTTTTAAAATGTATCTCTTTCGCCAACTGATTGTTTCCCATCTTAAACGCGGTTATCATATCTTTTATATCTTTGCCGACCAAATGAGAAGCCACGCTGACGACTCCCATTCCTCCGACCGCCAAAATCGGCAAAGTCATAGAATCGTCGCCCGAATAAATTACAAAATCTTCGGGCGTGTCGTAAGCGATTTCTGTTACCAAATCTATGTCGGGCGCGCTCTGCTTTACGGCGAAAATATTTTTGTGCGCTCTTGCCAAATCGGCTATTGTCTGCGGATTCATCATTACGCCAGTTCGTCCGGGAATATTATAAAGCATAACAGGAAGCGACGTAGATTTCGCAATGGCGCTAAAATGTTCAAAAATTCCTTTTTGGTTTGGCTTATTATAATACGGAACGACAGAAAGAAGCGCGTCTGCGCCGATTTCTTCCGTTTTTTGTGCGACTTCTACTGCGGTAAGCGTGGAATTTGAGCCCGCGCCCATAACTATTTTTACTTTTCCGCTTGCCGCGCCGCGAACGCATTTTAGAATGTCAAGTTCTTCTTCGTGAGTAAGAGTCGGACTTTCGCCCGTCGTTCCCGTTACTAAAATAGTGTCCGTTCCGTTATTTATAAGATGAACCACCAATTTTTCAAGCGAATCGAAGTCAACGCTCAAATCGCTTTTGAAAGGCGTAATCATTGCGGTAATTACTTCGCCGGCGTCGTATCGTACATTCATAATAAACTCCCAAATCATAATGATTTTTGTTTTGGAAAATATTATTTGCCGCAATAAAATAGCAAAAAGCAGAGAACTAATTTTACGTTTTTTTAGTTTTTTTTCGTATTTCTACCAAAACATATATTATATTCTTCTCAAAATTTAACCCAAATTTGCCAAAAACAAACAAAAAAAGAATGAAAGGAAAATGCGGTATGAAAAACAAAATTAAAAAAATACAAAATAATTTCGCTATTTTGGTACGTACCGCATTATATTTTATTCTTATGAATAATAAGGTACGAGGAGACGGTACCCCCCCCCCCCCC
>WRFX01000138.1 GCA_009787445.1 Chitinivibrionia bacterium | reverse complement strand
TATACCGCTCAACTCCGCTTCCCAAGTAGTTTGGCACGGTTTTTGAATAGCGGGGGGGGGGGGTAAATTCGCTTGTTTGTCCGTTAATTTCGTTATTCATAGTTAAATCGCTTTCTGAGTTAAATTTTTAGGCAAAAATAATATTTTGTTTCGGCAAAAAGCAAGAATAAATAAAAAATCTATTTTCATAAAAAAATTTAACTCGTCGCCAAATAAACGGCGATTCCAAGCATTACTACGCCCAAAATTATTTTTAGAAGCGTCAAATGTTTTTGCGTAAGATTTGCCAAATTGTTCCACGTTAAGCCGAAATACGCCGCAATCATAACGATTAAAAGCGGTAAAACAAAAAGAAAATTATAGTAAATAAGCCAAAGCCAACCTTGCCCCTTAAAACCTTCTACGCGAGTCATCATAATTATCGTCGGGAGATAAACCTGCCCCGTGCAAACCGCTTCCAAAAGCGTTACCAAAAATCCCGTTATGACGGCTCCCACTACCAAAGAACGCGAACTTATATTTTTTGAAATTACGTTATGAATGCTCTTTTTTACGGCGTTTGGAAGTTGCAAAGTCATTTCGCTCGCTTTTTTGCCGCGCGCGTACTTAAAAGCGTCCGCAAACGAAAACAACGCCACAAAACCAGCAAGCGTTACGCTCGCCCATCGTATAATTTCCGAAACTATATGATATTTTTCCAAAGACGTAATGATTTTGAACGCGCCCAAACCCAAGCCCATATAAGTAACAAAAACCGTAGCCGCGTATATAAGTCCGATTAAAAGAATTTCGCCTTTTTTGCGTTTTTTAAGAGTTAAAAACGAAATTAAAAATATCATCGTCGCTATTGCGCACGGATTTACGCCGTCCGCCAAACCCGCCGCGGTGATGCTGAAAAAAGCCAAATGTTTGTCTATTCTTTCTTGAAGACGAACCGCGACTTCCGCGCTGTCTTCAACAATTATCGGACGCCATTTTTCGCGATTTTTAAGATAATTTTCTATATATTCTTTTCCCAAACGCGAAATATCGTCAAAACCCGTAATAAAAGTATCGGGCAAAAACATTTCTTGCGGCGCGTTGTTTTGGACGTCGTAATAATTATCGTATTGAAATAATTTTTCGGAATCTTCTTTTAAGTCGATGTCAAAAATTATTACTTCCAAAGAATCGCTATGTTGCGCCATAAGCGGAAAAAATATTCTATGCTTTAATTCGTTGCATTCCCCGCACGTTCCCGAACCGAAGAAATGGACTTCAAGTTTGTCGTTTGCGAGTGCAAAAAAGAAAAAAGTAAAAATTATTGCAATTATTTTCTTCATAAAACCCCGTTTTTGCGTAATTTTTCGTAAATTTATAGGTAAAATACAATAAGTACAACATATAATTTTAAAAAATGTTAAATTTTTTCGCTATATTTCATATTCAATATTATATTTTTATTGCGGTATTTATTATTTTTTTACAAAAAAACGGAGGAATTTGTATGAAAACTTTTGCATTTGGAACTATTATTTTAGCGATTGCGGCGTCAATGGCGTTTGGACAAGGGTCGACAAAAAATCAGTTGGATAGTTGTAACGTTCGCTTGGGCGACGCGCAGACAAGTATCAGAAATCTTAACAACGAAGTTAAAAGTTTGAAGGAAGAAGTCGCTAAATCAAGAAACGTCGCGACCGAAAGAGACAGAGCGGTCGCGAAAGTCAGCGAACTCGAAAAGAAAAACAAGGAAATGTCGGACAATGTGGCTTTAATTCAGTCAAAAGCGGCTAATTTGGAGACGCTTGCAGCCGAAAATACGCGCCTTGCCACCGAAAATATGGAGTTGAGAAACAGAGCGACAACCGCGGTCGCCGCGCCGATGCCGTCGGGATTTTCTTATCCGATTTCGGGAGTCGTCGAAAATAAAAGCGTTCAGGGAAACGTTATTGCGGTCGATTTTCTTTTCGTAAATAACGGTTCAAGAATGATTTCAAATTTTGATTGCGTACTCAAATTCTATTATCAGGAAAGAGAAATTTACAAAATTACGCTTCCAAACGTGAGAAATCAGGCGAGCAGTTCTCCCATCGGCAGAAACGAATCGATAAGATTTCGCGCGGGACTTCCCGTTACCGACCAAAATTTGGTAAACGTGCCTGTGGCGCAACTCGATTTGATTGTCGAAGTAACAAAAATCCACTAATTTTTTGGAATTTTTGTAAGATTTTTTAGTGAATTTAAGGAAAAGAAATGGACGAAATTAAAATTACTCGCGCGCTTATAAGCGTTTCGGACAAAAGCAAAGTAGAAGAGTTTGCGCGTTTTTTGGAGAAGAAAGGCGTGGAAATTCTTTCGACGGGCGGAACCGCGAAACTTCTTAAAGAAAAGGGAATCGTCGTAAAAAGCGTCGATTCCCATACGGGTCATCCCGAAATTATGGACGGACGAGTAAAAACGCTTCATCCTAAAATTCACGGCGGAATTCTTGCCGTTAGAGACAACAAAAACCACGTAAAAGATATGGAAAAAAATTCAATAGTTCCCATAGATTTGGTGGTCGTAAATCTTTATCCGTTCAAAGAAACAATTTCAAAACCGAATTGCACGCTTGAAGACGCAATAGAAAATATTGACATCGGCGGTCCGGCAATGGTGAGAAGTTCGGCGAAAAATCATAAATTCGTTACCGTAGTCGTAGACCCAAACGACTATAAGAAGGTAATGGACGAAATAGAAAAATCGGGCGGCGTATCGCAAAAAACTCGCAACGCTTTGGCGGTAAAAGCGTATAAACATACGGCGAATTACGATACGGAAATTTCAAATTACCTTGCAAAAAAATATTCGGAGTAAAATATGTCAAAACTGTTAATAGTAGAGTCGCCGACAAAATGCAAAACCATTTCGCATTATTTAGGTTCGGAATACATTGTAAAAGCGTCGATGGGACATGTCGCCGATTTGCCCGAAAGAAAATTCGGCATAAACGTCGACGATAATTTTAAGCCGGAGTACGTCGTTTCTCCCGACAAAAAAAGTTTTATTTCCGAAATGAAAAAACACGCCGCAAAATGCGACGAAATATTTCTCGCGCCCGACCCCGACCGCGAAGGCGAAGCGATTGCTTGGCACATAGCCAACAATTTGGGAAAAGACGCGCAAGGCAAAATAAAAAGAATACAATTTAATGAAATAACGCAATCCGCCGTAAAACACGCCATAGAAAATCCGCGAGATATTGATATGGACAGAGTAAACGCCCAGCAGGCGCGAAGAATTTTAGACAGAATCGTCGGTTATAAAATTTCGCCGATTCTTTGGAAAACGCTTTATAAAGGGCTTTCGGCAGGACGAGTACAAAGCGTCGCGTTAAGAATTATTTGCGAGCGCGAAGAAGAAATTCGCAAATTTAATCCGCAGGAACATTGGATGCTCACGGCAAATTTTCGCGAACAAAACATTGATTTTTCCGCGCGAATTTTTGAAGTCGACGGCAAAAAAATAACGGTTCCAGACGAAAATAAAAACAAAGGATTTTTTATTTCGGACGAACAAACCGCGACAAAAATTTACGAAAACGTCCAAAATAAACCTTTTATCGTAAAAGATATTGTCCAACAGGAGAAAAAAAGACAGCCGTACGCGCCATTTATAACGTCGTCTTTGCAGCAGGACGCGGCGCGCGCGTTTGGTTTTTCGTCGGCAAAAACTATGCAGGTAGCCCAGCAATTATACGAAGGCGTAAATTTGGGAAAAGAAGGCAGCGTCGGACTCATAACGTATATGCGAACCGACTCCACGCGAATAGCCGGCGAAGCGCTTTTTGCCGCGAAAAAGGTAATTTCGCAACTTTTTGACGAAAGATATCAAACCGAAAAACCGCGATTTTACGGCAAATCGGGAAACGCCCAAGACGCTCACGAAGCGATTAGACCCGCGCATATAGAAACCAAATACGCGCCGAATCGCATTCAAGATTATTTATCGAAAGACCAGTTAAAATTATACGGACTAATATGGAAAAGATTTATCGCTTCGCAAATGCCCGACGCGATTTTAGACGCGACGAGAATTGATTTTTCTGTGGAAAATTGCGTTTTCAGAGCAAACGGTTCGGTAATAAAATTCGACGGATTTTTGGCGATTTACGAAGAAACAAACGAAAATACCGACGTAGAAAACGGCGAAAACGGCATTTTGCCTTCGCTTGAGACAGGTAAAGCGCTTACTCCAAAAAACGTCGATAAAAAACAACATTTTACAAAGCCGCCCGCAAGATATTCTGAAGCGTCGCTCGTGCGCGAACTTGAAAAACAGGGAATAGGCAGACCGTCTACCTACGCTTCGATTATTGAGGTAATTCGCAAAAGAAAATACGTCGAAATGGAGAAAAAACGATTCGTCCCGACAGAAATCGGATTTAAGGTAAATACGATTCTCGTCGGAAGTTTCAACGATATTTTTGCGATAAATTTTACTGCGGATATGGAAACGAAATTAGACGAAATAGAAGTTGGAAAAACCGAATGGACAAACACGCTCAAAGATTTTTACGAACATTTTAAGAGAAATCTTACGGCGGTATCAAGCGATTTGCAAGAATTAAAAAAACAAAATCAGGAGTTGAGCGATAAATTTTGTCCTAACTGCGGTTCTCAATTACTCGTAAAAACAAACAAAAACGGCAAATTTCTCGCGTGTCCGAAATTTCCCGAATGCAAACACGCAGAGCCGCTCGACGGCGAAAACGCAAAACAGGAAACAAACGAAATTTGCGAAAAATGCGGTTCAAAATTGCTTATCGTAACCGTTGGCAAAAAGAAATTTTTAGGATGCAGCGCGTATCCAAAATGCGACTATGCAAGGTCGCTTTCGGCGGCGCCTACGGGAATAAAATGCCCCAAATGCGGCGGCGATATTTTTAAGAGAGAAGGAAAACGCGGTTCTTTTTATGGCTGCAACAAATATCCGAAATGCGATTTTGTAATTTGGAATAAACCGGTAGAAGACAAATGCCCCAAATGCGGTTGCGCAATAGTCAACGAAAAAGAAACCAAAAAAACAGGCGTTTTTCATCAGTGTCCGATGTGCGGCGAAGCGTGGGATTTGCAGAAAAATAAAATTGAAATAGTAAAAAAAGCCGAAGTAACAAAAAAAGCCGAAGTAACAAAAAAAGTTAAAAAGAAATAACGAGGAAAGCGATTTAACTATGAACAACGAACTTAACGAAAAAACAACCGAATTTACCCCCCCCCCGCTATTCAAAAACCGTGCCAAACTGCTTGGGGAGCGGAAAACGAGCGGTATTCCAACGAAGAAAATCTTGAAAAGTTACTAAAATACGGTGCAATTTTCGGAATTGCGTTTGGTTGTATTTTACTTTTTCCGCAAGTGCGGATGTTCACTATTGAAATCGGCGAGAAAATTTTAGGACGAAATTTAGACCGCGATGTTTGGATAAATTTTATATTAAATTGTTCATTATATATGATTTGTTTCTTCGGTTGTATCTTAATCTCTACAATGAAAAAAGTATATAATTTCTTTGAAACCTATAATAAATATATAGAAAAGATTTTCATATTTGCCTCAATCGGAATTGTCGCTATGAGCGTTATTGTCAGAATAATTATGTACATAAAATGCCGTTCTCTTTGGTTAGACGAAGCGTTTTTGGCGGAAAGCATTGTTTCTCGAAACTGGCTTGAACTGCTTGCATCACCTTTAAGCAATAATCAATCCGCGCCTGTTTTGTATGTAATTGCGGTAAAAGCAATTTGTTCTTTGTTTGGATACTCGGAATTTTCTTTGAGAATTTTTTCGCTGTTTGCATTTATCGGTTTACTAATTTGCGAAACGATATTTATGAAAAAAGTTTTTAATTTCAGTAATAAAAAAATCGCTTTTGTCGTAGTTATGACTGCGTTATTGCCGAGTTACATTTGGTATTCAAATGAATTAAAGCCCTATATGAGCGACGCGCTTTTTGCCGTTTTGACAATATTGTTATATTTTTATTATACGCAAAATAAAATCAAACTGCCGATATTAACCGCTTTATATGTTCTAATTTTAGGATTTTCGTCACCGGCAATATTTTTTATCGGTGGGGTACTTTTTTCCGAATTTCTTGTCGCCGTTTTCAATAAAAATAAAAAAAATATAATTTGTATTTCTTTGTCTGGAATAGTTATTCTTGCAATATTCGGCTTGTATTACCATTGGTGGCTATCGCCAGCATCAGAATCTATGAAAATATATTGGGATAACTATGCTGCCCGAATAAGTATAATAAATCGAATTATAGATATTTTTAAGAATGAAGGCAACAGCGATTCTAAAATAGTTTGGCTTTTTGTTCCTTTTGCATTGTTAGGATTTTATTCTTTGATAAGACAAAAACATAAAATTACATATTCAATTGGATTATCAATGTTTTTTGTATTTTTAGCATCGGCAATAGGCAAATGGCCTTTAAGCGGACGTTTATGGTTATTTTTACCAGTAATTGTTTTAATTTTTACTCCGATTGGATTGTATTTTATTTATGATAAAATCAAGTACAAAAAAATTACGGAAATTGTAGGTCTTTTTATTCTTTCTGTAATAATTGTTTGTTCTATGGTTTATTGTGCTCAATATGTAGGTGATAAATGTTATTTTCATAAACAAGAAGTTAATCCGTTAATTCACTATGTTCAAGAAAATATCAAAGAAGATGAAAAATTGTATGTTTATCCACGTGCAAAGTTTGCTTTTAATTATAAGAACGGCTATGGTTCGACAAAAATCGGAAACGTTGCGAAAGACAATATTATATTTGGAAAAGACCGCGACCAATGGAATGAAAACATTGTAGGAAACGAGTTGTTATCAATTCTTGAAAACAAAAAAGTATATTTAATATGGTTCAAGATAAGTTAGGCATAAATTATTTTATGTTAAACTTATGGAGGACAGAATGAAAAACAAGTATATAATTCGTTCGAGGATTTTGGAGTNGAAA
>WRFX01000137.1 GCA_009787445.1 Chitinivibrionia bacterium | reverse complement strand
TTGAGATAAATTTTTGCGCCGCCCGCGTATTTTGTCAGGTTTTTAGCGAAATAAAGCGGATTTTCGCGTCCGACGTATTCCCGTAAATAATAGGCGAATTCTTTTTGAAAATCGTCGTCGGTTTGCGAATTTTTATACGTTTCTTCCAATTCTTTAACCGCATACATCAACGTTTCGGGAACGAACTGTCCGCCGAACTCGCCGTAAAAACCTTTTTCATCCGGTAAATTATACATTTTTCTCTCCTTATTGACGAGCAAAAATACTATTATTTTTTCAAAAAAAACGAACAAATAAAAACTTTTTTTGATAATTTAAAGAAATTTCCGTACTTTATTGAGTAAATAATATTATATTACGTATCTTAAATATTTCTTATTCCTATTAAAAGGAAAATTAGAGAATGAAAGTTAAAAATTCAAAATTATTTTTGGACGTTGCGGCGGAGAGATTTCCCAAAGAAATTAGAGACGGCGATATTTTATTACTAAGAATTTCACTTTTAAACGATGAAAATATTCTTAAAGAACTTCTTGCTATTCACAAAAACAATAAAGAACATTTTTCGTATTGGCATCAAGGATTGAAAGAGTTATTATTTGCTACAACTAACGATATAAAAAAATATATCAAAAAAACGCACTCGATATGTTATGCTGTTTATTACCTTGACAAAGCAATAGGTCACATAGAAATAAGTAAATCGTTCAGTCCTTTGCCCCCGAAATTAGAAGAAAAAAACAAAGTGGATATAACATATTTGATTGACAAAAATTACGCGCAAAAAGGAATTATGTACAAATGTTTAATCTTATTGGAAAATATGATTTCGGCTCAAGGGTTCAATCTGTTAAAAAATTATGTCGATAAGAGGAACACTCCTTCCGTAAATTTAATGAAAAAGTTAGGATATGAAATACTTGGCATCGGCGGGATTATATCGGAAGAAATGGAAACAACAGTGGTTACTTATTATGAATTTCAAAAGACGCTAAATACTGATATTGAAAACAAGGATTAAAATAATTAGGTAATTATATACATCTTTACACAATTCCTAATTGCTTAATCTTTAGTATGTTAAAATAGAGGTTTATATATTTTTTTTCTTTCCGCATAATTTACGTATAAAATTATTTTTAATTATAATATTTATAAAAGGGATTTGTTTTAATTTTGTTATAAGAAAATTTTTCTTTCGCCAACTACCGTATCCGATATGAATTGCCGCCGAGTTTTTATCCGCTTTAAGAACGTAATTTAAATAATCGTCAAGCCCTTGTTTCAAAACGACATCCGTATCAAAATAAATTCCGCCTTGCGTATATAGCGCGTAAAGACGTATATAATCCGTCGCAAACGCATATTTTTTTATACTGTACGCTTCTTTTACAAACTCGACGGAATTTACGTCAAATTTTTCTTCGTTCCATAAAATAAATTCATAATCGGGTAAAAATTCTTTCCAAGTGGCAATACATTTTTGCAACGTTTCAGGAATTATATTTTTGCCGAACCAGCAATAATGAATTTTTTTGGTATCATTTTTCAATTTCCTAACTAATTTTTTTTCCTGTTTTTAACGAAAATTATAAACTTTTCGTTTAGAATATACTATTCGCCGTAATAATTTATTGAAAAAATTAAAAATTTTACGAAAAATCGTCTGCAAAAAACGTATTTTATTATTATGAAATCTCTAATTTAAACGGGTAAATTTAATTATGAAAATAATAGCGATAGACGCGGGAAATACGCATTTGCGACTTGCAAAGATAGATACGCTTTCCTTGCAAAACGCAAAAATTATTCACAGCGATTACGAAGGCATTTTTGCGACAATTAAAAATCTGCAAAAAGACGAAAACAAAAACTTACCGATTTCGATTGCAAGCGTCGTGCCAAAAGCGCATATATTATACGCAAAACTCACAAAAAAATATAACATAGTATATTTTTGCGAAAGAGAAACAATAACAAATTTGCGCATAAATTATTCGCAAACTCTCGGAATAGATAGAATTGTCGACGCCGTTGCCGCGCTTGCGTTATTTCCAAATCGCGACTTAATAATTATCGATTCTGGAACCGCGACGACTATCGATTGCGTTAATTCAAAAAGGGAATTTTTGGGCGGATTTATCCTTCCCGGAATAAAAATAACCGCCGAAGCAATGCACGAAAAAACAGCAGTTTTGCCAAAATGCAATCCTTACGAATTAAAATTCGACGAATTGCCAAAAGACACGTTTTTAGCCGTTTCAAGCGGACTTATAGCCGATTGCGCGGGCGGAATAGAATACGTAATCGATTTCTGCGAAAAAAAACTGAAAAATCCGCAAATTGTCGGTTGCGGCGGCGGATGGGATATCGTAAAAAAATACGTAAGACGGGAAACCTTAACGGTACCCGAACTTACGTTAATAGGAACGGCGCTCGCGGGGGAAAATATATTTAGGAATAATCTTCAAAATAATCTTTGCGATGACCTCGCATAATTACTTCTTTGGCTTTCGCTAATTTTTCCATCTTACTCTTTTCAAGCGCGTCTATCAAAATTGTAAGTTGTTCTATATGAGGTTTAAATTTATCTATCGCTTCTTGAATCGTTTCTATTCTGTGAGCAAATTTACGCGGGTCTAACTCCGCAATCATATCTTGCATTGTAGCCGTTTCTTTTTTAACTTTTTCCAAAGCGATTTCCAACGGCTTCTTTTTCTCGTCGAAATGAGACGCAAGAGATTTCAGCGTAACTTTCGCATATTCAATCGGAACCGCCTCAACCTTAACTTTATCCATCTGTTTATCGACAAAAAATTTCGCATTGTCTCCAAGCGGATGCAAACTTATCTCATATTTTGCCATATTATCCAAATATTCAGACATCGCCCTTTTCTTTTTATCGGAAAGAGCAAGATACTGACCCGCTTCGTTTTTTTCTAACCCTTCTTCCATAAAACATCTCCGTTCGTTTTAATAATGCAAAAAAAATTTGATTATCACGCATCCGCGCAACAATCAAATTCCACTAATATTATACCAGTTATTCCTGCGATTTCGCACCTTCGGCAATAGCGTTTTTGTACGCGCCTATTATCCGAGTTTCAATCATACTTCTCGTTTCGTTGTTAATCGGGTGAGCAATATCCTGATACGTACCATCGGGTTTGCGATGACTCGGCATCGACACAAACAAACCTTCGTCTCCCTCCACAATTCTAACGCCCCTGACAACGAAACTGTCATCGAAAGTGATGTTAGCAAAGCCACGTAAACGTCCTTCACCTTCTCTTTGAGTTATTCGGACTTCTGTAATCTCCATAGAAACCTCCTGAATTTAATTGTTAAACCACCAAAAACAAAAACACTAATTATCCGTATTTCAAATATATTATAATGCGCGGCGAAAGTGTTAATAAAAAATGTTTTTTCTTAAATTTTGTGTATTTTTTTGCTTTTTCCCCCTAAATTATAGTATTTTGACACAAAATTGAAAGGAGATTTGATAATGCAGGCAAAAAAACTTAAAGGTTCCGAGATTCTTATAAGCGTTTTACGAAAGGAAGGTGTCGACGTAATATTTGGTTATCCGGGCGGTCAGGTTATTCCGATTTTTGACGCACTTTACGATTGTAAAGACATCGACGTCGTCTTAACTCGACACGAACAAGGCGCGGCGCACGCAGCCGACGGATACGCGAGAGCGACGGGAAAAGCGGGCGTTTGTTTGGCGACTTCCGGTCCGGGAGCGACAAATTTGGTCACGGGAATCGCGACGGCGTATTTGGATTCCATTCCGCTTGTCGCGATAACGGGGCAGGTGGGAAGTTTGTTACTCGGCACCGACGCTTTTCAGGAAGCGGATATGGTAGGAATTACCCGCTCGATAACAAAACACAATTTTTTGGTAAGAGACGCGCAAGATATTGCGCCGACAATTCATAAGGCGTTTCATATAGCAAAAACGGGACGTCCGGGACCGGTTCTCGTCGATATTACGAAAGACGCGACTGTCGCGCTTATGGCAGAAAACGAAATAGATTGGTGCGAAAATTTAGAAATTCGCAGTTATAAACCTAATTACAACGGAAATCCGAAGCAGATTAAAAAAGCCAGCGAAGCGATTTTTCAGGCGAAACAGCCGATAATTTACGCGGGCGGCGGAATTATTTTATCTAACGCGCAAAAAGAACTTTTGGAATTTGCCGAAAAAACAAAAATGCCCGTCGCGACTACGCTTATGGGAATTGGCGCGTTTCCGGGAAATCACAGGCAATATTTGGGAATGGTCGGAATGCACGGAAGCGTCGCGGCGAATACCGCGCTTCACAACAGCGATTTGGTAATTGCTGTCGGCGTGCGTTTTGACGACCGCGTGGCAAGCGACGCTACGCAATTTGCGCCAAACGCGGCGATTATTCATATTGATATAGACCCGGCGGAAATATCAAAAATTATTCCCGCGACGATTCCGATAGTCGGCGACGCGAAAAACGTACTCGTCGAATTGAGTAAAATTGCCAAAAGCGGAGGTTACGTCGAATGGGCTGAAAAAGTAGAAAAATGGACGGAAGGAAAGCGTTTTTGGTACAAACACAGCGACGAAGTAATTAAACCGCAATTCGTTTTGGAAACGCTTTACGAAGAGACAAACGGCGAAGCGATTGTCTCTACCGACGTAGGTCAGCATCAAATGTGGTCGGCGCAATATTACAGATTCGACAGACCGCGCAAATTTTTGTCTTCAGGCGGTCTTGGCACTATGGGATTCGGGCTTCCCGCGGCTATGGGAGCGGCGCGAGGAACAAACGGAGTCGTTTGGAATATTTCCGGCGACGGCGGAATACAGATGAATATTCAGGAGTTGGCGACGATAAAACTCAACGCGCTCGCCGTAAAAATTATCGTACTTAACAACGAATATTTGGGAATGGTTCGCCAGTGGCAGGGAATGTTTTTCGATAAAAGATACAGTTCGGTAAATATGACGGTTTCGTCGAAAGAACGTGCGCAAAACGGACACGTAAAAAAGAAAAACAGCGCGTATATTCCCGATTTCGTAAAACTTGCCGAAAGTTACGGAATTCCCGCAAAAAGAATAACGAAACCGAGCGAAGTAAAAGACGCGATAAAATGGGCTAACGAAACGCAAGGCGCTGTCTTTTTGGAAATTATGATTGACCCCGAAGAAAACGTATTGCCGATGATTCCCGCAGGAAAAGCGGTTTCGGCTATGATAACCGAGTAATAAAAAAAGGAGAAAAAAATGAGTAAGCATACAATTTCGGTACTTGTAGAAAACCACAGCGGCGCGTTGTCGCGAATTTCGGGCTTGTTTTCGGCGCGAGGATTTAACATTAGCAGTTTATCCGTCGCGGAAACGGACGATTCAACGCTTTCGAGAATGACAATAGTCGCAAACGGCGACAATAAAGTTATAGACCAAATAACCAAACAACTCAATAAACTTGTGGATGTCGTGAAGGTTTTGGATTTCACCGAAAACGAAAGAGTAGAGCGAGAACTTATACTTTTGAACGTAAATGCCGTAGCCGCAAAACGTCACGAAATTATGGGAATAGTGCAGATTTTCAGAGGATTCGTTTTAGCGGTTTCGCAAAACGAAATGACCATCGAATTAAGCGATACGGCTGATAAAATTGCAAGTTTTATAGATTTATTGAAACCGTACGGAATTAAAGAAATGGCTCGAAGCGGTCCTATTGCGCTGCTAAAAGCGAAATAATTCGTTATAATATGAAAGGCAAATTTCAAAAATAAAGAGGAAGCAATGAAAAAAACAACTTTGGTAGCGGTTATAATTTCGGTAATTTTCGCGTTTTTTTACGTCGGATGCGGAAGCGCAAACGACAAACCGCAGGAATTATTAGGACAATGGGTACACGAAAGCGTAGCGACGCTCGGAAAACCCGACGAAATGGAATTTTTTAAAAACGGAAAGGGAACACTCGACGCAAATAATATTTTTTGGAAAGCGGAAAATGAACGTCTTTTTGTATGGTCGTCCGAAGAGCCGAAATTTGCCTGCAAATATAAAGTGTCGGATTACGAACTTCATATTTTTTACGACGACGGCGACAGCGCAATATACGTAAAAAAAGAAAACTTAAAAGATTTTAAGGCAAAACAAGCGGCGCAAAACGACATTTTACAAGCAAAACAAACGTCGCAAAGGGCAAAATATTATATAGAACAAGCGAAACAAAATAAATCGCAAATAGAGCGTTTATTAGAACAACACTTTATTTTTGTGCAAGGCGCAACATTTACTATGGGTTGTACTTCCGAGCAAAGCAGAGATTGCGAAAACGACGAAAGACCCGCGCACAGCGTTACCATAAGCGACTTTTTTATCGGTAAATACGAGACAACGCAAAAATTATGGACGTTGGTAATGTCCGACAATCCGTCTAAATTTAAGGGCGACGATTTTCCCGTAGAAAGCGTAAGTTGGAATGATATTTCAGTATTTATTTCGGTATTAAACGAGGTAACGGAAAAAAATTATCGTTTGCCGACGGAAGCCGAGTGGGAATTTGCCGCAAGAGGCGCAAATAAAAGTCAAAAATACAAATATTCGGGCGGGAATAATTTGGATAACACGGGCTGGTTTTACAATAATTCCGGCGGCAGAACGCGGCAAGTCGGGCAAAAAAAGCCAAACGAACTCGGCATATACGATATGAGCGGAAACGTTTGGGAATGGTGCAATGACCGTTACGGTCAGTATTCTGGCGACGCGGCGACAAATCCGACGGGGGCAGATATTGGCGATACTCGCGTATTGCGCGGCGGCGGCTGGTATCACGTAGCGGAATTTTGTCGAGTCGCATCACGAAGTTCCAATACGCCGTCGTTTAGTTTGAGTTATGCGGGATTTCGTTTGGCGGGCGATAAATAAAATAATGTTTTTTGTTAAAAAAGTAGAAAAAATTATATTTTTAATAACTTTTTTCTGCATTTTTTATAAAAATATATTATATTATAGGTAAAAACTAACGCAAAGTAGCCCAAAAACAACTTAAAAAGAATGGGAAATAATACGGTATGAAAAACAAAATTTCAAAAATTCAAAATAATTTCGCTATTTTGGTACGTACCGCATTATATTTTATTCTTATGAATAATAAGGTACGAGAG
>WRFX01000136.1 GCA_009787445.1 Chitinivibrionia bacterium | reverse complement strand
GTAGGATTTGTTACTGCACTGCTACTATACTCACCGTACCAATCATTACACCACTCCCATACGTTTCCACTCATATCGTATATGCCAAGTTCGTTTGGTTGCTTTTGTCCGACCGGTTTTGTTCCGCTTGGCGAATTATTATTTCTATACCAACCTACATCATTCAAATTATTGCTCCCGCTGTAAATGTAACCTTTACTTTTAACTCCGCCGCGTGCCGCAAATTCCCACTGCGCTTCCGTAGGCAAGCGACCGCCTTTGCTCTTTGCCCAATCGTTTGCCTGAAACCAAGTTACATTAACAACAGGATGATTGGCATTTCCTGATTTTCCGTACTGCGCGTTCGTTATAGGATATTTGCTTATATAGTAATCTTGCGTCAGCGTTACTTGATGTCGCGTTTCATCGTTGAATCGTCCGCTCTCGCTTGTCGGGCTTCCCATCATAAATGTTCCCGCTCTTACCAATACGCATTCTATTCCGTTGATTATTTTTGTTTCGGCAGTTTGAGACGTTTGGCTTGCAACTTGCGACGTATTGCTTTTTGCAGCGTTAAGTTCCGATTTAAGTTTTGAAAGCGTCGCGTTAAGCGCTGTTATTATGCTATCTTTTTGCAAAACTTGCGATTTTATATTTTCTATATACGCTCGATTTCTTTCGTTCGCTTCCGTTAAACGGGCAATTCGCGCCAAATATTCGGCTTCTTTAATCTTATATTGATTTATTTCGCCGAATAAAAACGTTTCGTTTCTCTGCATTTGCGTTCTTAAAGTAGAAAGTTGGCTGTTTAATCTTTCGACTTGTTGTAAAACTTCCTGATTCTTATCTTTAAGTATCTTCATTTCTTTCTGGTTAAGCAGTATTTCATCCGCCTTTCTCGACGCTTGCGACGGGTCGACTACCATTTTTGCGCGAATATAATATTGCGTTCCCGACCAAGTTTCCGCCAAAATATCCATTTTCACCATACTCGCGGCTATTGCCGTTATCTTTTCGGAATAATTGTCGTAAATAAACTCGTTGCTACGAGAAGCCCCTTCCATTCGTTGCTCGGCGATTATCACTTGCCCGATTTCTCTAAGCAAAATCGCTCGCATTTGCTTTACCGCGTTACTTCGCGCCGAAACTTTGCTGTCGTATTCGCTCGCCAAATACGTATATTCGCGAACAAATTCCTGTGGTCTACCAAACGTCAATGTCGGCAGAAGTGTCAAAACAAACAAAATTATTGTTGTCTTGACGTTAAATTTTTTTGCTATTAGCATTTTTTACCTCGCTATGTTAATTTTGCCGCTGTAAAATAATATTTGGCGAGAGTGATAAAAGAAAATTGTTTTTTGTGAGAATATTTTTTTTGAACTTTTAACGTTTTTTATATTTTAATCATATATCATAATACTTTTGATAAATTAAATATAGTATATTATCAGTCAAGGATTAAGGAAGCAAAAAAATAAGGATTATCGTTATGAAAAAAATACTCGGATTGGATTTGGGAACAAACAGTATCGGCTGGGCGTTGGTGAACGAAGCGGAGAGCGGTGAGGAAAAATCCTCAATCGTTCGATTGGGCGTCAGGGTTATCGGCTATGATAATTTTGTCAGCACAAAAACCGGTAAGGAGTCAAAGGAGCCGGAGAAGGATTTCGCGGGCGGCAAGGGAATCTCTCCTAACGCGGGGAGGACTATGAAACGCACTATGCGCCGCAACCTGCAGCGGTACAAGCTTCGCCGTGAAAACTTGATAGAAATCCTGAAAGAGTATGGTTTTATTTCCGATGAAAATATTTTGTCGGAGAATGGCAGCCGCACAACCTTTGAAACATACCGTCTGAGGGCCAAAGCCGCCACGGAGGAAATATCTTTGGAACAACTTGCCCGCGTGTTGTTGATGATAAATAAGAAGAGGGGTTACAGAAGCAGCCGTAAAGTGAAAAATGAGGATGATGGGCAGTTGATTGACGGAATGGAAATCGCTCAAAAGTTGTACGACGAGAATCTCACGCCGGGGCAATTTTGTTTGCGGTTACTGGAAAACGGTCAAAAAACGCTCCCTGATTTTTACCATTCTGACTTACTGGCTGAATTTGATAAAATTTGGGCGGAACAGAAGGAGTTTTATCCTGACATTCTTACGGATAAATTAAAAGAAAACTTGTGCGGGAAAAATGGAAAACAAACGTGGGCTATTTGCGCAACCCCATTTCAAATTGTAGGGATAAAGCGTGACGTAAAAGGTGAAGAGTTGAAGAAAGAAAACTTTGTTTGGCGTGTCAAAGCCCTTTCCGAAAAAATGGATTTGGAGAGTTTAGCCGTTATTTTGCAGGAGGTTAACGCGCAAATTAACAATTCCGGCGGCTATTTGGGAAAAATCAGCGACCGAAGCAAAGAATTGTTTTTTAACAGGCAAACGGTTGGGCAATATCAAATGGCTGTTTTGGATAAAAACCCAAACGCAAGTTTGAAAAATATGGTATTCTACCGCCAAGATTATTTAGACGAGTTTAATACGATTTGGGAAACGCAGGCAAAATTTCATAAGGAATTGAATGACAAGTTAAAGCGCGAAATCCGCGACGTGGTAATTTTTTATCAGCGCAAACTTAAAAGCCAAAAGGGGACTATTGTTTTTTGTGAGTTTGAAAGCCGTAAAACAGAAGTTGAAGTGGAAGGGAAAAAGAAAATAAGAACCGTCGGGAGCCGCGTTGTTCCCCGGTCGTCTCCGCTATTTCAGGAGTTTAAGATTTGGCAAAACTTAAACAATATTGAACTTACCGATAAAGACTCTGGTGAAATGCGGGCGCTAACGCCGGAGGAGAAAGATACCTTATTTCAAAGATTGCAGGTAACGGAAAAGTTGAGAGATAAGGAAGTTTTGAGCATCCTGTTTGATAAATCAGCTAAAAAATATGCGTTGAATTATGAAAAGTTAGATGGCAACAAAACGCGTGCCGCGATATTTAATGTTTTAGGGGATTCCGGTTTGTTATCGTTTGATTCCAATAAGGAATTGGACGAACAACCGCTATACAAACTTTGGCATCTGCTGTATTCTTATGAGGACGATAACTCAGTAACCGGTATTAACAGGTTAGTCAATAATTTAAAGCTAACGTTTGGATTATCAGAGGAAACAGCTAAAAAACTTGCTAATATATCTTTTCAGGATGATTACGGAAGTTTGTCGGCAAAAGCGATTCGTAAAATTTTACCGTTTCTTAAAGAAGGGCATAAATATGATGCGGCGTGCGGATATGCCGGTTACAGACATTCCGCCAGTTCTTTGACCAAAGAAGAAATTGAAAATAAAGTTTTGAAGGATAAACTGGAAAATTTGCCTAAAAATTATTTGCGCAATCCAGTTGTGGAAAAAATACTGAATCAGATGGTTAATGTAACGAACGGAGTTATTGACGCCTACGGAAAACCGGATGAAGTCCGTATCGAGTTAGCGCGTGAACTGAAGAAAAACGCCAAAGAGCGTGAACAGATGACAACGGCTATAAGTGAAAGCACGAAGAAAAACGAAGAAATTGTTAAAACGCTACAACGTGAGTTTGGCATAACAAACCCACGCAGAAAGGATATAATTCGCTATAAATTATATATGGAGTTAGCGGCAAACGGTTATAAAACGCTTTATTCCGATACTTACATAGCGCGGGAAGAACTATTCAGCAAAAATTTTGACGTTGAACATATTATCCCGCAGGCGCGGCTTTTTGACGATTCTTTTGCGAATAAAACATTGGAGAAGCGGGATGTAAATATTAAAAAAGGGAATAGTACGGCTTATGACTTCGTTAAGAACGAATACGGTGAAGATAAAGCAAAAGAATACCTGATTAAAATTGAGAAATTACTGAAAGATGAGAAAATATCGAGAACTAAACATAAACATCTGACTTGGAGTGAAAAAGACATTCCAGAGGATTTTATTGACCGCGATATTCGTGATACGCAATACATCGCGAAATATGCCAAAACTATGTTGTGTGATATTGTTAAAGAGGTAGTATCTACAACAGGTTCTATCACCGACCGCTTGCGCGACGATTGGCAGTTGGTTGATGTGATGAAGGAGTTGAATTGGGACAAGTACAAAAGTCTCGGCCTGACAGAAGAATTTACCAACGAGGATGCCGCAGAATCCGTAAGATTAAAGATTGGACAAAGCGAAATGACCATCGCCACCACGCAATGGACGCTTTGACAGTTGCGTTTACTAGACACGCGCACGTTCAGTTCTTCAACAATATAAACGCTCATTATGATTTGAAATCAAATATTTACGGAATTAAGCAGAAGTATTTTACAAAAGACAATAAGGCATTGCCGCCGATACCGTTGAATGAATTTAGAAGCGAAGCCAAAAAACATTTGGAGAATACCCTGATTTCCGTAAAAGCCAGAAACAAGGTAATTACGCAAAATATTAATACAACGAAAAAGAATGGCGGGACAAATAAAAAAATACAGCAAACTCCGCGCGGGTAGCTGCATAACGATACGATTTACGGAAGCCAAAAACAGTATGCCATAAAAGAGGAAACCGTGAACGCTAAATTTGATGAAGCCAAAATTTTGACCGTCACTAAACCTGCGTACCGTGAAGCGCTGCTGAAACGATTGCGTGAAAACGGAGACGCCCCTAAAAAGGCGTTTACCGGAAAAAACAGTTTAGCGAAGAATCCGGTTTATTTAGACGATACGCATACAAAACAAATACCGGAAAAGGTAAAAACAGTTTCGATTGAAACCGTCTATACGATTCGTAAGGAAGTTTCTCCTGATTTGAAAATAGACAAAATAATTGATGACAAGGTCAGGCGCGTATTGGAAAAACGTTTGGAGGAATTCGGCGGCGACGCCAAAAAGGCGTTTTCCAATTTGGATGAAAATCCGATATGGCTGAATAAAGACAGCGGTATTGCCGTTAAGCGTGTAACTATTTCGGGTGTCAGTAGCGCTGAACCCTTGCATGACAAAAAAGATAAGGACGGCAATGCCATATTGGACAAAAACGGCAATAAACAGCCTGTTGATTTTATCAGTACGGCCAATAATCATCACGTTGCGATTTATAGTGATTCGGACGGTAACTTGCAGGAAAACGTGGTGTCATTTCTGGAAGCAGTCAGACGGGCTAACGCCGGTTTGCCGATTATCGACAAAGAGTATATGCAAAGTGAAGGTTGGGAATTTCTTTTTAGTATGAAACGAAATGAGTATTTCGTGTTTCCGAATGAAGAGACCGGATTTGCCCCACAGGAAATTGATTTAATGAATCCTGAAAATTATCATCTAATTAGTCCGAATTTGTTTAGGGTACAGAAACTATCTACAAAAAATTATGTTTTTAATCATCACTTGGAAACTATTGCCGTAACTGGTGATACTTTGAAAAATAAAAAACAATTATCTAAAATTACTTATCATTTTATTCAAAGTTTATCATATATTAGAGATATAGTCAAGGTTCGTATCAATCATATCGGACAAATAGTATATATAGGCGAGTATTGACAAATGATAAAACAAACGCTATATTTCGGCAACCAAACTTATTTAAGCACAAAAAATGAGCAACTCATAATAAAAACCGCCGAAAAAGAAATTTCACGACCTATAGAAGATATAGGAGTTGTTGTTTTAGACAGTCCGCAAATAACGATAACGCAGTACACAATTACAAAATTTTTGGAAAATAACGTTGCGGTTATAAGTTGTAATGAAAAACATATGCCGATAGGAATGTTACTGAATTTGGACGGGAATACGCTGCAAAGTCAAAAATTCAAAGAACAAATTTCGGCAAGCGAAGCGTTAAAAAAGAATTTATGGCAACAAACGATTAAGGCAAAAATTCAAAATCAAGCGAGCGTTTTGAGAATTACAGGAAAGGACTCGAAACGGCTGAATTATTTAACAAAAAAAGTAAAACCCGGCGATGTAGAGAATTGTGAAGCGCAGGCGGCTAATTGGTATTGGGATTTAGTGTTCTATGACTATATGAAAGATTTCTCCCGAAATTTCGCAGGAGCGCCGAACAATATACTAAACTACGGATATGCGATTTTGCGGGCGGCAACGGCACGTGCGCTGACTGCTTCCGGGCTATTGCCGACTTTGGGAATTTTTCATCGCAATCAATACAACGCTTACTGTCTTGCCGACGATATTATGGAGCCGTATCGTCCGTTTGTGGACTTGGCAGTTATTGAATTGATGAGAAAATATCCGCTTGAAGATTTTCAAGAATTTAATAAAGATATAAAACAGGCAATGCTTTCGGTTATTCAATGCGACTGTTTTTTTAAGCAGGAAAAAAGTCCGTTGTTTGTAGCATTAACACGGACAACCGCCTCATTGTCTTCGTGTTTTGAAGGTAAAAAAAGGAAGATTTTATATCCGGAGATAAAATATGAACACAAACGCGTTAAATCAGTATAGGATTATGTGGATTTTTGTTTTTTACGATTTGCCGACAGAAACGAAAGCGCAAAGGAGAAATCATTCCAANTTTCGCCAAAATTTGATAAAAGACGGATTTGAAATGTTTCAGTTTTCCGTGTATTTTCGGCANTGTTCAAGTAAAGAGAATTTGGAAGTTCANAGTAAAAGAGTAAAATCGTTTATGCCGGAAATGGGTAAAGTCAGTATTGTAAATTTCACAGACAAGCAATTTGAAAGAATGGAGGTCTTTTACGGAAATATACTGCCCAAAAATCACAAAAATAAGGAATGACGACGATTTACAAATTAAACTTCCGTTAGAATTTTTTTGACTTTTTAATAATTTTCTTGACTTTTTATTCGTAAATTTATTATATTGTATATGCGAAAGCAATTCACAATAAGGATTATTCCGTTGTGAAAACATCAGGGCGGGAGTAAAATCTCGCCCTTTATATTTTTCAAATATTATACCGTTCCGTAAATAATTGCTTATATACACGGAAACTCCCTGTTTAACCGCTTAAAACAATCTTAATATAAAAAATNTACCGATTCTTTTTTCATTGCAAAAAAAAGGGGATAATGGAGTCCAGATTTGTCTGAAATTCATTATCCCCGTTTTTTTAATTATATTAGTAAGTTCCTGATAAATAAGGAGTTATCACTCCAACGTTGCGAATACTCCTAATATAATAAGGTTCAAGATAAGTTAAGCGTTTAAAAAGTTTCAATTTTTTCATATTTTTCCCCTTTACTTTCTCATAAAATACAATGCGCCATTTATATAATGTA
>WRFX01000135.1 GCA_009787445.1 Chitinivibrionia bacterium | reverse complement strand
GAAGACAGCGTTCGAGAAGTAATTATACTTCCCATACTCAAAGAATTGGGTTGGAACGACGAAAATATTGTTCGCAGTAAATCGCTTGAACATCCGTATCTTAAAATTGGAAGCAAAAAACGCGCGGTTACTCTCATTCCCGATTACGCTTTTGTTTTGCAAAATTGTTACGCTTGGGTTTTGGACGCGAAATCGCCGAATCAAGAAATTGCAAGCGGCGACAATGTAGAGCAGGTTTATTCTTATGCGGCGCATCCGGAAGTACGCAGCGCGTATTTTGCATTATGCAACGGAGTTTCTTTTTCGGTTTTCAGAACTGGCGGCACAGGCGAGCCGATTTTATATTTTGCTTTGGAAGAGATAAACGTTCATTTTGAAGCGTTAAAAAAATTGCTTTCCGTAAATTCTTTTAAAAATAGCGAAAATGTTATCTACGATAGAATTGTAATTTCTCAAAAAAACAAAGATTTTGATTACTTAAATAGACCTTTGCTTAAAGAAATTCCCGTCAAAAAACGAGCAGTTAAAAGATATTATGGTTGCAACGCTTATTTTACCCGACAAGCGTGGAATGTTGTAGCGGAATATATAAGAAATTTTTCTCAAAAAGGCGATATAGTTCTTGACCCGTTCGGCGGAAGCGGTATTACGGTAGCGGAAGCGTTAATGAACAATAGAAAAGCAATAAATTTGGATATAAATCCTTTGGCTGTTTTTTTGGTTAATTCGCTTATTGCTCCTATAAAAAGAAATGAATTGTCGACCGCGTTTGAAGAAATAAAAACGGAATATTTGAAAAAAGAACCGAAAAACAAGGCAGAAATAAAAGAAATATTGAAAAATTATCCGTTGCCAAAAGACCTAAAACTTCCAAAAGGTTCCGACGTTGAATGCGTTCACAAATTATTTAGCGACGAGCAAATGGCAAAACTTGCTTTATTGAAAGCGATTATAAAAAAGCAAAAAAATGAAAATATAAGAAATTTAATATTGCTTATGTTTTCGGGAACATTTACAATTTACAATTTAGTTTATCACGTAAGCACATACGTAAAGACAAAAACTGGCTTTGGCGGCGGGTGCGCACCTTTACTATATTATCGTTATAGGATAGCGCCGAATCCGACAAAAGTCGATGTTATGCAGTGTTTTGCTCTTCGTTACAAGGGAATATTATCAGCCAAAAGGGAAATAAAACACTCCATTAACGAAAATACGGCTGACAACATAAAAATAGTCAAAGGCACGGCGACAGATTTGTCGTTTTTGGACAATGAAAGTGTGGACTATATTTATACCGACCCGCCATACGGCAAAAAAATTCCGTATTTGGATTTATCCGTTATGTGGAACGCTTGGCTTGATTTTGAAGTAGTCGAAGAAGATTACGAATTGGAAGCGATAGAAGGCGGAGAACATAACAAAAGTAAGCAGTCATATAAAGATTTAATTGCAAAAAGTATAGAAGAAATGTTTCGCGTTTTAAAATTTGATAGATGGCTTTCTTTTGTTTTTGCGCATAAAGACCCCGATTTTTGGCATTTAATTTTGGATACTTGCGAAAAATGCGGTTTTGAATATGTTGGCGCAGTTCCGCAAAAAAACGGACCAAATACTTTCAAAAAAACACAACATCCTTTCACTGTTTTGTCGGGAGAATTGATAATAAATTTCCGCAAAGTTCGCAATCCGATAGCGATATTAAAAGCGAATTTGGGAATGAGTATCGGCGAAATTGTTATACAAACAATAGAAGGCGTTATTGCAAAAAACGACGGAGCGACGCTTGAACAAATTAACGACGAACTGATTATTAAAGGTTTGGAATTAGGATTTTTGGACTTGTTAAAAAAAGAATATGTTGATTTGCAGCCAATTTTATCAGATAAATTTGATTTTGATAGCAAAAGTGAAAAATATAATATAAAAGAAAAAGGTAAATTTCAAACGCACGTAGACGTAAAATTGCGTATAAGATATTATATAATAAGTTATTTGCGGCGCATAGAACGAGAAAAGAAAACAGCGTCGTTTGACGAAATTGTTATGAATATTATGCCTTTGTTAAAAAATGGCGTTACTCCCGAAAATCAGACAATTTTAAGCGTTTTAGAAGATATTGGCGAAAAAATTGGCGAAAATATTTGGAAATTAAAGGAAGAAAAGCCAACGTTGTTTACTGGCGGGGGCGTTGAAAATTGAAAACAGAAAAACCGCAATTATCTCTGGATTTTTTATAAATGAAAAAACTATATTTATGCAATTTAGGATGTTCAAAAAATTTTGTCGACGGCGATACGATAGCCGGCTTTTTGGTGAAAAACGGTTTTGAAACGTCGCAAGACGCGGCAAACGCGGACGCGATTATCGTAAATACCTGCTCGTTTATAGAACAGGCGACCAAAGAGGCGATAGATACTATTTTATCTTTTGTCGGACAAAAAAATAAAAATTGCAAACTAATAGTTTCGGGCTGTTTTTCGCAAAGATACAAAAATAAAGTCGCAAAGGAATTTCCCGAAGTCGATTTATGGCTTTCCACAGAAAATTGGCGAGAAGAATTAAATAAGTTCTATAATTTTCAGGAAGATACAAAATGCTTTTCGCGTATTTTATCCGAGCCGCTTCATTCTCAATATATAAAAATTTCAGACGGCTGTTCGCATCGTTGTTCTTTTTGCGTAATTCCAAATATAAAAGGCGAATTTAAGAGCGAATCGATTGAAAAAATTACAAAAGAGGCGATTTATCTTCAAAATAAAGGCGTTAAGGAACTTATACTCGTTTCGCAGGACACTTCTTTTTATGGCAGAGATATTGGCGCAAATTTAGTTAAGTTACTGAAAATATTATTAGATACGACGAATTTTCGTTGGATACGTCTAATGTATTTGTATCCGAGTTTTGTCGATAACGAATTTTTAGAATTTATTGCTGAAAATCCGCGCATTTGTCCTTATTTTGACATTCCTTTGCAACATATAAGCGGCGATATTCTTAAATCGATGAGAAGAAAAACAAAGCCCGAAGATTTGTATAAACTTGTGGAAAATATACGAAAAAAGGTAAAAAATTGCGCGTTAAGAACGTCGTTTATTATCGGTTATCCAAATGAAAACTCTAAAGATTTCAGGGAGTTATGTAATTTTATCGAATGGGCGAAGTTTGACAAAATGGGCGTTTTTCCGTATTCCTGCGAAGAAGGCACGAAGGCGGCGAAACTTCCAAATAAAATTAGCGGCAGAACCGTGCAAAAGCGAATAAATATCGTTATGGAAATTCAAAGAGGAATAAGCGCCGAATTGCAGGAAAAGAAAATCGGGCAAAAAATAGAAGTGATAGTCGATAGAATAAGCGATTTTGAAGAATATAATTTTGAATGCAGAAGCAAAAACGACGCTCCCGAAGTCGACGGGCGGGTATTTTTGGTAGACGGCGACGCGAATGTCGGCGACTTTTTGGAAGTGGAAATTATAGATTGCGACGATTATGATTTAATTGCGAGATTTATAAAGAAGTTGGAATAGTTTTTTCGGATTTACGCTTAATTGTTTTTTCAAACAGAATTATAAAAACGATATTGTTATAAAAAATACTAATTGCCGCAAAACAAAAAAAATGGGACGTACCTAAAAAGATACGTCCCCGACGATAAAAACTTTATTTACTCGGAAAACTTACCTTTTCACTCCGATTTTCGCCGAATACCAATAAGATTTTCCTCTGTAACTTTTCGCTTCTACAATTACCAAATACGTGCCGTTTGCGACTGTTCGTCCGTTAGAATTGGTTAAATTCCATACCGCTTTTTTGCCTCTTTCCGCTTTTGAATAAACAATATTTCCCGTATTGTCGTAAATTATTGCTTTTATTTCGGAAACGTTTTCATTGTCCGGAAGAATTATGTCTGTTATTTCAAGTTTGTCCGAAACTATGTTTTTCGCAAATCTTATGCCGTAGCGGCTGTCGGATTTTTGTACGTCATTGCTAATGTTCGTGGCAAGATAAGGAAGAACTCCATCGCATTGCATTGGCTGATTGCCAACGACAATACCGATAATTCTGCCGCAAACGTTTATTGTTCCGTTGTTTGTTAGCGTAGCGTCGCTCGGAATTGTCAATGTCCTATTTTGGGGTATGGTAAACGTGTCGCCGTTTTTTATTTCCACATTGCCGTAAACGGTTCCGGTGTAAACGACGTTTCCTGTGGAGTTAAACCCATTATGAGTAAAAAGAATACCATTTATAAGCGTTTGGCTTTTTTCGCTGTTTAAGGAATATACAAACACGATAGCATTGCCGTCTAATATTAGCGCACCGTTAATTCCGTTGTTGCCTGTCGTAACAGTCCCTCCACTAATGGTAATGTTATCGCCAGTAATTCCGTCGTTGCCTGTCGTAACAGTCCCTCCACTAATGGTAATGTTATCGCCAGTAATTCCGTCGTTGTAATTTGTCATCGTAATTGTCCCTCCGTTAATAGTAATATTATTGCCGTATATTCCGTTATTGCTACTTACACTACTGATATTTCCGCCGTTTATGGTAATATTATTACCGTATATTCTGTTACTTACACTGATATTTCCGCCGTTTATTGTAATATTATTATTGTCAATACCAATGCGCCCGCTACCACTATTATAACCATCATACAGCGCCGTAAGTTTTCCCATATTGTTGCCAGACGACTGCGCGTATATAGTTAAATTATTGCCTGCGGGAACACTTATCTTGTTTCTGACCGTTAAATCGCAACCGTTTTCAAGAATTATATGTGCGTCGCCAGAAATTACAAATTCTTTGTTTCGCGTTAAACTATCTCCGCGAACAAGATACCAGCCGGCGGCAAAATAATCGACCGCGCCGATATTTGTTTTGTCGAGCAGAGTAACGTTGTTTGCGGTTTTTGTCGCTCCTTTTTCGTCTATGTATGCGATGTTATTCAGCAAAGTTCGCTCTATAAGCGTTAATTCTGGAACCTCTATAAAGCCGCTTTTTTCGCCGCTTTCATAAGAAATTCCGTTTTTGCCGTTTTGAGACATCCAAGTCGCCGTTATATCTTCGGCGGGAAAATTCGCTTTAACGGGAGTTCCGTCTAAAACGGTTTTTACGTTCGAGACAAATAAAATGCCGCCCGTGTGCGTTATAGTAGCATCTATACTGTTTGCAAACACTATACCCGCGCCGTTTAACGTTAATGCGCCGTTAATTCCGTAGTTGTTACCTATTGCCGTAACCATCCCGCCGTTGACGGCAATATTTCCGCTAATTCCGTAGTAATTAGAAGTGATTGCCGTAAGTTTTCCCATATTGTCGACTGTGGATTGCGCGTACACGGACAATCTATCGCTAATTGAAACGGCAGTGTTGTAATGTTCCTGTTTTATCGTAAAGTTGCTATTGTCTTCTAAAATTATAGAACCAGATATACTTACGCCTCCCGTTATATTTAAATTTCCGCAAACGAGAAACCAACCGCTTAAAATGTTAGGATTGTTGTATGTTAGTGCGCCGATATTTCCCGCGTTAATTATTGTAACGTTGTTTGCGGTTTGCGGTTCGCCGTCTGCGTCTATATATGGCACGTTGTTCATAACCAATTTTACGTTTGGAAGTTCAATAAAACCGTTTTTATTGCTTGTTTCATAAGCGATTCCAATTTTGTCGTCTTGTTTTTTCCACTTTGCCGATATGCCCGATGTAGGATAAGTCGCCGCAACGGAAGTACCTTCGGTATAAGAATTATTGTTATTGTTGTAGTAGTTGTAAGCGTAGTTATTTACAACAAATAAAATACCGCCGTTAAGCGTTCGACTTGAAGTAACATTTTGGGCAAACACGACCGCGTCGCCGTTTAATGTTAACGTGCCATCTCCTGCTAAATTGTTATAAACTGTAATTTTTCCGCCGTTAATAGTGGTATTGCTATTAATTCCCAAAGAATTTGCCGTAAGTTTTCCCATATTATCGCCCGACGACTGGGCGTATATGCTTAATGCTATCCGTGGGTAAACACCAATGACGTTTATATCGTTAGTAAAATTTGCTACGCTACCGTTTTCGAGAATAATATGCGATTCGCCTGAAATATTTAGTCCTGATTCGCGAGATAAATTTCCACGAACAAGATACCATCCGCCCAAATTATCGACTATGCCGATATTTGTTTCGTCGAGCAGGGTAACGTTATTTGCGGTTTTTGTTATGCCGTTTTCGTCTATGTATGAAATGTTATTTACCAAATTTCGCTCTATAAGCGTTATGTTAGGAACTTCTATAAAGCCGCTTTTGTTGCCGTAATAAGAAATTCCGTTTTTGCCGTTTTGTTTTGTCCAAGTCGCAGTTATACCTTGCGAGGGAAATGTCGCCGCAACGGAAGAACCGTTAAAAAAAGTTCCCGTGCCTATGCCGACGTCAAATAAAATACTGTTTATCGTCGGTGATGGGTTACCGGAAACACCATTTGCAAACACGACCGCGTTGGCATCTGTTTTTACTCTGCCACCTTGAATTCCTCTGCCGTAATTTCTATCACTACCTATTGCAGTAACTGTTCCAGCGTTAATGGTAACGCTGTCGGTTCCGTAAATTCCATTACCTGTATAATAATTGCGGTTACCACTGTTTCTTGCTACAATAATTCCGTTGTTAATTGTGGTTTTATTGCCATAAATTCCATATAAGTAAGCGTTCCCGTTGTAGTTTGTTGCCTCTGCTGTTGCCGTAATAATTCCACCGTTAATAGAGATTGTACTGCCACCGTTGTTGCTACCAATGCCTACCGCGTACAAGTTGCTGTTAGAACCGCTAACGGTTGCCGTTGCCGTAAGTTTTCCCATATCGTTGCCAGACGACTGCGCGTATATGCTTAAACTATTTCCTGCGGGAACGCCTATTCCAGCGGTGTTTGCGTTTTCAACCGTCGACGTTACCGTAAAGTCGCTTCCGTCTTCAAGAATTATGTGCGCTTCGTTTGAAATATAAAGCGTCGTATTGCGCGACAACACTCCGCGAACAAGATACCACCCGTTCAATTCGTTAATTGTGCTTACGTTTGCCGCGCTGATTACTCTAACGCCGTTTGCCGTTTGCGAAACGCCCGCCGCGTCTAAATACGGAACGTTATTTTCATTTTGCGCCCACACACCAGCCGCTAAAAAGGCAGCCGCCAAAAACACCTTGAAAAAATTAAGTTTTTTCATAAAAACTCCTTTGGTTTAATTTTTTTTTGTTTTGAAATACAATATGGAAAAACCGCGATAAAAAACCGCGCTCTGTTCTCGAAAGAATAGAAAAAAGGAAGATATGCCAATCGTATATTTTTATAAATTAAATCAGAATTTCGGGGGGGGG
>WRFX01000134.1 GCA_009787445.1 Chitinivibrionia bacterium | reverse complement strand
AATTTCTTCTCAGAAATTCGGGAATGAATTATATACTTGTTTTCCACACTGCCCTCCTAAAATTAACATAAAATAATTTATGCTTAACTAGGATTGAACCAAAATAAATTACTATAATTCAACAAAATTTTCACATAAATTGAGATTTTAGTGTGTGATGGGTTTGACAAAAAATAAAAATAAGTAAATTCTATCATTTCACGCCGATTAAATGCGTTAAAAAAGCGGACAAAAAAAATGTTTGCAAACAACATCGTAAACGACAAAATGGAAATTTTACTTGACGGCAAAGAGATTAAGTTTGCGGTTTATGATATGACGAGGAATGTTGTTAAGTCAAGTGAAGGCAGAACTTGGGATTTGCGCAATACCGCAGGCAGATACGTTGCCAACGGAACATATTTAGTCATCGTTGAAGATAAAGATAAAAACGGAAAAGTTTATCGCTATTCCGCGAAATTGGGGGTGAAAAGGTAAGAAATTAAAAAAGTAATGTTTTTTTGTAAGGAGTCGGTCTCGACCGCTTCCTTTTTTTAGTAATTTTACGTTTCCGATATTGACAATATGCGTGTAAAATATGTATATTTTGTATATTACAGATATATTTACACCATTAAAACTAAAAGGAGTTATGTATATGTCTTTTGTCAGTATGAATATAAGAATGGACAGTGAAATTAAAAAACAGGCGCAGGAGCTGTTTTCAAATATCGGAATGGATATGACAACGGCGGTAAATGTTTTTTTGCGTCAGGCGATTTTACACGATGGATTACCGTTTTTGGTAAGAAATTTCAAACTGAATAAAAAAACTGTCGCCGCGATTGAAGATGTTGAAAACGGGAGGAATTTAAGTCCTGTATTTAATTCGGTTAAAGACGCTAAAGAGTGGTTAGATGCTTAATTTACAATTATCGAATCAATTCAAAAAAGATTACAAAAAAATTGTAAGACAAGGTAAAAATGTTGATGACCTTTGGCTTGTCATTGAAAAGTTACTTAAAAATGAAAAAGAAGTTATCTTAATTCTTCAGGTTTATACATTTTATAAATGGCACGTTGTATTTTATAAAAAAGTAAGGTAAAAAATGGAAAAAATAGTTATGAAAAAAATAGCGTTAGTTTTTCTTGTGTTGTTTTTTTTGGGGTGTTCTTATATTGATTATCCTGATGATTATATCAAGAAGATAAAATTTACAGGAGATATTGTCGATATAGAAAAAATGCAAATTACTTCAAAAGATGAATTGGTTCAATTTTTTGACACATTGGCTGTAATTTTAGACACGCCTCCTATATATTTTTACGGTTCATACAAAAAATATAGATTAGAAATCAGAGAAGAAAATTTAGAATATACGACGAGTCGTTCTGATTTTGAATATGTAATTTATATAAAACCGTTATCAAGTGGGAATCCGGTTTTAAATATAAATGTTTACGAATCAGGTATGCCTATAGCGATAGGAAACAGTCCCAATACAATGATTCGTTACAGTAAGCAGCCGGTAATTTTGATTAGAGGAAAACCGGAATGGGCGGATTCTTCGTATAAGGGTTTTACTATTTTACCTGTTGCTAATTCAGTCGATGAAAGCGAATTGGATTTTACTTGGACGCTAAAAAAACAAAAAATTCAGAGCTAAAATAAGAAAAAGGAGAAAAAATGAAAAAAACAATAGCGGTTTTATTTGTTGCTTTCATAAATATTTATTCCGTACCAAAAATAAATCCGGTATCGCCATATATCAACAAAGGTATTTCTCTTCATTTTCAAGCATCTTATAATCCGCTTAAAATAGAATACACCTACAAAAAGGAAGCGTTAGGCAATCAATACGCCGCATACGCGGGTGATATTTATCTTACGCAAAGAAATATAAGCGACGACATATATGTATCCATAGGAAATAAGAATGAAAAAAATGAAGTTCTTGTTACAGCAACATCATCGATTCCTATTACATTAAAAATTTATTTTAGGTCTAATAACAAAATTCTTGACGTAGGAGAAAACAATTTATTTCAAAACATTGCCGTTTCTTATTTTTTAGGATTTTCTTTTGTGTTTTATCCATACAGTAGTATGTTTGACGACTTTAATTTCAGTCAAGATAACGGATTTGGACAATTATATAGCGGCGCGGCAATAGGTACGAGAAAGAAAATAATCGACGATTTTTCATATATTGAAATATTTACCGCTCCGCAAATATCGCTTACATATTACGGCGGTTTGGGCGGCGGAGATGATTTTAATCCTGTAATAGAAATAGAACCAAGTTGGAGCAATAATTTTTCGGTAACAATGTATGATTTTTATATTCCGATAGGAGTAGGTTTCAAACACAAATTATTTTTTATAAAAAGCGGCATTGCAATATCTACAACATTCAACGGAGAAACAAGAAAAATCAGCGGCGGAAATCTTATTGTAGATTCGTATAATTTCCCCCAAATTCCATTTTTTGCCGAAATAGGTTTTCATTTTAGAAAATTCAAGAGTTTGGAGAAAGAATTAAAAAACAAAAAAGAAATATAATAAATGTTTCACATTTCAGTTTTTTTTCATAAACGCTAAATTTCCCAAACGGGAACGCTCAAAATCCGCTTATTTAGCGGCAAAACGCTCGGATAAAAACAGAGCAATACTCCCGTCGACACATTAACTTTTTCCGTTAAAAGCAATGAAAAATTATCGACGTCGCTTTCTTTGGGGCTTGCGCTCTTTTTAACTTCTATCGGGTAAAGCGTCATATTTCTTTCTATTATAAAATCGATTTCGTTTTTTCTGCCGTCTCTGTAAAAATAAATACTTTCTTCTTTTCCCGCGTTTTGATAACTTTTTAATATTTCCGAAAAAACAAACGTTTCCAAAAACGCGACGTTCATCGCGCCGTTCATAAGCGTTTGCGGACTGTCCCATTTTGTCAAATACGCGCATAATCCCGTGTCGAGAAAATAAATTTTCGGCGATTTTACTATCCTTTTTGAAATGTTTTTGCTAAACGGTTCAAGCAAATAAACGATGCCCGCCTGAATAAGCGTTTCAAGCCATTTTCTCGCGGTTTTTACATTTATGCCGCAATCTCTTGCAAGGTCTTCGTAATTCAACAAATTTCCCGTTCTTGCGGCGACCGCTCTAATAAAATCGTAAAAATTTAACACGTTTTTTTCGCCGATGTCGTCTTTGACGTCTCTTTCGATATATGTTTGCACGTAACTTTTGTAAAAAGTATCTCGTTTAATTTTTTGATTATCGACTATTTCCGGATAAAATCCGCGCCAAATAATATTGTATATATCGTCGATATTCGGAGTTTTTGTTTTTGAATTTACGGATTTAAGCATATCGAACGACGGTAAAAACGGCTCCGATTTATCCGAATTTTCAGTTATTTCCCTTAACGATAATCCCGACAATTCCAAAATCGCAATTCGTCCTGCAAGCGTTTCTTGCACTCCGTTCATCAAATCGAATTTTTGCGAACCCGACAGCCAAAACATTCCCTTTTGTTTCGGATTTTTATCGACAAATATTTTGATATACGTAAATAATTCGGGCGCGTATTGTATTTCGTCGATGATAATCGGCGCGCAATATGTTTCTAAAAACAATTTCGCGTCTCGTTTGGCAAATTCTCGCAAATTAAAATCGTCAAGCGAAACATATTTTCTGTTTTTTTCTTTAATCGCATTGAGTAAAAAACTCTTTCCGACTTGCCGCATTCCCGTAAGAAGCAGAACGGGAAACGTCTCGCTTGTTTGTAAAATATGGTCTTTAATCGCTCTTTTTATCATTTTTACCTCGCATATTTGGCGCAAATCGTCCATTGCTCTGGTTGATTTGCACCAAATATATTATTTGCCGCAACAAATTAAGAGAATTTTTTTATATTTTTTCAATTTTATATTTTTTACTTTTATTGACAATAATCTATAACAAATAGTATTTTTTGAAAAAAGAGATATTTAGCGAAATGGCTGAAAAATTATGAATATGACAACAAACGGATTTTTGCTGATAAATAAACCGCAAGGTCCGACTTCGTTTAACATAGTCGCAAAAATCCGCAAAAAATTCCGCGTAAAAAAAGTAGGACATTGCGGAACGCTCGACCCGCTTGCCGAAGGACTTTTGGTGCTTGCAATCGGCAAAGCGACGCGCCAAATTCAATATCTTAACGACGATAAAACTTACGAATTCGGCGTAATTTTCGGACAACAAACCGAAACGGGAGATAGCGAAGGAAAAATTATAAAGGAATGCGAAGAAATTCCCTCCAAAGAAAAATTACTTGAAGCGATACCCAAATTTATCGGCGAAATTTCTCAAATTCCGCCCGCGTTTTCGGCGATAAAAATAAACGGAAAACGCGCTTATAAGTTGGCAAGAGAAGGAATTACCGTCGAAATGAAGCCGCGCAATATAAAAATTTATTCTTTGAATTTGCTGTCTTTTGATTTTGAACAAAAAACGGCGAGTTTTCGCGTAAGTTGTTCAAGCGGAACCTATGTGAGAACGCTTGCGCAAGATATTGCAAAAAGTTGCGCAAGCGTAGGTTTTTGTTCTTTCATAAAACGTATTCGCGTCGGGAATTTTGTTCTTGAAAACGCGGTTTCGGTGGAAAACGCAACGGAGCGCGACGTGATTTCCATAGAATTTTTGCAATCGCAAGCAAGCAAGTTTTTTAAATAAATTTCAAAAATTAAACAGATAACATTTGCGACAATTCTTTCGCAAAAACGGCGAGCGAATTATCTCTTGCCCCGCAAATTAAAACGGTTTCGTTTTCTTTTACGCAAGTTTTCAAAATTTCGGTCAATTTTTGGCGGTTTTCAACGAAAACAAAGCGGTTTTTATCGCCTAATTCGTCGGCAAGTTTGTCGCTGTCAACGGATTTGTCAGCCGTTCCGCCCGCGTAAAACGTCGGAAGCAAATACAATTTGTCGTCTTTATTTATCGAATTTTGAAACGTTGCTTTTAAGTCGTCGAACATAAATTTAAGCGGACCGAAACCGTGCGGCTGGAAAACCGTATGAATCGGCGTTTTGCGCATTTTTGCCGCCGAAATAGCCGCGGCGATTTTTTCGGGATTATGGGCGTAATCGTCGATTACGAGAATGTTTTTTGAAGCGGGATATTTGTCGAATCTTCTGGCTATTCCGCCGTAAGTCGCAAACGCGGCGGCTATTATTTTATCTTCGATTTCAAGTTCTTTGCACACGGCAAACGCCGCAAGCGCGTTTTTTATAGTATGTTCTCCCGTAAAATTCAAAACGAAAGTCGCGTTTTCTATCGTAAAAGTAGAAGAATTTTCACCTAAACTGTATCTTATCGGAAAGTAATCGGCGTCCCTTGAAAACCCGAAACTTTTTCCGCAAAAACCAGTAAAATTTTTATCGTCTTTGTTAAAAATTGTCAAATCCGACTGGCTTGACGCGGTTTTAAGAAGCGAAAGCACTTCCGAAATCTCTTTGTGGTCGCGGGAAATATTAAGTAAAACCGAAATTTTGGGGAAATATCTGACGACCGTTCCGTCGCTTTCGTCCGCTTCTATCACCAAAATTTCACCGTCGCCCCTGAAGGCGTTTCCCAGCAAATTTTTTTTCCTCAAAGAATGCAAGTTTGCCCCGCCGATAAACGACGGATTTTTGCCCGCAAAGTCCAAGATATGAAAAATCATCGCCGAAACCGAACTTTTTCCGCTCGTTCCCGTAACCGAAATTGAAAAATGATTTTTGACTATCGCCGCCAAAACTTCGCTTCTGTGAAGAATGGGAATATTTAATTCGTTCGCCTTTTTTATGTCGGGATTGTCGTTTTCTATCGCAGTCGAAACGACAAGCGCCTGCGTTTGCCTTGAAATTCCGCTTCCGTCCTGCAAAAACAGCGAAATCCCCTGATTTTTCAGTATGGTTTCGTCATCCGAATCGCATATAGACCTGTCGCTGCCGCTTACTTTGCAATCTTTTATCAAATATTGGGCTATCGCGCTCATTCCGATACCCAAAATTCCGACGAAATGAAAGGAATTTATTTCTTTTTCGTTAATAAATAAAGACATAATCGCCCGCTTTCACCAAATCAAAAAGTTTTAATACGTCCGCGTTTTTCATAACTACGCAGCCGTGAGAAAAATGGACTTTCCCGACGGCGTTTTCGCGGTCTGTTCCGTGAATGTAAACGTAACGGTTTTTTGTGTTTTTGTTGTGCGTTTCAAGTCCGTTAAGCCATAAAATTCTGCTTAAAATAGCGTTTTCTTTGCAAACAAGTCCGTTCTTATAAACGTCGCCCGTCTTTTTTCTTGATTCAAAGACGGTTCCTGTTTCGGCGTTTTTACCGATTTTTTTGTAGATTTCAAACATTCCGCGCGGAGTTTTATAAGAATTTTCTTTTTCGCCGCGTCCGTTTTTCGCGCACGAAACGGGAAAGATAAATTTCTCGCCGTCTTTTACCAAAACCAACGAAAAATCGTCGTAAGAAATAGTTATCAAATTTTTATTTTTCATAATTCAGTTCCGAATAATCAATGCGAATAAATATTGTTTTTGACACGCAAAATCCTTTCAAAATAAACTTTTACGGAAATAAAAATACTATTCGCCGTTGTTTGTTGATTATCTATTTTCATAAGTCGCTGAACGTACGACCATATTATCAAATGAAAAATACTTTCGGAAATTTGGCTAGCAATATTCGCCGAATTTAAATTTCTGATTACATTATATAAAATTGACGGAATTTCAGTTTCTCCTTTTTATTATTGTTTGACTAAAAATTTCTTCTTCGCTTCTTCCAAAGAATGCCCGCTATCTAAAAATGAAAAGATTTCTTGCCTTGCCGCATTTTCAAACGACCGAATATCTCTCTGCAATTTCAACCTGTCGTCGTAACGCGCTCTTTGTTTCTTATCGGCGCTCAATATTTTTAATTCTCCAAACGCCGTATTTATCGCCTTGTTCTTTATCGCTACTCTCATAAAATCCTCCTCTCTTTCCGAATTTATAAACGTAAGCCAATCCGAAAGCGTCTCTTTTTTTTCTCTTTCTATTCGAGACAAATCCAATATGTGTATTTCCTGCAAATCGTTAAACGGAAACTTCTCGTCCTTTTCCAGCATTAAAAATATATTATGGCATTTGTCCGATTCGCGAATAAGGGATTCTGCGACAATAATTATTGAAATTACCGGTTTTATGTCCGAATAATCTCCGGCGTTACCTATTTGGTCTACAAGCATTTTCGTAGAATAATAAGAAATTCGGGAACGTAATTCGGGAACGTTTCGCGCCTGCATTTCAATATCGATTATTTCGCCGTTTTCCAAATTTGCCTTCGCCTTTACATCCAAAATACTTAACTTGTCGTCTTTTC
>WRFX01000133.1 GCA_009787445.1 Chitinivibrionia bacterium | reverse complement strand
TTTATTTTAAAATTTTCGGCGACTCTTATGCACGGCTTGGCGTTTTCGCTTCACTATATCGGGCTTATGGATTATTTGGACAGATACGCGCACAAAGATATGAGAACGACTTATTTAGCGACGATGAACATTGCAAAAACCACGCTTGCCACAGTTGCCGGCGGTGCGTTGGGCGCAATAGTTATCGCGAATTTCGGCTCGGCTATGCTTATGCGCGGCGGCGCGGTCTGTATGATATTTTTGGCGGTATTTTTCGTAATTTTCGTGAAAAATCCGAAAGAATAATATTTTTTTGCTAATTTTATGTTTTTTAAAGAATAGAGAATTTTTTTGAAAAACTAAATTTTTTGTGGTTAAAGTCGAAAAAATTATAGTATATTTTAGTATAAAAAGCGTTATTAAAGAGCGGTAAAAAAGTAATTTTTTTATGAAAGGCGGTAAAAAATGAACGAAAAAGTAAAAAACGGCGACACTTCTTTTTTGTTGTTAGCCGACCCGTTGGACAGGTTACTGAAAATGGGCAAAAAAATAAATTATAGCGTTAATTATAAAAAAGAATTAGCAAGAGCGTTAGATGAAAAATACAGAAATATTTATTGACGCGAATATAATTATTGATGTTTTTCTTCAAAATGAAAAATTTTTTGAGGAATCGGCAAAAGTTCTTCAAATTTGCAAAAACGGGTCAATGAATTCTTCTCTTGCTCCGCACACTGTTACAAATATATGGTTTGTTACAAGAAAAGAAATGTCGAACATCGAAAGAAGAGCGGCGCTAAAAGAATTATTGAAATTTATTGATGTTGTTGAAACCGGTAAAAACGAATTGAATGAGGCGATAGAATTGACGGAAATTGAAGATTTGGAAGACGCGCTTCAAGCCGTTTGCGCTAAAAAACATAATGCTGAATTTATTGTTACTCGTGATTTGTCAGGTTTCAAATATTCGCCTGTTCCGGCAATTTCCCCAGCGGAATTTATAAAAAAATTCGAGTTAATTATTTGCCTATTCTTTGGCGCAAAAAACCATTCCAAAAATAGAAAAATACGTTTTTATCTTCGTTTCGCAAAGATTTATATTTCCCAAATAGTATTTTCCACACAAATTTATCCCAAAAAAAGGAAACAAACAAATGGACGAAAAAAACAACTTTATCTACGAAATAATACGCTCGGATTTGGAAAGCGGAAAACACAGCGAAATTATTACGCGGTTTCCGCCCGAACCGAACGGATATTTGCATATCGGACACGCCAAAGCGCTGTGTTTGGATTTCGGCGCGGCGGCTGATTTCGGCGGAAAGTGCAATCTGCGAATGGACGACACCAATCCCGACAAAGAAGACGTGGAATACGTGGACGCGATACAGGAAGATATCAAGTGGCTCGGATTTGACTGGAACGGATTTTACTATGCCTCGGACTATTACCCGAAAATGTTTGAGGCGGCGATTGAACTCATAGAAAAAGGTCTTGCGTTCGTCTGCGATTTGTCGCCCGAAGAAATTCACGACTATCGCGGAACGCTCACGGAGCCGGGCAAAGAAAGTCCTTTCAGAAACCGCGGCGTCGAAGAGAATAAAAAGTTGTTTTTAGCAATGAAAAACGGCGAATTTGAAGAAGGGCAAAAAGTCCTTCGGGCAAAGATAGATATGTCGTCTCCGAATATAAATATGCGCGACCCCGTAATTTATAGAATAGTCCAAACCGCGCATCACCGCACGGGCGGTCAATGGTGCATTTATCCGATGTACGATTTCGCGCATCCGATTGAAGACGCGATGGAAAATATAACGCATTCGCTTTGTTCGCTCGAATTTGAAGACCATCGCCCGCTGTATAACTGGGTCGTCGAAAACGTAACTTTGCCCGCAAAACCCCGTCAAATCGAATTTGCGCGGCTTAATTTGACATATACCGTAATGAGCAAGCGAAAATTACGCAAATTGGTAGAAGAACATTTTGTCGGCGGCTGGGACGACCCGCGAATGCCGACTTTGTGCGGAATGCGAAGAAGAGGTTATCCCGCGGAGGCGGTGCGCGATTTCACCGACAGAATAGGACTTGCCAAACGCGACAGCATAGTGGATTTCGCCTTGCTTGAACACTGCGTTCGTGAAAATCTTAACAAAACGTCTCTTCGTTTAATGGGAGTTTTGGAGCCGATTAAAGTTGTTATCGAAAACTATCCTGAAAATCAAACCGAATATTTGGAAGCGGTAAATAATCCCGAAGACGAAACGGCGGGAGTGCGCAAAGTCGCGTTTTCGCGTGAAATTTATATAGAGCGCGAGGATTTTATGGAAGACGCGCCGAAGAAATTTTATCGTCTGACTCTAAATTCGGAAGTGCGTCTGCGTTACGCTTATTTTATAAAATGTACGAGTGTTATAAAAAACGAAAAAGGCGAAATTGTCGAATTGCGGGCGGTTTACGACCCAGCGACAAAAGGCGGCGACGCTCCCGACGGGCGAAAGGTAAAATCCACGATTCACTGGGTAAACGTTGCTACGGCAAAAAACGCGGTGATAAATCTTTACGACCGTCTGTTCGTCAAGGAAAATCCCGAAGACGTAGAGTACGGACAGGATTTTACGGTAAATCTTAATCCCGATTCTCTTAAAGTAATTACGGACGCGAAAGTTGAAGCGGCAACCGAAGAATTGAGCAAAAACAAAGTTTTCCAGTTTGAGCGAAAGGGCTATTTTGTGCGCGATATTTCGGCAAAAGACGGCGAATTGCTTTTTAACAGAACGGCGACCTTAAAAGACGCTTGGGCGAGAATCGTTAATAACGAAACGGAGAAAAAATAAACGGTTTTGAGAAAAAGCGCCGCTTATTTTAAGTTTAATTATTTACGAATATCAGATTAAATTTTCTGCACTAAAACTCTTGAAAAACGTCTTTCGCCATTTATATAAGGATTATATTCTTTATCGTTGAAAAGTTTATATCCCTTTTCCAACACTCCGCTTAAAATAGGATATGCCGACACCGCAAACGGTTCTTTATAATCGTTTGGAATATAGTTATTATCTACAACTAAAATTTTTTTGTCGTCATATTTTTTATACTTTTCAGGTATTTTTTTTAATGGCATTATTTTCATATTCTCATATTTCGGTCTGTCTTTTATTGGAATATTGGTGTACCAATGTCCTGACGCCTGCGTAATTTGTTTTTTGGGCGTTAAAAAATAATCTACTCTATTATATCCAGCCCATACTTTTTTTTCTTTGAAATATGGAATAAAAGCGGGGGTGATAACATTTGTAAAATTTGAAATTATTAAAAATTTCTTTCCGCTTTCAACGATAATGTTCCAATATTCTATCGCCTTTGAAAAAGGCGGATTTGTACATACTATATCCGCATCTTCATTGAGTATTTTTAAGGAAATTGGGTCGTCAAAACTGCCCGTGTAGCCCTTTGGATAATCTTTTAATTCTTTAAATCCGTCTTTTGTAAAGATGTATGTAAATATGTATCCTTTCGGTCCCTGATTAAACAAATCTATTCCCCCGGCGTAATGCGTGCAAATAAGTTTTTTTAGCGAAAGTTTTTTGAAATTCTGCATAAAATATAACGCAAAAGCCGACGTGTTTCTATCGTCGTCGGCATCGACTGCGTCGTCGCAATTACAAAAAACCGTCTTTTCTTTCCACATTTCCTTATCGTACATTTCTATTTCTTTTTCAACGTCTTCGTATCTGGTGTAAAATTCGTCGTTATCAACTTTTTGCGCTTTTTGCATAACGTCTTTTGGGGATAATCCGCGTTCTTTAAGAGATGGTGTTGTTCTTTTTACTATTTTTACCACTTCTTTTTGAACGTCGGATTTTATAAATATTTCTTCTGTGAACGCTTTATGAGTTTTTATAAAATTAACGTATTTTTCAAACAAATCTTTATTATAAAAGTATATTTCTCTGCTTTTTTCTTCTCGCAAATGCTTAAATTCGGCTTTTATGTCGTCTTCAACTTGTTTCATATCGCATACTTCGCAAGTAAATAAATATATTGATATATTTTCCTTCGATTTACCCGTCGTACTGTTATAATCTTTTAAGCGGCGTTCCAAATCGTTGGTTACGCCTATTTTACATTTTGTATTTTCTTTTACCGATTGAACAATATAAACGTATTGTTTTAATTTATCTTTCGACATATTAAACCGCTTTCTTTTTTTTATTTCTATATGTCGCTAAAATAATTTTTGCTTATATTAAAAAGAGAGTTTTTTTTAAAAATCACCGCATTTCGCGTTGGCAGATATTATTTTTGCCCCGAAAATTTAATAATAATTATCAAAAACACGAGGTTTTAATTATGGCAGTTGATTTGACAAAAGTGCGCAACATCGGTATTTCCGCGCACATCGATTCTGGAAAGACCACTCTTTCCGAAAGAATTTTGTTTTATGCGGGGCGCATTCACGCGATTCACGACGTTAAAGGCAAAGACGGCGTAGGCGCAACTATGGACTCTATGGACTTGGAAAGAGAACGCGGCATTACTATTCAGTCGGCGGCGACGCGGGTAACTTGGAACGGCGACCCGATAAATCTTATAGACACTCCCGGACACGTCGACTTTACGGTCGAAGTAGAACGTTCGCTTCGAGTTTTGGACGGAGCAATCTTGGTTTTATGCGCGGTCGCGGGCGTTCAATCGCAGTCGATAACCGTCGACAGACAGATGAAAAGATACGGCGTTCCGCGTTTGGCGTTTGTGAACAAATGCGACAGAAGCGGCGCAAATCCCCTTAAAGTTTGCGTACAGTTGCGCGAAAAACTTGGACTTAATTCGGTTATGATTGAACTTCCGATAGGTCTCGAAGACAATTTAGTAGGCGTCGTAGATTTGATTACGATGAAGGGCTACATAAACGAAGGCGATAACGGCGAAACGGTTAAAGAAATAGAAATTCCCGAGGAATTGAAAAAACAGGCGCACGATTATCGCGAAAAAATGCTTGAAGAAGCGTGTATGTTTGACGACGACCTTATGGAAAAGCATTTGGAAGGCGCAGACCTGCCCGTCGAACAAATTCGTTTGGCTATCCGCAAGGGAGTTTTGGCGCTTAAACTTGTTCCCGTTTTGTGCGGTTCGGCATACAAAAACAAAGGAGTTCAGAAACTTCTCGACGCGGTAGGATATTATCTTCCGTCGCCGCTCGACGTTGAAAACAAAGGCGTTAAGGCAAACACGGGCGAAGAAACCGTCGTTCCGTCCGACCCGACAAAACCGCTTGTAATGTATGCGTTCAAACTTACGCAAGACAAATTTGGACAACTCACTTACGTTAGAGTATATCAGGGCGAATTGCAAAAAGGCGTCGAAGTGGAAAATATGAGAACGGGCAAAAAGGTAAAAATCGGGCGTATCGTCCGTATGCACGCGGATAAAATGGAAGATTGCGAAATGGCTCACTGCGGCGATATAGTCGCGCTTTTTGGCGTCGACTGCGCTTCGGGAGACACTTTTTGCGTTCCGGGAACAGGAATTTCTATGACTTCAATGCACGTTCCCGAACCCGTAATTTCTATTGCGATAAAACCCAAAGACAACAAGTCGCAGGACAATCTTTCAAAGGCGCTGAACCGCTTTACGAAGGAAGACCCGACGTTCCAGACGTATATGGACGAAGAATCGGGAGAGACGATTATTCGCGGAATGGGCGAACTGCATTTGGAAGTTTACGTGGAGAGAATGAAAAGAGAGTATTCGGTAGAACTTATTCAAAGTCCTCCGCAAGTGGCGTACCGCGAAACGATTATCGGCAGCGTGGATTTCAACTATACGCACAAAAAGCAGACGGGCGGAGCGGGTCAGTTCGGGCGCGTCGCGGGAACTATGAGTTTTTTAGAACCGGGTTCGGAAAAAGACCCGAAAACGGGCGACGATTTGATTTACTTCTTTGAAAACAACATCAAGGGCGGCGCGATTCCCACCGAATATATTTCGTCTGTGGACAAAGGTTTTCAGGAAGCGATGAAAGAAGGTTCGATGATAGGCGCTCCCGTCGTAAACGTAAGAATGATGATAAACGACGGTTCGTATCACCCTGTGGATTCGTCCGACCAAGCGTTTAGAACGGCGGCAATCGGCGCGTTTCGCGAAGGATACGAAAAAATTAAAAAGCAGGTTTTAGAGCCGATTATGAGAGTGTCGGTTGAAGGTCCTACGGAATTTCAGGGCGCTATTATAGGTTCGCTGAATCAGAGGCGCGGCGTTATTTTGGGAACTACCGAAGAAGCGGAAACGAAATACTGCCGCGTCGACGCGGACGTTCCGCTTTCGACGATGTTTGGATATTCGACGGATATTCGTTCGCAAACGCAGGGCAAGGCGGAATTTACTATGGAATTTGCGAAATACGGACCTGTTCCGGGCGGTATCGTCGACGAATTGAAAAAGAAATATCAGGAAGAAAGAGCGGCGAGAAACAAATAGCCGCAAATTCTTTTTTTTTGATAAAAAACAAAAACGGCGGGGAATTTTCTTCGCCGTTTTGTTTTTTTGTTTATTATTGCGCCGCTTCTTTTATGTTTCTAAAATTTATATATCCCATATCGGCAATGTCTAATTCTTGCGCTCCGTCGTAAATAACTTTCGCCGAAATCAAATTTTCGCCGAGAATTTTTTTAAGATATTTCAAATTTTTCGTAAAATCGCTATGATACGCCGTCGACGATTTAATTTCGTACGCTTTATATTGATGCGCAAATTCCTGAACAATATCGACTTCGCGCTGCGATTTATCCCTGTAATACAATAAATTATCGCTTTTTCCCTGATTGAATCGTCCTTTCAAAAATTCCAAAACCACAAAATTTTCAAAAATACTTCCGCGCAAAGGATGCGTTTTAATTTGTTTTTCATTTTCGATTCCGAGTAAAAAACACAAAATTCCCGTGTCGCAAAAATAAATTTTCGGCGTTTTTATCAATCGTTTTCCGACGTTTTTATAAAACGGTTTCAACCTAAATATTATATACGACGCTTCCAAAACGCTCAACCATTCCTGAATAGTATGAAAAGAAACTCCGACTTCGTTCGCCAATTCGGACGCGTTAAATTCGCAGCCAACCCGTCCTGCGCAAAGACGAATGAATATTTGAAAACGGCTAATATCCTTTACGTTTATAATTTGCCGAACGTCGCGTTCTATGTAGGTATTGTAATAATTTGCCGTTACGTCTTGGGCTAAAAGCCCGTTTCCCCATATCGCGGGAAAACCGCCTTTAAACAATAACGTATCGGAGTCGGTATTATCCGCGCAACTCTTCAATTCCGAAAGAGACAGCGGAAGCAAAGTAAGCAAAGCGATTCTTCCGGCAAGCGATTGCGTTATTTTTTCCAAAAGCATAAAATTACTGCTTCCG
>WRFX01000132.1 GCA_009787445.1 Chitinivibrionia bacterium | reverse complement strand
GCCTCTTCTTTGTAAATCGGAGCGGCGTCGTCTTTTTCAAGTTGTTCGCGTATCGCCTTAACAAAATTTTCATCGCGAAATTTATGCGTTATGTCAGTCATTAAATTACCTCTTTTACTGCGGCGTTTTGTTTATCAATAACTTTAATTGTTCAATATCTTTTTCATTTAACGGCTCTTTCCATAATCCTTGAACCAACCATAATCCACTTTCTTTTATCTTTTCTATCGGTGAAGATTTACCTAACCAATTTTGAGATTTTTCACATTCTTTACACAACGAAACAGTGGAAATTATTTTAGTTTCTAACTCCAACCGTTTTTCTTTGTCATCAACTCCGAATACAATAAAACTAAAATGATTTTGAATATACTCCGTAACTTCTTTTTCTATTTCATCTTGCTTTTTACAATCAATTGATTTCAGGTATTCATCTTTTGCTTTTCTCGTAGTTAAATCTAAATTCCAAAAATTCAAATAGTCATCTTTGTTTTTATTTAATATGCATCTTCCTATATTTTTTCTAAATATACTTCTGTCTTTATTTTTAAGAATAAAATGCTGCCTTATTCTTGGAAGCAAATTGTTTTGACCCGTATGAGTACCTATACGTACAATCCTATCGCCCGAATGCCCAAATTCTCCTTTTTCAAAAAGAATATAAATTCCATTTAAAGGTATTTTATCTTTTTTAAAATTGCAGAAATTATACCGTTTAATTCCATTAAACAACTTATGAATACAATCACAATAATTATTCATTCAATTCTCCTTTTAGAAAATGTAACCTTTTACCTATTTTATAATTTTCCATCAATATTTTAACTTTTTCACGATTAGGTAAAAGATTTATTAGATTTTTATAATAAATTTTACCCGCTAAAAATATAAATTCATCAATTTCAATATTACATTTAAGTTTTATTTGGTCAAAAACTTTCTCTGCCCATTCACGTTTTTCTTTTTTAGATTTATCTTTCAATGTTTCATCATATATATCAATTTCTTGTTCTAATTCTAATAATCCATATTTTGCCGAAAGAATAAATGTTTTATTGGGTTTTAACTTATTTTTTACATATTCTAAACTTTTTTTGAAAAGAGGACTTGCGTACATATTTTTTGCTTTTGTACGGGGGAGGTTACATTTTTGTTTAGCGCAAGAAATTAAAGCAATTCTTCCCATAAAAAAAACTCCATTTCTCTTTGTAATAACCATAAAATAATAAATTTCAACGCGATTTGTCAAGGATTTTCCCGCTTTTCACCTTGACTAAATATTATATTTTCAGATAAAAAAGGACGGAATTATGAGATATGTATTTAGCGAAGAAGATATGGAATCTATTGAAGATTATTTTACGAATAGATGGAGTATGCTCCGCGACCAATTCGTATGGTCGCAGGAAAATCGAAAGGCGATAAAATGAGTAAAGAAAGTATTTTGATGTTATGCAACGCGATTAAAGCATTTATAAAATACCAAAAAGAAAATTTTGTAAGAACTTTCCTATAAAAATTTTAAAATTAAAGACAAGATACGATTTAATTTTGGCTTGAATACATAACGCGTTGCGCCGCGTTTTAACTTCTTCAACGCGGCACAACGTTTGATTTTACAAAAACAGATTACTTGCGCAAACCGAGTTTCGCGAGTAAATCGCGATATTCGTTAACGTCGCGGGATTTCACATAATCCAATAGCGACTTGCGTTTTCCGACTAATTTAGTAAGACCGTATCTCGTATGATTGTCTTTTTTGTTGTCTTTAAGATGCTCGGTCAAATTACGGATTCTCTCCGTAAGAATTGCAATCTGGACGCGGCTGTTTCCCGTATCCTTGTCGTTTGTTCCAAATTCCGCGACGAGTTGCGCGGTTCTTTCTTTTGCGATAGACAAAATTCACTCCTTGAAAAAGTAACGCTTAATAATTTCCACATCCGCACTAATTTGTTCAATCAGTTCCTCTTTGGAACTAAATTTTACGTCCCGCCTGATAAATCGATGCAGCCAGAGCGCACACTCGCCGCCAACCGCCGGGTCCGAAATTACTTCGTCCAGCGAGAAGAACTCCAAATGAAGTTCTCGATTTCCGAATGTCGGGCAGTCGCCGTAATACAAACATCCTTTTAAGGAATATCCGCAATACTGAACCTCCGCGACATACACACCCGAAGGCGGAACTATTTTTTCCATCGCCGACGGCGACGTAAAATTGAGCGTCGGATATCCCATAACGGTTCCCAAATGCTCGCCCCGAATTCGAGTTCCCATAATCAAATATGGATGCCCAAGCAGATTTACGGCTTCGTCAACACGAGCGGCAAGTAGCAACTTTTTTATTTCTGTTGAACTCACAATCGTGTTGTTTTCTCCGTACAAACTAATAACGGCGTCGGTAAAATCGTTTTTGCCACAACAAGAATGCGAACTTTTCTGCAAATTGTCGCATTTTTTATTTCCGTAACGCTGATTTTTACCCGAAATAAACTCGGCGCAATTAAATTTTTTTTGCAATATTTCGCTCTGAAACTCCTCTTTTGACATCTTTGCCAAGTTTTCATCAAAGGGAATTATCGCGCAAATATCCACGCCAAGATTTTCAAATAAAACAAGTTTTTCGGCGGTGGTCGTAAGTTTTATGACGCAAGATTTTTGAATAACTTCTCGCGTGTGCGGTTCAAAAGTTATTATACAAGATTTTATACGAAGTTGTTTTGCGCGGCTTACAACTTTTTCTATTAAAACGCGATGTCCGTTGTGAACGCCGTCAAAGTTGCCAAGTGCTGCTACAGTCGAAAAATCTATTTTTGTTTTGCTGTCAAAGCGTATTGTTTGCATACGTTTTCCAAATTTATCTTGCGCGCGTTCGCGGGGTAAATTCGCGCGGACGAGTTCTTATTATGTACATCGTATCGTCAAAAAATTCGGGAAAGCGAGACGCTAAATCAAGCATTTCACGAGTTACTTTTGGAACGTCGGGATTTCCGCGAGGGGCGATGTTCAAAAATAAATTTCCCAAATACGCCGCCTGTTTGTAATTTTTCATTTCAAAAAGATAAAGATAAAACAAATTTTTAACAAAATCGTAATCGCTTTCGTAATTTTCAATGTTTTCCAAATGCTTTATCGCTTCTTCGTTTCGACCTAATCTCGACAAAACGACGCCGTAATTCAAATACGCCTCGCGATGAGTCGGTTCGTTATTCAAAACTTCCCTAAAAACGATTCTGGCTTTTTCAAACCATCCTTTATCCATATAAATTACGCCGATTAAAACTTGCGCGTCCGATTGCGTTTTTTCTGACTGCGCCGAAGCGTATAAACACCGAAGCGCGTTATCGACGTCGGGACCAAAAAACCAATCTCTGGAATCTTTTGCGTAATCTTTCCAATTATCGGCGTCGTATCTTTTCCAAGCCGCCAAATACCACGCCTTGCCCTGCGTATAAAGCGAAGTGTCGCTTTCTTGAACTTCTGTCGGCAACACGGCTATCATTTCGAGCGCCTGTTCTGGATTTCCCCTGTCGAGCAATTCGCCTACCGTTTTTTGCGGTTTGGAAAACGACGGCAAAGAATCCGACAAAACGCCGCTTTTTACAAAAAATATTCCCGCGACAATCACAAAAGAAATTATTATAAAAATAATAACTACTACGACGGGGCTTATGTGGTCGCTGTGATATCTGCTACTCATTTTGTTCTTCTTCTCCTGTTGCGGTTGTTGCGTTTTCGCCGTTTTCTTCGGCGGGTTCTTCGGTTTCGGCTGTTTCTTCGGGAACTTCGGGAACTTCGGTAACTTGTTCGTCTTCGATAGTTACGTTTTCGCCGCCGCCTGACGCGGCTGTCGTCGGCGGAACCTGTCTTTGCGATTCTTTTTTGGATTTATCTTTTGGCACCTTAAACTTTACGCGCTTCAATTCAGTAAGCGAGGCGGAAATTTTTCCTAAATCCGAAACTCCCGTAATAACGGTATTTACTTTTATCCATCCGTCGTAAACGGGAATATTTACAGTGTCTTTCGTCGTCGGATAAACGTTTGCGCGCATCCACATTTCGCCGTAATAAATTTCTATCGTGTCCGAAAAAACGTCCATAACGTTAAGTTTTTTCGGATTTAATTCTTCGTTTCTGCCCTTTGCGCGAAAATAAGTTTTTTCTCTAAACGCGGCTTTTTTTATATTTTGAGTTTTGCCGTTTGCGTATTCGACGACGAAAGTTTTGCCGAAGAAAATTTTGCCGCAAAAAGCCGTCGACACTAAAAAGAACGACAGAATAAAAAATATTTTAGTCGGCAAGCATAACTCCGTGGTCGCGAGTAAAATCTTCGCGAGCGCGATATATCGTCATAAGCCCCGAAACGCCCGCGCCGTATAATTTATCATAAACATCGTCGTCTTTTACCAAGATAAAGCAATCGGTCATCGGCGCGTTCGGGTCTTCCTTATAAACGTCGCCGAGATTTATTAAATCGTCTTCAAAACTCGGAAAATCCACGCCGTCTTCCGCGTCGTTTTCGGAATAATCTTGCGATTGCGCAAACATTTTTCTTTGAATTTCTCTTTCCACTTTTTTCTCGTCGAGATTTTGCGCCCACGTAATATCGCGGTCTTCGACATTTCTGCTTTGAAGCGAAAGACAGTTGATAAAAACGTCGATTCCGTCGTCGTCGATGTTTTCTACTTTTTCCAAATCAAACAAAAATTTGTTTATTTTTTTCTCGCAAGCATAATTGTTTATGACGTCAATAAGAACGGCGGGTTTGTCTCTCGCCGTCATATTTCCTATTACGCGCACCACTAAAAAATCGTCTCTCTCTTCGACGTCGTATTTCATTTCGCTTCCTCCTCTCATTTATAATGCGAAATTATATTTCTCTAACGAACAGCAAGTCGACGTAATCTAAAAAATCGCTCGTAACCGTTTCGTTCAAACGATAACCCTGTCTGATAAATCTTGCCGTCGCCTGTTCTATCTCGTCAAAAATATCTTTTGGCTCGCGTTTAAAGCCAATTTTTACGCGATATTCTTTACATTCAAGCATTTTTTTTATTTTCCTTAATTTTTTTTACGCTAAAAATTATCTATAATTTCGTTAAAAGTTTTCGACGGGCGCATTATTTTTTGCGATTTTTCAGTATCGAAAATATAATATCCGCCCAAATCGACGGAATTTCCCTGAACTTCAAGCAATTCGCCTACAATTTTTTCTTCGTTTTCCGAAAGTTTTTTTGCGGTTTCGCAAAATATCGCGGCGAAATCCTCGTCGTTTTTCTGCTCGCTCAACGCTTTTGCCCAATATAAAGACAAATAAAAATGCGAACCGCGATTATCGAGCGAAACGGGCGCGCGATTCGGCGATTTTTTGTTTTCAAGAATATTTTCTATCGCCGTATCAAGCGTTTCGGCAAGAATTTTCGCTCTAAAATTTTTATGCGCTTTCGCATATTTTTCAAGCGAAGGAACAAGCGACATAAATTCGCCGAGCGAGTCCCATCGAAGAAAATTTTCCTGCGTAAGAGCCGACACGTGCTTTGGAGCGGTGCCGCCCGCGCCCGTTTCAAACAAGCCGCCGCCGTTCATAAGAGGAACAATAGATAACATTTTAGCCGAAGTTCCAAGTTCGATTATCGGAAACAAATCGGTCAAATAATCGCGAAGAACATTGCCCGTCGCCGAAATTGTGTCTTCGCCTTTTAGCATTCTTTCCATAGAAACGACGCAGGCGTCGCGCGGCGACAAAATGCGAATATTTAAGCCCTGCAAATCGTAATTTTTCATTTCGTCGACGATTTTTTTGATTATTTGGCGGTCGTGCGCGCGATAAACGTCGAGCCAAAAAATAACGGGAATTTCCGTCGCCAAAATTCGCTCGACGGCAAGTTGAATCCAATTTACAACCGCGTCGTGTTTGGTCTGACAAGAACGAAAAATATCGCCTTTTTCAACTTTTTGCTCCATAAGACAAACGCCGTTTTCGTCGATTACGCGCACGAATCCGTCGTCTTCGATAAAAAACGTTTTGTCGTGCGAGCCGTATTCTTCCGCCTGTTTCGCCATAAGTCCGACGTTTGAAACCGAGCCGATTTTACTTGGGTCAAACGCGCCGTTTTTCTTGCAAAATTCTACTGTCGCGTCATAAACTCCCGCATAAGTTCTATCGGGAATTATCGCCAAAACGTCCGCGGGATTTCCGTTTTTGTCCCACATTTTCCCGCCCGTTTTTATCATCGCGGGCATAGAAGCGTCGATAATCGTGTCGCTTGGAACGCTGAAATTGCTGATATTTTTTTCGCTATTCACCATTGCGACCGAAATTTTTTCAAAACATTCGTCTATTTTTGCAAGAATTTCTTTTTCGCTTGGATTTCCCTTAATTTTTTCCAATAAATCGGCAAGTCCGTTGTTTGGATTTATTTTCAATTCTTTAAAAATTTGCGCGTATTTTTCAAAAACGTCCGCAAAAAACGTTTTAAGAATAACGCCGAAAATTATCGGGTCGCTAATTTTCATCATAGTCGCTTTAAGGTGAAAAGAGAACAATATATTATCTTTTTGCGCGGTTTGCATACAATCTTTTATGAAATTTGCAAGCGATTTTTCAGACATTACCGCGCTGTCCAAAATTTCCAACGGCAAAAGTTTAAGCGGTTCGCGAAGATTTTTTGAATTTCCGTTTTTGTCGATAAAAACAAAATTTACGGTCGTTTCTTTTTCGTCGTTAACGACCGATTTTTCGCTTGCGTAAAAGTCGCCGTCGGACATTGAAAGCACTTTTGTTTTGCTGTCTTTTTCCCATTGAGTTATTTTATACGGATTTTTTTTCGCGTAATTTTTGACGGATTTTGCGGCTCGTCTGTCGGAATTTCCTTCGCGAATTACTGGATTTACCGCCGAACCGAGCGCAACGGAATAGGAATTTTTTATTTTTTTTTCGGCATCGTTTTGCGGATTATCGGGAAAATCGGGAATTTGAAAACCTTTTTGCCGCAATTCCGAAATTGCCGCTTTAAGTTGCGAAACCGAAGCCGAAATATTGGGAAGTTTTATTATGTTTGCGTCTTTGCTCAAGCACAATTTCGCCAAAAAGTCGAGGTCGTCGCTAACTTTTTGGTTTTCGGGCAGATAATCGTTTGCCGCCGCCAAAATTCTATGAGAAAGCGATATATTTTTCAAAGCAATTTCAATATTCGCTTTTTCAAGGAATTTTTTGACGACAGGAAACAAAGACAACGTAGCCAGCGCGGGCGCTTCATCCGTTTCCGTGTATATTATTGAGCCGTTTTCCATTTTGTTTTTCCCCAATTTCGTATGAAATATTAAGAGAAAATACTATTTGGCGCAATAAAATAAGATAAAAAATTTTGTTGAAACACCAGAGTAATTTCAATAAACTTTCAAATTTTTATCGTAAATTTCCACGACGTCGCCGTTCAATTTCAATATTCCTACGCCAAAATCTTTGGCTTTCTTTTCTATCATT
>WRFX01000131.1 GCA_009787445.1 Chitinivibrionia bacterium | reverse complement strand
AAATAATTCTTAAAACGATAAATATCGCCAAAATGCAACGCTTTTTGCATTTCTATTATTACGCGCTTTTTGCCTTCTTCTTTCGTTTCTATCGTCGCGGCGAAATCCATACGAAAAAGCGATATTTCTCGCGTTTCTCTATTGTGCATCGTGCGTTCCTGAACGGTCGGTTCAAGAGAAATTACCTCGCAATCCAAAATCGTGCCGATGAAAAACTTAGCGGCGCGGTCGTTTTCAAGTAAATGTTTGAATGTTACATCGTATATCGGATTGGCTATTATCATTTTTTTTCTCCTTATTTATGAGTAAAAATACTAACTGCCGATTAAAAAAGTATGCGTTTTATCAAATATTTCAAAATTTTTACTTAACTACAATTCTTAATGGAAAACTGAATTTCAACGGAGATTTCAGCGGCGAACTTGTTTTTAATAATTTTAAGTATAAGTGCGAAAACGATGGAAGCGGCGATAAATATACGCTCATCGATGGAAATGTGCGGATTGGAACGTTTGACGTTACCGAAAATTATATAGAATTTTTGACGCAACATTAAAGTGCTGTCCAAAACAAATAAAGTGCTGAACGAAAAAAGCGAAATAACACAAAAAGCGGACAAAGCGATAAAAATATCACTATAAAACTACTTTTGCGACACTTATATTTTTATCGCTTTAACTCCCTTTTAATCAAGAAGATATAATTTTTTGCTTAAAACAGCAGAAAAAAAATCTTAATTTTATATGTATGAATAATTTATGAATGAAAAATTAACGAAAAAAGCGAATTTATGACGTTATTTTTTAGAAAAAAGACGGCACTTTAAAATTTTTCGTTCAAAGCGTAATTTTTACTTTTTATATCACTTTTACCTTTTAACTCATCACCATAAAACTGCGTCGTAATGACTGCCGTTTGGTATTAAAACGAGTTTCGCCCCAAGTTTTTCGGCAATATTTATGGAAAAATCAGGCGAAATTATTTTATCATTTTCCCCGCAAACAACAATAAATTCAGTATTTTCAGGAACTTGTGTAATGTTTAATTCGGTGTTTTCAAGAAAATCAAGACCCGACAACAACTCTTCAACCATATAGTAACTTTCATCATATAACTCCCTTGAAATTCCGCACTTACGATAAAATAATTTCATCGCGTTTTCTTTATTTTTAACAATATTTTGCCGCAAATTATTTAGTTGTTCTAAAATTTCGTCGTTTGCCGCAAATTTTAAAGTAGGGGAGTAGAGAATTATTTTTTTCGCCTTAATTTTTTCCAAAATTCCCAAAACGATAATCGCTCCCATCGACCAAGCGGATAATATTTCAATTTTTTGCGGAAATATTTTTTCAAAATTTTGCGCAATATTTTCTACGGTTTTATACTCGGCGACGATTTTTGTCGAATCGAGAAAAATATAATCGTCGCAATTTTTTATTTTTGAAACGCCCCAGCCGGAAAAAAAATAATTCATAAATTCGCCTCTTTCAAAATTGAAATTATTTTTTCTAAAACATCGTCTTCAATTCCCAAATTAAGCGAAATTCTGCATCTTGCCGAATTTGCGGGAACAGTCGGCGGTCTGATTGCGGGAATATAAATTTTGTTTTCCAAAAATTTTTTCGACAAATTAAGCGCGTTTTCATTGCTTTTTACAATTATCGGAATAATTTGGCTTTCGCTTTGTCCGAAATTTATACCCGCTTCTTTTAATTTTTGTCTAAAATTTTGGGCTTTTTGCAAAAGTTCTTTGCCCAAATTTCTGTTTTCGCTCAAATATTCTATCGCCGCAATATCCCACGCCAAAACGGATTGCGGCAGCGCGGTCGAAAAAATAAGCGGACGACTCCTATTTATAAGATATTTTTTTATTGTGTCGCTACATTGCAAATACGCGCCCAAACCAGCCGCCGCTTTGCTCAAAGTTCCCATCACAAGCAGGTTTTCGCTGTGAATTTTATTGTCAAAATCAATGGAATGCGCCTCGTCTATAAGCAAAAACGCACTGTAATTTTCGGCAAGTTCCGCAAGTTTTTTAACGTCGGCAATATCGCCGTCCATACTGAAAACCGCGTCGCAGACAATCAATTTTTCAGATATTTCGCACGATTTTAACAATTTTTCCAAATGTTCGTAATCCAAATGATTAAAACGAAAATGTTTTGCGCCGCTCAAACGAATGCCGTCAATTATCGACGCGTGATTTAAGCGGTCTGAAAAAATTGCGCTTTTTTCGTTTGCAAGCGCCTGAATTATGCCCAAATTTGCGGTAAATCCCGAATTAAAAACTAAAATATTATCGCAATTTTTCCATTTGCAAATGCACTCTTCCAAGTGTTCAAAAAGCGGCGTATTCTGCATAACAAGTCGCGAAGCAAGTGCGCCGAAAAAATTGTTTTCGCATAATATTTTGGCTCTTTCGTTAATTTGCGAATTTTTGTGCAAATTCAAATAAGAATTTGACGATAAATCGATTAAATCGCCGCGAATTTTTGGGAAATTTCGCATTTGCGAATTTTGCGACAATATTTTTAATTCGTTTTCAAAACGATTTTGCGCGAGCGGCTTCATTTTTTCTCCAAAATGTAAAAAAATGTCTGATAATCGTGAATAATTTCACCGTCTAAAAATAATTTTTCGTATTGCGAAACGAAATCTTTGAGAATTTTCGGCGAAAGAATTTTTCCTTCGTGGCTTGTCGCTCCGATTTTTGAAATATTTTTTAACGCGGCGTAAGCGTTTTCAAATTTTTGCGAAAAAGTTTTTTCGTCTTTTGCGATAATCTTAAATCCTGTTTTTTGAATAATTTCTTCAAATTCTTTTTTGTTGCAAAATGAAACGGAACTTTTTATTCCGAATTTTTTTTGTAAAACTTGTAAATTTTGTAAAGTTTCGTTTCCAAAAACGGCGATTATTAAATTTTTGCCAACTTTTAGCGCGTCGAATGAATTTTTTATCACTCTTTCAATATTTTTGCTCCATTGAAGAGCCGAACAGGATATAATTTTATCAAAAGAATTATCTGTAAACGGAAGTTCGTCAAAATCGCCGCAAACGCAATTTTCACATTTTTCAAGCGCGCAAGGCGAAATATCCAAAGAAATTATATTTATTTTTTCAAAATTTTCGCTTAATTTCTTTTTAACGAGTCCCGTTCCGCTTCCCAAATCGAGAAAAAGTTCGTTTTGGGGTTGCAAAACATTGTTGTTTTTGGCAAATTTTATAGTTTCATCGACTATTTTTTGCTGAATTTTTGCGTTTTCTTCGTAATAAACGCTTTTTGAACCGAAAAAAGTCGCGCTTTTCATCTAAAAAAAATCCTTTTCGTCAAAGTTTTCTGCCAAATTTTCCATTCTTCGTAATGCGGAAACTGCTTTTCCATTTCCCGAAACTGCCTGTGATGCACGTTTCTTTTTATATCCGACGCATTTATCGGCGGAATTGCGATATGCAGCATTTCGTGATACATTACCGCTTCTATCGCGAAATTCGGCGTCGATTTTCTATTGTAAAGCCCTGCGATTGTTATCAAATGAAAAGGATTTCCGTTTTCGTCGCTACGAATCGTATGATACGAAGTCCTGCTTTTTTCCCGTCCCCATCTTAAAGAACAAACGAGTTCGCCGTTAAAAAAATCGCCGTTTATTTTATTAAAAACGTCTAATAAGTCAAATTTTACGCCTTTCGTATCTTTGTATTTTTCTTTTGAATTGAAATATTTTCGCCTGAAATCGTATTTAATTTCGTTTTTTAGAAAATCGTAAATAAATTTTTCCAACTCTTTTATCTGTTTTTTAACCGAAATTTCCGCTTTTCTTCGGCTAAATTTGTTAGAAACTATAATATGCGCCCATTTGAGTAAAGCGATTTTTATTTTATCGTCGGCGTCTAAAAAAATGTATGGAATTTTAAGCGAATATACGTTTCTTTTGTATCCGTCTCTTTCTATTCGCCAAGTTTTTAATCTTGCGCTTACGAGTATGTTTACGTTAAAATCGGGAAATTCGCTTTCCAAAATTTTTGCAAAACTTCTATTTTCCGTCAAAGGAAGCGCAGTTTGTAGAGATAAATTTGTCATAATACTTAAATTCTTTCTAAAAAGAAAGGTTTTCCCGACAGAGAAAACCTTCCTTCACTAAACTTAAAACAAGAAAAAAGAATCTGTTTATCCGTTTACGGCGTCTTTCAACGCGGAACCGACTTTAAACTTAACCGCTTTCGACGCAGGAATACTGATAGGTTGTTTCGTTTTCGGGTTAAATCCCTTTTTCGCCGCTCTCGCTGCAACTTCAAAAGAACCAAAACCGATTAACTGAACAGATTCGCCTTTGATAAGCGCTTCTTTTACTGCGTCAATAATTCCGCCCAAAGCCTTGTCCACGTCTTTTTTTGCCAAACCGACTTTTTCCGCCGCCGCTGATACCAATTCACTTTTGTTCATAAGAACATCCTCCAAAATAAAGATAATTTAATAATTCAATAAAACACACGTCAAATCCTTATAAATATAATATCTTTTTTTCCGAAAATGCAATATAAAAAAGAGAAATTTTACATTTTATCGTAAATATGTTTGAAATTTAGTATTTTTATTGCTAAAAAACATAGGAGAAAACAAGAAAATATGATAATTATCGATTATTTTTTAAGCGCGGCGCTACCGATTTTTTTAATTTCGCTTTCTACGTTTGTGCTGTTCCTTAAAAAAACGCGCTCAAAAAAAACGCGTTCCGCAAATTTTACACCAAAATGTAACGTATTTATTCCGTGCAAGGGCGTGGACGACGAGTTTGAAAAAAATATCGAGCGGTTTTTTCAACTTTCTTATCCTAATTATAATTTATATTTTGCGGTAGAAAGCGAAAACGACCCCGCGACGCTTATTATTCGTAAAAAAATTGAATTTTATAAGAAAGGCAAATTGGTAATAAGCGAAGAAACGAAATTTTGCGGACAAAAAAATCTAAATTTGGTACGCGCCGTTGACGAAAGCGACGAAGCGGATATTTTTATATTTGCCGACGGCGATATTGCGCCAAACGATAATTGGCTCGATTTTTTAATTTGTCCGCTTGAAAATCCGAATATTACGGCTTCGAGCGGATTTCGCTGGCTTTATTCCAAAACAAACGATTTGGGAAGTCAAGTACATTCGTTTCAGAATTACGTGTTGTTTGTACTCTTTGTAGTGTCGGCAAAGTACTTTAATTCGGGACTTTGGGGCGGCTCTATGGCTATACGAAAAAAAGATTACGACACTTTGAACGTTCGCGCTCGCTGGCTTGAAACAAGCGTAGACGACTTGTCTCTCGCCGAAATTGTCGTTAAAAGCAAAAATAAAGTACAATTTTCATTTGACACTATTACCGACACTTTTGACACTATAAAAACGTACAATAAAACGGGCAAATGGTTCGTTAGACAGGTGCAATATTTAAAGTATCACGCAAAAATTTCGTGGATTTTCGCGTTTTTGCTGTCCGCGCTTACGCTTTGGTTCTTTGCGAGAGCGTTTATAATTTGCGTTTTTGGAATAATTGAACAAAATTTAGCCGCTTTTTGCGCGCCGATTTTATTTTTATGTGGAATTTTTATTTTCGCTTCGATGTTTTGTCTGTTTGGAGTAAAAGGAAAAATGTTGTCGTTTGTGATTTATTCGCCAATTTCGCTATTTAATGTTTGTTTGTGCGTGGTAAAAACGGCGTTTATAAACTTTATAGATTGGAGCGGATACAGATATTTTATAAAATTTTTTAACGGAAAAGTTTGGAAAGTGGAGAAAATTTAATGAATTGCGCATTTTTTGTATCGGGGCGGGGAAGTAATTTTTCGGCAATTTTAGAAAAAAAGAAAAGCGGCGAATTGAACATCAACATAGAACTTGTCGTAAGCAGCAGTCAAAACGCGGGAGCAAACGAAATCGCAAGAGATGAAAATATCGACGTTTTTGTCGTTAATAATGAAAATCAGAGCGAAATTTTGCCGCTTCTTTTGAGCAAAAAAATCGATTTAATTATACTCGCAGGTTTCATCAAAAAAATTCCCGACGAAATAATTATCGCGTTTAGAGATAAAATAATAAATATTCATCCGTCGCTTCTTCCCGCTTTTGGCGGAAAAGGAATGTTTGGCGAAAACGTTCACAAAGCGGTAATTGAGCGCGGCGTAAAAATTAGCGGACTAACCATACATATCGTCGACGAAGAATACGACAACGGAAAAATTTTGTTTCAAAAAGCGGTAGAAGTTTTGCCAAACGACACGCCACAAACGCTTGCAAAACGAATATTAACGCAAGAACACGACAGTTTGTGGCGAGTAATAAAGGAATTTTCAAAAAAATATGAGTAAATTTAGCGAAAAAGTTCTATTTGATTTTGACGAAAAAAAGCGCGAAGAATACGGAATAATAGCGGGTTGCGACGAAGCGGGGAGAGGTCCGCTTGCCGGTCCCGTTGTCGCGGCGGCGGTAATTTTATCGGGAAACGAAAAATTGCCTTTCCTCAACGATTCTAAAAAGTTAAAGGAAGAAACCCGCGAAAACCTTTTCATCGAAATTTATCGTCAGGCGACGGCGGTTCGCGTATTTTGCGTTTCGCCAAAAAAAATCGACGAAATAAATATTCTAAACGCCTCGCTTTTCGCTATGTATAAATGTTTGGAAACGTTAAAAGCCAAATGGAATTGCGCGCTTATAGACGGCAACAAATATGTAAAACAAATTCCGCAAAATTTGCAGGAAACGATTGTAAAAGGCGACGGAAAAAGCGCGAGTATCGCGGCGGCAAGCATTGTGGCGAAAGTAGTTCGAGACAGAATTATGAAAAATTATCATAAAAAATATCCCGAATATAATTTTGCCAAACACAAAGGATACCCGACGAAAGAGCATTACGAAGCGATAAAAAAGTTTGGACTTTCGCCGATTCACAGATTATCGTTTTGCAAAAATATAAATTCGCTTTTTTCTATTTTCTTGCTTTTTTCTATTTTTTTCTTAAATTTGCCTTGTTTTTCGCAATCGTTAAAAGACCAACGTAACGACGCATTTTTCACGCACACGGGCGACGCTTTACAATACGTTTTGCCCGCGTCGGCAGGCGTATATTCTATCGTTCTTCGCGATAAGGAAGGACTGCGAAGTTTGGCGTATTCCTTCGGTTCCACGCTTATTTTAACGTATTCGCTAAAATATACGGTGGCAAGACCGCGACCTTTTCAAGACGCAAATAGTCGCGGCGATTCTTTTCCGTCGGGACATACTGCCTCCGCGTTTTCGGGAGCGGCTTATTGGCACAAACGTTACGGCTTAAAAGCGGGAATTCCCGCGTATATTTTGGCTTGCGCCGCGGGATATTCTCGCGTTTGGAGCGGCTGGCATCATTGGGAAGACGTTTTGGCGGGAGCGGCGATAGGAACGGCGTTTTCGTATTTATTTACGCAAAAATATGAAAAAGTGCAAGTTTCGGCTGGCGCGAATATAACGCCGGGG
>WRFX01000130.1 GCA_009787445.1 Chitinivibrionia bacterium | reverse complement strand
ATTTCTTCTCAGAAATTCGGGAATGAATTATATACTTGTTTTCCACACTGCCCTCCTAAAATTAACATAAAATAATTTATGCTTAACTAGGATTGAACCATAATTTATTTTGGATAGGAAAATGCGGAAAATTTTTATTTTCTATAAAAATTGTTAAAAAAATTAAAAAATATTATATTTATGAAAAAATGCAAAAAGAAATAAAAAACCGCAAAAAACTTGATTTTTATTAAGTTCAAATACTATATTATTCCGAAAAAATACAAAAAATAGACAAAAAAACCGTTACAAAACAAATTGTATTTTTAACTTAAACAAAAGGGGTTTTCTTATGAGAAAATTGTATTTTGCCGCTATTTTTGCGGGAATTGTATTGTTTGTCGCAGGATGCGGCGACAAGTCCAAAGCCGATAAAACCGCCGCGTCAAGTAACGTCGCGACGACGTCCGAAGCGTCAAAATCAGCCGACGGCGAATGGTTGGAATCAAATTCCGACTCCAAATCCGAAGGCGATATTTTGCTCGACGAATACGAAAAATTTATCGACGATTATGTTGAAACTGTGGCGAAATTAAACACGGGAGACGAAACCGCAATGCAAAGAATGCAGGAATTAAGCATTGAAGTGGCGGCTTGGTCGGCTAAACTTCAAGACGCGGCCGCAAGCGGAGTTCTTGCCGACGAAAGATTTGCAACAAGAGCGCAAGAATTAACCGAAAAATTTCAAAATATGTTCAGTCAGTAATTAAAAATTGCAAAACAAATCGCTTAACCGACGCGACGTTTGTCGGTTAAGTTTTCTTCCAAAAATTTTTCCAATTTTTTTACCGAAATGTTTTCGACGGGTTTGATTTTCGGTTCGGCGAATAATTTCAGCGACAATTCTTCGACCAAATAGCAAAATTTTTCCGTAAAAATCTCAAATTCCACAGGTTTTTTATTTATTTCTTCTACGAAATTTATTGATTTTTCATAGTAAAAACGAATAATTTTTTCGCATTCTTCATAATGTTTCGGCGAATTTAATCCCTTGTCTATTTTGCAAATTAACGCCTCGACGTAAAACGAATACCGCTCGAAAATAATCAAAGGGCAATATCCCGACGTAAATTGCTCGATATAAACTTCCAAATCGTCTTTTATGTTTCGCAAAATTTTCAAACTCGGCATTTTCGCGGAATGTACGTCTAAATATTGCCGAACTTTTGAGGCGGCGTTTGCAAATTCGACAAAATTATTCACGGTGTTTTTTTCGCTTCTTCGCAAAATTTCCAAACGTTTTTTGCGTATTTCTTCAAATTCGCTCCAAGTATTTACGTTTATTACAGGAAAACAAACCGCGTCGCGCACGATTTCAAAAAGACGATTTTGCACAAATTCACTTCCGCCGTATGCTTTCGCGATAAGTTTTGCGTTTTGCGGCAGTCGCAGTTTTTTTTCAAGCCAGCCGAAATCGACGGTCAAAGAAAATTCCAAAAGTTTCGCCAAACCGAGCGGATTTTTTTTCTCCGCTTCTTCGGGCGAAGCATACCAAACAATATCGACGCCGTTTTTCATAACCGTAAGCGCGGGATAGCCGTAATCGTCTGGGTTTCGGCTTATTATCGGCGCGCTCAAATTTGCGGATTTTATAAATTCGTCGTAATTTTCGACAATTTTTTCGTAATTTTTTACCGTCTTTTGTCGCAGCAAAATTTCCAATTTGCTTTTTTCGTCTATGTTTTCGATAACTTTTATACGCATATTCATTTTTTTTATCCGCTCTAAAACGTTTGCGGTTACAAAGGGCAGTTCGTTTTCGGGAATCAATACCGTAACTCCGTCGTCGTCTTTTCCGAAATTTCGCTTATACGACAGTTTGAACCGCGTATTTGCGACCTCTATGTAATCGGGATACTCGTCTTGCCTTTCGTTTTTCAAGGTCAAAAACTCGTCGCCTTTTTTTTGTTTTATAAATCCCGTCAGTTGATTGTCGGAAGCGACGTCTTCGGGTATTTTTTCGTCGTAAAAATTAAAAAGGTCGGAATCGGAAACGGTTCTTAATTTATGTACGGTATCGCCGTTTTTTATCAAAAAATCATATTTGCGGCTTGTGTTCGCCTCGACTAAAGCCGATTGAATAAAAATTTGCCGCGCTGCTTTTTTGTCTATATTTCCGTAAAATCTTTTTTGCCCGCCCGATATTTCCAAGCCGTGAAAAAGTACGGTTTCTTCCGCGACTACGCTTCCCATAACGGGGTCGTAATACGCAACGCCGAATTTTCGTTTTAACAAATTCGGCACAAATTCTATAAGCCATTTCGGGTCGATAGGTCCCAAAGTTCTGGCGAAAATGCGGCTCGTTTCGGTTATCTGCTGAGCCATAATCCATTTGGATTTGCGTTTTTTTCCGCCTGCGAGAACCGAACCCGGAAATATATGAACCGTTCGGCTTTTCGTCGCAGAATAGGCGTTTTTTTCACTGTCGAACACCGCGATGTTTCCGACCAATCCCGCGCAAATCGATTTATGAATCGACCATCGGCTCGTTTCGTTCAAGTCGTCGAAATCAATTTTTTCTTTACCGAAATTCTTATCGTATTCTCTGCACGTTTCGCTTATCTGTTCGTAAATATCGCCCCATTCCCGCATTCTGTTGAACGATAAAAAGTGCTGCGCGCAATAATTTCTCATAGCCCGCTGCGATTTTTTCAGTTCGTCGAAAGAATTGTGAAACACGCTCCACATTTTTAACAGCGTCATAAAATCGGAATAAATATCGACGAACTTTTTGTGCGCGTTATCGGCGGCGTCGGCTTGCTCGACGGGGCGCTCGCGCGGGTCGACAATCGAAAGTCCTGCGGCGATTATCGCGACGCAGCGGCTTACGCCCTCTTTTTGCGCCTGAATGAGCATTCGCGAAACGTGCGGTTCAAGCGCGAATTTCGCCATAGTTTTTCCGATTTGCGTAAGTTGAATATTCTCGTTTTTTCTGCCGCAAATCGCTCCCAATTCGTATAACTGACTTATCGCGTCGTCTATTCTTTTTCGCTCGGGCGGCTGGATAAACGCAAAATCCCTTATTTCGCCCAAATTCAAATTAAGCATTTGCAAAATAACGCCCGCAAGATTAAGCCGCTGAATTTCGGGAACTCTGAAATCGCCGCGAGCGTCAAAATTTTTTTGAGAATAAAGCCGAACGCATATTCCGTCGCTTACCCGTCCGCTTCTGCCTGCGCGCTGTTTTGCTTCGGCTTTGCTTGCCTCTTCGACGGGAAGGCGGTTTGTCCGCAAATTCGGAGCGTATTTGGCAATTCGCACAAGCCCCGTATCGACCACGAATTTAATTCTCGGAAGCGTTATCGACGTTTCGGCAATGTTTGTGGAAACGATAATTTTTCGCGCGTCGCAGTCCTGAAAAATCCTGTTTTGTTCCGCGTTCGTAAGACGTGAAAAAAGCGGCAGAATTTGCGAAGAAGACGATAAAATTTTTCCTTTTAATTTTCGCGTAGTTTCCAAAATGTCTCTTTCGGTCGGCATAAAAACCAAAACGTCGCCGATATCCGAAATTTCCATAATATTTTCTACGGATTTTACCGCCCTGTCGATATAATTTCCCTCGTCGCCGCTTTCAATATCGTCGTAAATTATTTCGACGGGAAACATACGTCCCGAAACGTTAATAACGGGCGCGTCGTCAAACGCTTTTGAGAAAAGCGTCGTGTCCATAGTCGCCGACGAAATAATAAGTTTTAAGTCCTTACGTTGAGGCAAAATTTTTCGCAAATATCCGAGCGTTAAATCGATATTTAAAGAGCGTTCGTGCGCTTCGTCTATAATTATTGCCGAATATCCTAATAATTTGGGATTGTGCGCGAGTTCCGAAAGCAAAATTCCGTCGGTCATACATAAAATTTCGGTGTCTTTGGATAAATTTTGCGAAAATCTTATTTTGTAGCCGACGGTAGTTCCAAGCGCGGTTTTCGTTTCGTTCGCGATTCGCCGGGCTATCGACGTCGCGGCTATTCTTCGCGGCTGTGTGAGCGCGATTTTTCCGTTTTTCGCAAGTCCCGTTTCTCTGCAATATTGCGGGAGTTGAGTAGTTTTTCCCGACCCCGTTTCTCCGCTGACAATTAAAACCTGCTTATTTTTGAGAAGCGAAATTATCTCGTCTTTTTTTTCGCTTATGGGAAGATTATTAAGCGGATGTTCTTTTTCGGATTTCATACAGTCCTTATCTTACTCGTAATGTTTCCACATACTTATTATTTTTATAATTTTTTCGTTTTCAATTACTTCATAGACAAGGCGATGTTGAATATTTATTCTTCGAGAAAATGCTCCTTTGTAATTTCCGATAAGTTTTTCGTATTTCGGCGGCGTTTGAAAAGGATTTTCGCGAATTATATTCAAAAGTTCTTTTGTTTTTTGGTAAAACGGCGATTTTTTTACAATTTCAACGTCTTTCATCGCGTCTTTTGTGTAAAATATTCGATAACTCAAAAATTTATCTCGCTTTCGGGAATACATTTAGAAACGGGCGTTTCAAGCCCTTTGAGTATTTTTTTTCTCATTTTCGGACTTTGCGACAAATATGCCGTTTCTTCAAAACTACGCCAATATTCTGCGGAAATCATAACCATTGCCTTTTCGTTACCGACAACAAATATAGGTTCGTTATCGTTTTGAATGTTTTCTAAAATTTCGTCAAAATTTTTTTTAACCGACGTTGCCGTCATTGTTTGCATATTCACTCCTTTTTTAATATAAAAATACTATTCGCCAAAAAACAAAAAAGGGACGTATCATATTGACGCGTCCCGCATACCAACAACAAAAAATACTATTTATCAAAAACTTAATGTTTTTCCCTTTAATTTTAGAAAATATATGATTAAAAAAAATTGAATTTATTCGGTCGAAAAGTGGCTGGGGTGGAGGGACTTGAACCCCCGACAAGCTGGTTAACAGCCAGCTGCTCTGCCGACTGAGCTACGCCCCAGTAAAAAAATCGACATCGGCGGGAATATACTAAATTATTCACACAAAAAGCAAGGGTAAAATAAAAAAATCATAATTTTGTCGGTTCTATGTCGGCGACGCTGTCAAAAACATAGTCGGGATGATAGGGAAAATCCTCTATATCCTCTCTTTTGCTCACGCCCGAAAGCACTAAACAGGTATTCATTCCCGCTTCCATTCCGCCGACGATGTCGGTGTCCATTCTATCGCCTATCATAACGGTATCTTCGGGATGAACGCCTAATTTTTTTGCCGCCATCATCATCATAAGCGAGTTTGGCTTGCCGATAATATACGGTTTTTTGCCGCTCGCCGCCTCGATAGCCGCCAAAATTGTTCCGCACGCGGGTTCTTCGCCGTGTTCGGTCGGGTCTATCATATCGGGATTTGTGCCGATAAACTTTGCGCCTTTTTGAATTAACTGCACGGCGGTTTTCAGCGTTTCAAAATTAAAATTAGTCGTGGTTTTGCCGACGACCACATAATCGGGATTGCTCTGCGAAATCGTAAATCCGACGTTATACAATTCGTTTATAAGTCCGCCGCCGCCGAGTACGTATGCGGTCGCGTTTTCCTTTTGCTGTTTCAAAAACATAGCGGTTGCCATCGCGCTCGTTATAAAATTGTTTTCGCAAAGTCCTTTTATGCCTTTTTGTTCGAGTTTTTGTTTCAAATCGCGGGGAGTTTGCTCCGAATTATTTGTCAAAAACAAAAACTTAACGCCGTTTGAAAGCATTCTTTCAACAAAATCGTTTGCTCCGTCAATGAGTTTTGAGCCGCGATAAATCACGCCGTCCATATCGGAAATAATACTTTTCATAGTTGTTTTTCGCTCCTTTCTTTATGAGAATATACTATATTTATTTATCTCGTTTATTTAATTCTTCCAATTTTTTCGTAAAATATTCATATTCGTAACTTTCTTTTTGATATGCTTTGAAAAATTGTTATAAGAAAAAAACTAATTATAAATAAATTTTTATAAAACATTGTTTTCTCCTGTTTTTTGTTTTATTTCTCTGTAAAAAATACAATATGCTATTTATTAAGTACGTATGCCGACAAAAATTAAGGCAGATTTCATTTGTAATTTGTTACAACCCTGTTTCTGCCGGATTGTTTTGCCGTATATAACGCCTTATCCGCTTCATCCAAAATTTTAGTCGGCGAATTATTATCGTCGGGGACGGTAATTGCCATACCCGCGCTAATGGTTACATAATTTGAATGTTCGCTCATAGGATGAGGAATTTTCATATCTTCAACGCTTTTTACCAAAGATTCCGCAAAGTTCAACGCCTCGTCTTTTTCAATGAAAGGAAACAAACAAACAAATTCTTCTCCGCCGAATCTTGCAACAAAATCCGTTTCTTTTTTTATATTGTTTTTTAGACACTGCGCAATAGCGACAAGCGCTTTATCTCCTTCCAAATGACCTAATGAATCATTATATTTTTTAAAATAATCAACATCGATCATCAAAACGGATATGGGAAGTCGTAAAGTGTGGCTTTGTTTCCAAATTATTTCCATATAATTCAAAAAAGAACGCCTGTTGTTAAGTTTCGTCAATTCATCTGTTACCGATAATGCCTTTAGTTTTTCATTCGCAGAAGCAAGTTTTTCTGTCATTACATTAATATTATCATATAATAAATCAATAAAATCTTTTTTATTTTTCTTAAAACGCGAAGCGATACGAATTGAAAAATCACCGTCTGCTATTTTTTGTACCGCAATGCAAATATCTTTCAAAGAAGTTAATAAATAGCGGCGGACTATAGTTAAAAGAGCGGTTATAATCCCTGCCGCTACAAGAACATATAAAACCATTAGGATTATAACGATTCGTAAATGCGTTTCTACCATACCGTTGTTGACAAATACCTGATAAATCCACATATGAAAACCGTTAAATGCCGCCAGCAAAAAGAACAACAGAAAATGTTCTTTAATATATGTTTGAATGTCGTAAATGCGTATATTTTTTCCTTCTTTCATTTTAACACATCTCCTTTTATATCATAAATGACAACAATATTGTTTTTTTGCGGTTCATTTTACCGCTATCCCATTTTTGCGAAGCCACGCGGTTATGTCTTTCGGCAAGGAAGAGCCGCCCGAATAATTAACAGAGAGTGCGTCGCCGATTTTCGCGTTGGGCGCAAGTTTCGCAATGTCCGTAAGGCTTTGCCCGAAACGCCCGCCGCCGTTACTGCAAAACGGTATGACCTTTTTNCCTGANAAATCGTATTCTTCTANNAATGTCGCGATAGGCATAGGTATTGTAGCCCACCAGTTGGGATAGCCAAGAAAAATAACATCGTATTGCGCCATATTCGCGATATGTTTCCCAAGCGGTGGTCTCGCCTGCGCCCGCAAATCTCTCTGTGCTTCCTGTAAAACAGTGTTATAATTCTGTGAATACGGCGTTACAGTTTCAATTTCAAACAGTTCGACAGAACTGCGGTCTCCGCCAACTCTCTGGTGAATTTGCTGTGCTATTCCCCGCGTATTCCCGCCCCACGAAAAATACGCGATAAGAATTTTCTGACTCTGATTTTGCGCTTCCACATACGCCTCCATACAAAAAATTGCTAATGTAAAAAATAAAAACTTTTTCATCGTCATTCCTCCAAACTGTGGTTATGGTTTTTCTATTAAATTACCGCGCGTTACGCGCTAATCTAAAACCAATATTAAAACTTGTATTATTCGGCGGCGTTGTCGCCCTGTAAGCGGAACGGAGATGTCTCG
>WRFX01000129.1 GCA_009787445.1 Chitinivibrionia bacterium | reverse complement strand
AGATACGGATGTTCAAGCGATTTACTGCGAACAATATTTTCGTCGTTCCAACCCAATTCTTTGAGTATGGGAAGTATAATTACTTCTCGAACGCTGTCTTCCTTAAAACTTTCATCCGCCGACAACTTTTTAAAATCTATTCCTTCAAACATTTTTCCTCCCGATATGAACACATAAAATATTATTTGCCGCAATATATAAATTGAATTTTAGCATTTCATAAACTGACACGATTTTAATATTCGACAACATTTTCAACCTTTAACCACCTGAAACCTTTGACTTTATTATCAAATTTCCACGAAACGAACGCCGCGGCAAGCAAATCGCCGTTTGAGGAAAAAATCGCCGGCGAATTTTCCCGTTCAAATTTTGATAATCCAACCTTTTTCATTCGTTCAAACGCCGTTTTTTCGTCGTTTTTCAAATAGTCATTCGTCGATAACTTTTTAATTTTCAGAGGATAATCGCTTTTTTGAATTACCGCAAAATTTTCGCCTTTTTTAGGAATTTCATCTAAAATTACAATTTTCCATAATTTACCGACAAACAAATTTTTATCTTCTTCTTTTATAGTTATTTCTTTAATTTCAAAAGAGTTATCGCCATTTTTTTTGAAAAACAACAAATTTTTCAACACAAACATTTTGAAATCGGGCAAAAGTATAATCGCTCCCGTATTTTCTTTACATTTTTCAATATTCGCGCAATGATTTTCATTCAAAATTAAACCGTTTTCATAACATTTTTCCTTTATTATGTCAATTTTTTCTTTTTTATTTATCAAAAATTCGCTTAATTTTTCGTTCTTTTCGGCAAATTTTCGCAAAAAATCGCAAAATTGCGCAATATTTATAACTGCGGCGGGATTTATCTTTTCAAGTTCGGGAATAACGTTTGCGCGAATTCTGTTTCGGCTAAATTTTACGTCGGCGTTTGTTTTATCGTTTCGCCAAAAATGTTTGTTTTCAGTGAGATACGTTATAATTTCGTTTCTCGTAACGTTTAAAAGCGGACGAATTATTCCGTCTTCGCGAATTGGCATTATGGACGTCGCACCCAAAATTCCCGTTTTTCTCGCAAGCCGAAAAAGTAGCGTTTCCGCTTGGTCGTTTGCGTTGTGCGCAGTCGCGACGTATTTAATATTTTTTTCTTTTTGCATTTCTGAAAAAAATTTGTATCGCTCGTTTCTTGCCGTTTCTTCTATTTTACTCAAAAATTTAGACATATCCATAAATTTCACAAATAATTCCACATCGTTTTCTTCGCATAATTTACGTACAAATTTTTCGTCGTCTTCGGAATCTTTTCCCCGAAGATTATAATTTATATGTAAAGCGCAAATTTGCAAATTAAAACTTTTGGCGAGTTCCAAAAGCAAAAAAAACAGCGCGGTCGAATCCGTTCCGCCGCTTAAAGCGACGGCGATTTTGCAATCGCTTATTGAATTTTTTGAAAAAAAATCTTTAATTTTTAACAATACAGACATAAAAAAACTACCGAAAAAATTGATGGTGGCAAGTCAGGGACTTGAACCCCGGACACCTGGATTATGATTCCAATGCTCTAACCGACTGAGCTAACTTGCCAAAAACATTGCTAATATAATATTTTTTTTCGCTTATTGTCAAGGAAATATATTATTTTTATGCTGTTTTAAGGAGAATTATAAAAAAAATGACGGATTTAAATGAAAAAATCATATCGTTTGCCGTTAAATACAGAATGTTTTCTGCTATTTTTATCTTGCTTTTTACAATATTTTTCGGATATAACCTAAAAAACATCACGGTCGACAACAACGCCGCGCACGCGGTTCCCGACACGTTAAAACAGATGTGCGATATGGAAAAACTTCGCGAAAAATTTAATTCTCCGTATTCCATTCTTCTTATGACGCAATTTGACGAAGACAAAAACATTCCGCTTCACGAAAAGATAGAAATATTTTCTTCTTGGGCGCAAAAGTTTTTAGATATTGAAGTAGACGGCGTAAAAGGTTTTGAAAGCGCGGCGCATATCGCGACCTTAAAAGCGCCTATGATGGGAATGATGGGCGGCGTGCGAACTATTCCGATAGCGGGACAAAAAAACGACGAAACGCTTCGTAAAATCATAAACGAAAATTTTGCGCTGACGGGAAATTTTATTTCGCGAGACGAAAAAACGTTTTTAATGATACTCTACACAAACGACAACGCAAACGCCGACAGACCGAAAACCATAACGGAAGCGATGAAAGTTCTCGACGAAATTCACGAAGAAGGTTACAAAAACACTTATATTACGGGCGCGACCGCCACAAGTTGGTATATGAGCCACGATATGAACAGAGATTTGGTGGTTTTGCTGCCAATTTCGCTTTTAATTGCCGCCGCGCTTTTGTTTTGGATGTTTAGGAGCGTGCGCTGTGTTGTCGCGCCGCTTTTGCTTGTGGGAATCGCTATCGTTTGGACTTTTGGAATTATGGCTTTGGTAAAAATTCCTTTGAACGTCTTAACTTCAATAATTCCGTTAATTATTCTTCCCGTCGGACTTGCGGGTTCGCTTCATATAATAAAGAGTTATCGTCAAAACAGACGCGAAACTCCGTCTTTTGAAAGCGCGCTTATAAAAACGTACAAAGAACTTTTGGGACCGATTTTTATCGCGGGAGTAACGACGTTTTTCGGCTTTTCGTCGTTTTCGGTTTCGTCGCTTTCGTGGACGAGATATTTTGGATTTTTTACTGGGATAGGAGTCGTAATTTCGCTGTTTTTGTCGGTATTTTTTCTGCCCGTATGTTTTTCCACCTTTGAAAAGAAAGACGACAGCATAGACAGAGAGCCGAAAAACCTGATTCCTATGTCGTTTTTCAATTTTATGATATTCAAAACGCCGCTCGCAAAAATTCTTTTGATTTGCGTGATAATTTTTTCAATAATTTTTGTGCCGAAAATAAATTTTGACAGCAATCCGATAAGTTTTTTCGACAGAAAACACGACGTCCGCAAAAGCGACGAAATTATAGGCGAACAATTTGGCGGAACGCGCTTTTTCGATATTTTAATAGAATCCGAAACGCCGTTTGCGGACTCGGCAAGTTGGCAAAATTTGCAGGATATTGTAGATTGGATAAAAAAAGAAAATCCCGAAGTCGGCTCGGTTACTTCCGTTTTTCCCGTGCTTAATCGCGTGAGCAATATCTTAAAAGGCACGCCGATAAGTCAAACCGCCGTTTCCGCGATGTTAAGCGGAAGCGCGACAAAAAACGAAAGCGGCGCGGATATTTTGGACGCATTTGTAACTCGCGACAGAAAAACGGTAAAATTTACGCTGATTTGCAAAAATATTCCGCTTTATAATTATATGAGTTTGGAACAGCGCATAGAAAAATATATTTTGGAAACTTATCCCGAATACAAAGTTGTGGCTTCGGGCGAGGCGCTTCTTATCGATTCTATGATTGAACTTTTGATAAAAACGCAAACTTGGTCGCTTTTAATTACGTTTTTGCTTATTGCCGTTTCGCTTGTTATTTTGTTTAGAAGTTTTGTCATCGGACTTTTTTCGACGCTTCCTATCGTTACGGGCGCGTGTTTTATCGCGGGAGTTATGGCTGCGTTTGGCATAACGATAAATATGGTAACGGTAATTGTGGTAAATTGTTGCATTGGAATAGGCATAGATTACGCGATACATTTTTCGTCGTCGTTTTTGCGTTTTAGAAAAAACGGAGCGGAAACGACGGAAGCGCTTTTAAACGCTCTTCAAGACAAAAGCACGGTAATAGTTTTCAACACGCTTGCGGTGGGAGTAGGATTTTTGGTGCTATGTTTGTCAAATTTCCCGCCTGTAAGGACGTTAGGATTTTTCATTTTCTTGTCGATGACCGTAGGTTCGGTATTTTCGCTTTTGTTTTTGCCGCTGTTTTTGAATTTGAAAAGACGTGGGCGGTGAAATTGTGAAAGAGCAAAAAATACTTTTTTGTTAAAAATCATTCAGGTTCGGCAGTTCCAATTTTAATATACTTATCAAGAAACGGGGACTTCTCAATAAGTTTTTTCGCAACCGCTTCCAAATGCTGCGCGTATCTAAAATGCGCGCCTTTTCCCGTCCGAAGTTCAATTTCGTAAATTACTTTATCCAAATGTGCGCTATGTTCAAACGCGACCTGCGTTCCAAGCAAATATCCGTAATAATGCAAATTGCGCTTCGCAAGTTTTTTCAGCAAATCCGAATATTTTTCAAAGAAATTTTCGTAATTATTATCGGACAATTCTTTCGGCAAATAAAATCCGACGGGCGCAAGCGGAGTAAATTTATTTCCCGAACGATGACGATTCAAATCCCGCAATTCCGCTATCGAAATATTATTAAACGCAAATTTCACGATTTGCCTTTTTATATCGCTTCCTACGACGCTGTATCTGTTTGTTTTGTTCGCAAAAGAATTTTCAACGCTGTCTATATTTTGCAAAAATCGCGGATTTTCATTAAAAATTTCAACAAAAACTTCGTCGGGAATGTTTTTTGTTTCAACTCCGTTTTTTTCAATAAATTTAGAAGAATAATTTAACAAATGTTCGGCTTGATACTTACTTGCGCCGTCGACAAAACTGTGTTTTGTAAGATTTGGAACGATTTTGTTTAATTTTTCGCGAATTTTTTTCGCCGCGTTTTGCGTCTCTACAAGCGGAATCGCTTCCAATTCTTTGAGCGTTTGACACCAAACCCGCGCGGACATAAGATACGCGGCGGAAGTTTTTGTAGCGAAAGGAATAAAACCGCGACTCCTGTCGAGCGCGTAATTTTTGAGGATTCTTTGACGAAATTTTTCCGATTCGCTTGGTGAAATTCGCAATTTTTCAGGAAATTTAGTCGCTATTTCGTCAAGTTTTTTATATTCGCGATTATAAATTTCAAACGATTCGCTCATAAGATTTTGCCAATCGTTTCGCAAATCGTCGGGAATACCAATTTCAGACGGCGAAATTAAACTTTCGGGCGACATTTTTATATAGCGCGTACTCGATTCCTGCCCGTCGGCAAGTTGCGCGATTTCAAAAATTTTATACGCCAAAAACATCGAACAATCGTCTATCGTTATCGCTATCGAACCTGTTAATCCGCCGATGCTCGCGTGTCCGTAATCGATAAATTTGAATATTTTTTCAACGCTTTCGTCGGGATTTTCTTTATCTACGCTGGCTAATATTTTATCTATTCCCAAATTTGAACGGGAATATTTAGCCAAAACGCTGGCGAGCAGTTCGGGAGTTAGAGCCGTCAAGTCCTTCGCGGCAAAAGACGGAATTGTCGGAATAAGCGTTACTTTCATTTTTCGCTCCCGTAAATCGTCGCGGACAGCCAATCCAAATATTGAGAATTGCCGTTAATCACGGGAAGAGCCGCAATGCAAGGGCAGTCGTAAGTATGCAGTTCTTTTACGCGAGCGGCTAACGACGAAAATTTTTCGCTTGTGGTTTTGGCGATTAAAACGGCTTCGTTTTCGGCGCAAACTTTTCCTTCCCATTTGTATATAGACAACATATTGTCTAAAATATTCACGCAGCCCGCAAGACGTTCCTCTATCAATTTCTTGCCGATAGAAAGCGCCTGTTCTTTGTCTTTGGCTGTGATGTAGGCAAAAATAAAATCGTCCATAATTGTCTTTTTTTCCTTGTAAAATTAAAAACGGTTGTTGTTATTTCGTTGAAAAATACTATTTGCCGCAAGACAAAAAAGAGAAGCGCAATTTATACGCTTCTCTCGTCGATAAAAACGCCGTTAAAAATCGCCGAAATTACAAACTTGCCTTAACCGTGGCGTTTAACTGCGGAATTACGTTGGCAAAAATTCCTACCGAATATTTTAGCAACATTCCCACTTTAAGTTTATGCGCGGGCGCGACGGTTTTCATCTCGTCTTTAATGCTCATAACGCTTTTTCCGTTCCAAGATTTAAGCGCGGAATTTATTGCTTCCGCCGCCTGATTTTGCGGCATCTTAAAATTTTCTTTCAAAAAAGAAAACGTTTTTACGGCTAAATCGGTATTCGTTTTAAGCGGAGTCGTCGCTTGCGGAGGAAGAGACATCAAACTCGCCTGTATAACCAAAGGAGGAAGTTCGCCCGAATTAAAAGTTTTTTTCTCTTGCATACGATTTAGCGTTTTCAACAATTCCACCGATAAACTTGCGACTCCGTAAGTTGCGGGCGCACTTGCCTTTATTTCTTTAAGTGCCGCTTCTATTTTCGGCAAATCCGCCGTAAATTTAACGATATTTTTCTGCCTTTTTTCGTAATCCGCGTCTATTGTCGGCTGTTTTACCGCGACTTCCCGTCCCGACGAAACTTGTACTTGTCCTGAAACTTGTCCGCCTGCGCCGCCTACCGATTCAAGCGACATTGCGCCGCCAGCGCCCTGTGCGCCGCTTGTTTTTTGCGCGGTTTGCAAAGTTTTTTCTTCTTGCGTCGGCATATTATCGGGTTGCGGAATATAAAACGGAATATAAAACGGCTGCGGAGTTTGCGCTATGGTTTTTTCTTCCAATTCAAAAAAATCTTTGTCGCCGTTACGGTGTCTTATTGAAAGCACTTTTGAAATATCCGCAGAAAAATACGGACCGTCCTGCCAATGGTATTTTTTGTATTTTATCGCGTCGATGCCCACTTCCGAAATAACGGCTTGTATTTCGCTTCCGTCTCTCATAGTAATAAGGTCTTGCGCAAAAGCTCCAACCGCGACAAAAATAACCGCAAAAAATATTTTTAAGTGATTAAACATATTTTAACTCCTTTCTTATCTTTTTTTCGTCCACGTCCAGCCGACGCTCAACGAGTACGTAAAATTAAGAGTTTGATTTTCATAGCCACTCCATCCCGCGCCGCCGCCATACCAGCCATTGTCTCTTGACTGGTTTTCGTGTCCTTGTGCGTCGTGATACCACCGAACTCCAAACATCCATCTGTTTGTAATATCAAAGTTTCCTCTATTGCCAAACATTATTTTCCAAAAAGGTCCTCCAAAATTAAAGCCAGTGCCGTCGCTGTCGTATTCGCATCTCCTAGTATAATAGTTGTTGCCAGACCTCTCTTCAACATAGTGGTCAGTCCAACCTTCCAAACCTTCGGTATACCAGTTTCCTGCGGTAAGTCCAAAAACGTTTTTCACCGTTCCTTCTTTATTTATAGTACCTCCAAAATTAAAGCCGCCGCCGCCGTAAATTCCGCCGCCGCTAATTTCTACCGTAAAATAGAATCCGTTTGCGCCTATAACGCCCCATTCAAACAAACCGCCTACATTCTTCATTGCGCCAAAACGTTCTTCGGAACGAGCGGAAAAAACAAACGTTCTGCCGCCTTCGCTTTTAACTTTTTGCACGTGTTGCACGGGAGCGTGCGCGGGCGCAATAGGCGTATATTGCGGAACGTAAACGGGAAAATAAAGCGGGTGTTGCGCGTTTGAAGCGGACGCGCTTTCTTTTGCTTCAAAAACGTCTTTTTCGCCGTTTCTATATCTTATAGAAAATACTTTTGAAACGCTGACGACAAAAAACGGACCGTCCTGATAGTGCCATTTTTTGTATTTTATCGCGTCCGCTCCGACGTCCACCACGACGGCTTGCACTTCGCTTCCGTCTCTCATAGTAATTAGGTCTTGCGCCAATGCGCCCGTCGCGATGACCGATACCGCCAGAAAATACTTGATGAAATCAAGCGCTCTCATAAAAACTCCTTGGTTTAAATTTTTGAAATACAATATAGAAAAAACGCGACA
>WRFX01000128.1 GCA_009787445.1 Chitinivibrionia bacterium | reverse complement strand
CCCCCGCTACTCAAAAACCGTGCCAAACTGCTTGGGAAGCGGAAATGAGCGAACAGGAAATCGTATTTTCCCCTAAAATAAAAAAATTGTTATTTTTTTGCAGTATATTTGTAATTACGGCGGCTATTGCAGTAAATTTATTATTGTATTTACCGCAATCAAGAGAAATCATATTAGAATTGCTTGAAACAACATTAAAAAAAACGGTAAAAGATTCAGGTTCTTGGATAGTTTTGTTGATTGATTTTGTTAATAGTTTTATTCCATTGTGTTTGGTTTTTTTATTCATAATTTCCATGAAAAATAAAGAACTCAATATTAAAAATTTGTTAAAAAACAGGATATTTCAAATTTCAAGCGTCGTATTTGTACTTTTTCCGTTTGTTATCGGGCAGAGAGAAAATCCCATAATAATTTTTCAAACAATATTTGCCGCTATTATATTATCTTCGACTTTTGCGTTATTTTTTGTTAATTTATACGCTAAAACGAAACAAATGTATGAAGCGTTTGTAAAAACATTATTGTTTTATTCGATGTTTATAGTTTTCACTACCGAAATTTTAAGTTTTTTCAAAATATTAAAGTTTGGAGTGATTTTAACTGTTTGGCTATTGTTTTTATGCGTTCAATTATATGTTTATTTATCGAAAAATAAACGAATGGAATTTGGTTTTCCAAAAACAATAAATTTTAATTTTGAAACAAGAGTTTTATTATTGATTTTAGCAGTAACTTTTTTCATAGCCGCTATTTATCCGCCAAATAATTGGGATTCTATGACCTATCATATTCCGAGAATTGAGCATTGGATACAAAATGAGAGTGTAGAGCATTACGAAACTTCAAATTTAAGACAAACGTTGTCTGCTCCGTTTGCTGAATTTGTGATTATGCACGGACGAATTTTAAGCGGAGGCGATTCATTGATGAATTTAGTGCAATGGTTCGCATTTATTTTTTCCCTCGCGATAATTTACAGAATATTGAATATGTTTGGAATTGATAAAAGAAACAGTATTTACGGAATTTTGTTTTTTGCGACAACTCCTATGGCTATACTTCAAGCGTCGTCCACTCAAACGGATTTGGTCGAAGCGCTTTTTATTTTAATACTTGCCGAAAGATTATTAACGTGGAAAAAAGAATACAACGTATTAACCGCTTTTGAATTTGGAATAGCATTGGGTTTGGCGGTTTTGGCGAAAGGGACCGCATATCCGATAGCGTTAATTTTCGTTGTGGTTTTTGCGCTCATTTCTTTGAAACATTTTAAGCAAAGAATTATCGGAGCGATATTGGCGGCGTTTATTGCGTTTTCAATAAATTTTTGTCACTATTCAAGAAATTATATTGCATACGGCGAGCCGCTTGGAAAGCACGGAGGAACAGTTAGCGACTTTAAGTTAAACAGTTTTTTGGCGTCGTTTCCAGCGCACATTTATATAAATTGCGGCGTTCCAATTCCTAATAATTTATTTTCAAACATATCGAATAAATATTATGAAATTCTTGGAATAGATACTTCAAAAGTATTTCATTATGGGAATCCCAAATCCAACGGTATTAAAGATTTTGTAAAATTTCACGAGGATACTGCAAAAAATCCCGTACAAATGTTAATAATTTTGATATTGGGAATCGTATTGATAGCAAATAAAAAATATAAATGTTACTGTTTTTTTTCCGTAATAGTCGTAAGCGCTTGGTTTGTGTTTATATATTGTATTCCTTGGCAGCCGTGGATAACCCGTTTGCAATTACCGCTCTTTGCGCTATCCGCTCCGATGTTCGGATTTTGGTGTTCTCAAACGAAAGAAAAAAGATTAGCAAATATCATTTTAGTTATTATGGTTATCATTTCTGTTCTGCCGTTAATTCGAAATCAGTCGAGACCTGTTATTAAAAGTTTGTATTCGGATAGATTTAAACCTATTTTTAACAATAAAAACGAAATGTTTTATAAAAATTTCAAAAACGCCGTTTCTGAAATAGACAGATTGAAAATAAAAAATTTAGGAATTATTATTGGAAGCGATTCTTGGGAATATCCTCTTTTTGCGTATAACTATAAAAATCCGAGACCTAAAATCACTCATATTTTATCCTACGATTTGGGAAAAATTGACGAAAATATCGACGTTTTATTTGTTTTGGAACGCTACTCGCCAGAAATAGAAAGTATTATAGGTCAAAAACCGCAACATAACGACAGACAACCGTTTGTATTAAAACGCGATAACGAAAAATGGGAAATTATTTATCGTCCTTAAACCATCCGATTCCTATCGCGGCATTCACAAAAAATCCGAAAAATGGCGTAATTTTGGAAGTCCCAGAAACGTTTTCCGTTTGGGTTTTTGAAACTCCGCCGTAAATTTCAGCCGTATTGTGCTTGTATTCGTAAATTGCCGAAAGCCACGCCGCAATTTCCCGCCTGACTTTCCCGTAAGGAATTTCATCTTTGCGCGTTCCAAATTGATACGAATTTTCGTAATCAAAATTTATATTGCGTTCGCCTTGCCGTAAAAGCCAGCCGTAAATTTCGGTTTTCAAATTGATTTTACTGTTTATATTACTGAAATCGTATCCGATTTTCCCCCAAAAAAGTTGATTGTCGGGACCAAGCGGACTGCCGATAAAAGCGTTTTTGTTCAGGTATTTCATAGAATATCCGGAGGAGTGATTGTAAACGAAACTGTTTATTTGTCCGGCTTCAAAAAATCCGTAAGTTATTTTTGGAATATTAAATTTAGAGCCGACAATAAAACCTATATGATTTTGAACGCTTTGCGATAATTCGTCGCTGTCGCCTTGTATATCGTCCACCAAAAGTTCGCCGTAAATCTGCACTTTTTTATCGAAAACATTTGCGTAAGCGTCAAGTCCGCCGAAAGTATTGTCGCCGTTGTTTCCGTATCGCCAGTTAGCCAACTGCGCGTAATGAAACGGAAAAACGGGAATTAAATACGGAATTTCAAAAGAACGGTCAAGTCCGCCGTAAATTATTGATTGCGAAACGGCAAATCCCCACAAATCGCGATAATATTCAATTCTTCCCGCCGAAAAAAATCTGTGCGACGGTTCTGCGTTCGCGCTTTGTTCCCAAGTTTGCCAAGGCGAACCGTTAAGTTGCGTCGCAAGTCCGCGAATGGTAAATCCTCCGATTTTATACTGCTGATAAAGTCCCGTAAATCCCATATTGTAATCCGAAAGCATAAGCCCTCCGATTTGCGCGGGTCCCCAGTTGTAATAGTCCTTTCCGATGGAGATAAGAATTTTGTCGTTTGGCGTAAATTTTAGAATTAAGCGGTATAAATCCGTTATTTTTTGCGTAGCGTTATCGCCTCTATCTTCGAGTTTTGACCAATCGGCTGTTTTTCCGTGAATCGCCTGATTGTCAAAAAAACCGCTGAATATGAAATCAATCGGTTTGTATCCTATGGAATCGCCGATATACATTATAATTCGTTTATTATTGATTATTTTCACGCGAAAATTGAAATTATTCGCCTGCCAAAATTCGGAATCGCTTTTGAAGCGCAAATTAAAAACGCTGTCTTTATCGGCGTTTCTGTGAATATTTTCTTCTAAAACAATAGGTTTTGCAAACGAAAACGTTGTTAAAAATGCGAGAATTATAAGCGAGTTTTTCATTAAACCTCCTAATACATAATTTTTTTACTAATTTCTACCATATCGCGAATCGATTTTTCTGCTTTTTTAATTATTTCGCTATCTAAAACTATTTCGGGCGAAAGCGTTTCAAGCGAATTTGCAAGTTTTTCAAGCGTAATTTTTTTCATATTCGGACAAGTCGCGTTTTTGCTTGCCAATATGAATTTTTTTTCGGGATTTTCTTTTTGCAAACGGTGCAACATCCCCTCTTCCGTGCCGATAATAAACGTTTTCGTCGAACTTTTTTTTGCGAAAACGCTCATTTGTCCCGTCGATAAAATTTCGTCCGCAATATCGCAAATTTCCTTTGTACATTCGGGATGAACCATCGTAACCGCATCGGGAAATTTAGTTTTCAGCGCATTTATTTCTTCGGGCAAAATTCGCGAATGAGTAGGGCAAAATCCGTCCCAAAAAATAAATTTTCTGCCCGTTTTTTCGGCGACTACTCTCGCAAGATATTTGTCGGGAATAAAAATTATTTCCTGTTTTTTATCGAAAGCGTATTCAACTATTTTTGCGGCGTTGCTCGAAGTGCAGCATAAATCCGCTTGCGCCTTTACGACTGCCGAACTATTTACATAACACAATACTTTTGCGTTTTCGTGTTCGCTTTTTAATTTTTTCACGTCGCTCTCGTTTATCATATCCGCCATCGGACATCCCGCGTTTAAGTCGGGAAGTAAAACCGTTTTTGACGGAGAAAGCACTTTTGCGGTTTCTGCCATAAACAATACGCCGCAAAAAACTATTATTTTATCTTTTGTCTGCGCCGCTTTTATGGACAATTCCAAAGAATCGCCCGCAAAATCCGCAATATCCTGAATTTCGGGACGCTGATAATTGTGCGCCAAAATAACCGCGTTTTTTTCTTTGCGTAATTTATTTATTTTTTCGATATATTGGCGATTTTCCATTAAAATCCTTTCGTTTTCGGTAAAAAATAATATTTTAGCAAGCGGCAAAACATATTTTTACGCAAATTACGGGAGAATTTATGGAAAATGAAATAAAAGAAGACAAAAAAGTCCGAAACGAGAAAGAAGGAATCCTCAATTTCGGCAAGGAAATGATTTCCGCGCTTTTGACGGCGTTTATATTTATCGTATATGTAATTCAGGCGTTTACAATTCCGACCGGCTCTATGGAAAAGTCGCTTTTGGTGGGCGATTTTCTTTTGGGCTTAAAATTTATTTACGGCGCGCCCGTTTTGCCGAATGTTCCGTTTGTTTGGGAAAATTACTTAAAATTTCCGGGATTTACTTCCCCCAAACGCGGCGACGTCGTGATATTCAAATATCCCGGCGGCGAAAAAAAGGACTACATAAAACGCTGCGTCGCAGTTGCGGGCGACAGCGTAGAAATCGACGTAAAAAGGTTAATAATAAACGATAAAGAACTTACGCCTCCGCCTTTTGCGAGATGGGAAAACGGCGGAAACTTGCGGCAGGGAATAAGGGATTTTTCAAAATTATACATCCCCAAAAAAGGCGATACGTTAAACATCGCAAACGCGGAAATTCGGGAATTTATTTTTTACAAACACTTGATTCATCAGGAACATCCGCGTTCCAAAGTAAGCGAAAAATATCAACTATTTGTCGACGGAGTGGATTTTAGCGATTCGATAATATTGCTAAATATAAACGGACGAATTGTTCAGGGAACTTTTTCTACGACCGATTTCGACAGATTGGCAATGTATTCGGATTGGACATTTTATTTAAATCATTTCGATTTGTATCTCAATCAATTCGACGACGACGCGAAAGTTGAAATTGAGAAAAAACTGTTTTTGGACGGGCAGGAAATTTCAAAATACGTTTGCAAAAACGACAATTATTTTATGATGGGCGACAACAGAGACAATTCCGCCGACAGCAGATATTGGGGTTTTGTGAACAGGAATTTTGTAAAAGCAAAGGCGTTTATAATTTATTTTTCGCTTGACGAGAAGGTTCCCGCGTATCTTCTTCCTGTAAAAATTCGTTGGAATCGGCTTGGAAAATTGATTAGAAATCACGACGGCGGCGCCGAATAACAGATAAAATATTAGTTATGATTTCTCTGTATTTTCACATTCCGTTTTGCAAAAAAAAATGTAATTACTGCGATTTTTATTCCGTTTGCGACGAAACCGAAATCCAAACATATATCGATTCGTTAAAAAAGGAAATTCTACTGAAAAAAACGTCCGAAAAAGTTGATACAATATTTTTTGGCGGCGGAACTCCGTCTATTTTGAGTAAAGAACAATTTTTGGATATTGCAAATTTTATAAGAAATAATTTTGTTCTTACTAAAAATTGCGAATGGACAATCGAAGTAAATCCCGAAAGTTTTAGCGAAGAAAAGGCAAAAATTTGGCTCGAAAACGGCGTAAATCGGCTTTCGGTAGGAGTTCAATCGCTAAACGACAACGAATTAAAAATTTGCGGGAGAATACACAATAAAGAATTGGCTCTCGACGTTCTAAAAAACGACATTTTACAAAAATTTTCGAGTATAAACGTCGATTTGATTTACGGATTGCCCGCGCAAAACGCAAAATCGTTTGCCGAGACATTGAAAATTATAACTAAAATTCCCGCGATTAAACATATTTCGCTTTATGAACTTACCATTGCTAAAAATTCTAATTTCGGAAGAAATTTAGAAAATTATGATTTTTTAAACGAAACAAAAATAGAAGAAATTATTGAAATTTCCAAAAATATTTTGAAAAAATGCGATTTTGAGCGATACGAAGTAAGCAATTTCGCAAAAAACGCTTATCGTTGCCGACACAACGAAAATTATTGGAAAGGTAAAAAATATATAGGTTTTGGAACGGCGGCGCATTCGTTTGACGGCGAAGTTCGCAGCGCAAATTTTTCGGATTTGCAAAGATATATAAAATGTTTGTCGAGAAACGTTCTTGCTATCGATTTTCAAGAAAATTTGTATGACGAACAAAAAAAATTAGAATTTTTAATGCTTCGACTGCGCACGATTGACGGATTTTCTGTTTCGGGATTTCGGCGAAAATTCAAAACGGATTTTTTGCTAAAAAATGAAAAATATGTTCAAAATTTAATAAAAAACGGCTATATGGTCATAGAAAACGGAATATGCAAACTTACCGACAAAGGTTTGGATATCGCCGACGGAGTTGCGGTTCGCTTGTGATATAAAAAATATTTTATGAAAGTCAATTTTTCCCTTGCTTTTTGTGAAAACAATATTGTAATTTTATTCTGCTTGCACAAAGGTCGTATAAGGTGGCAATAAAAAAATTACGATAAGGAAACGGATGAAAAAATGGGATTAAAAACAATGCAAAATATCGCGTTAAAAACGCATTTTAAAATTCAACTTTGCCCTCTTTATTTTTTTGCGGTTTTATTTTTGCCGATTATGATATTTGGACAATCGGGAGGTTATTCGTCGCAAACATTTACGATTGACGAAGCGATTGCGGAGAATATTAAATATGTTTCCACAAAATTAAACGCTGGAATGAAAATCGCTGTTCTCAACATTGAAGCCGAAAACGAAAACTTATCGTTTTACATTATTGACGAATGCGGCGCGTTTATAAAAAGCAATACCAAATTATCGCTTGTCGATAAAAGCAAACTTCCAATTATAATGCAAGAAAAAAATATTAGCGATTTGAACGAAATCAATGAATCTTTAGCATTGAAAATCGGAAAAGAACTCGGCGCTTCAAGCGTTATTCTCGGAAATATTTCAAAATTAGGCGAAAATTATAGGTTCCGAGTTCAAGCGCTAAATACGACGGACGGAAAAGTTTTAGGAACGCAGTCGCTTAACGTAAAAGAAGACGAGATTTTGCTGGATTTGTTATCAAGCGGCGACTTGCCTGCCAAATCCGTCACCGATAATGCTTTTAACGCGACGGAAGCGAAAAAAGTTAACGAACAGCCAACCCGCGATAGTTTGGAACTCAAAGCGGTAACGACGGAAGAAAATCTGGAAATTCAGAAAGAACTGACAACCCTTATTTATGTTAATAAAAAAAGGTTCAAGATAAGTTAGGCATAAATTATTTTATGTTAAACTTATGGAGGACAGAATGAAAAACAAGTATATAATTCGTTCGAGGATTTTGGAGTGGAAA
>WRFX01000127.1 GCA_009787445.1 Chitinivibrionia bacterium | reverse complement strand
GGGCAGTGAAGTTTCAACTCGTTTACGACGTGCGGATGCAAATCTATTTCGGAAATTTCGGTGGACTTTACCTGCCGCGCCCATTTTTCGTCGATTCCGTATTTTGCGAACTGAGAATTTGCGGTTTTGTCCAATTTTTCCTTAACGGCTCTCGCCGTTTCGCCGTGAATTTTCTGCCCGCTTTTTTTGTCGCCTGCTCCAAGCAATTCGTGAAGTTCGTCAAGCGAGCCGACGCAGTGAATATGCCCGCATTCGCAATTCCATACGGGAATCGGCGTTCCCCAATAACGGTTTCTCGCCAAATTCCAGTCGGGAGCGGTTTTAAGCCCGTTTCCGAAACGTCCCTGCTGCAAATGTTCAGGCACCCAATGGATATTATTGTTGGAATCAAGCATATTTTGACGAATCGGTTCTATTTTCATAAACCACGTGTCAATCGTCTTATAGATAAGCGGCGTGTCGCAGCGATAACAAAACGGATAGCGGTGTTCGATTGTCTGCTTATGCACCAAACGCCCGCGCTTTTTTATGTCGGCAATCACGTCTTCGTTTACGGAATGTACGAATTTTCCCGCGAAATCTTTAACCTGCGAAGTAAAATTTCCTTCGGCGTCCACAGGGCATACTATCGGCAAATCCATCGCTTTGCCCACCTGAAAGTCGTCTTCTCCAAAGGCGGGAGCAATGTGGACGACGCCCGTTCCGTCTTCGGTGGAAACGTATTCCGCGGTCGTTACCTGAAAAAATTTATCGCTTGTTTTTACGAAATAATCAAACATCGGCTCGTATTTTAAGCCGACTAAATCCTTTCCTTTATACTCCGCGACGATTTCGTATTCGGATTCGTTTTTGTAATACGCGCCAAGCCGCGATGAAGCCAAAATAAAATATTCGTCTTTGTCTTTTACCTTTACGTAGTCGATATTCGGTCCCGCCGCCAAAACTACGTTTGATGGAAGCGTCCACGGCGTAGTCGTCCAAACTAAAATCGATGTGTTTTTTTCGCCGACAAGATTAAACTTTACGGTTATCGAAATATCCTTTTTGTCTTTATAACCCTCGTTTACCTCAAAATTTGAAAGAGGCGTGGAGCATCGCGGACAATACGGCTGAACGCGAAATCCCGAATAAATTAAATTTTTGTCCCAAACCTGCTTGAAAACCCACCAGACGCTTTCCATAAACGAGGCGTCGAGCGTGCGGTATTGATTGTCGAAATCCACCCAGCGCCCCATTCGCTCCACTATCTCTTTCCACTGCGAAGTATAGCGGAAAACTATTGAGCGGCACGCTTCGTTGAAGAGCGACAAGCCCATTTCTTCAATTTGTTTTTTACCTGAAACCTTAAATTCTTTTTCGAGTTCGTTTTCTACGGGAAGTCCGTGCGTATCCCAGCCGAAACGACGTTCGACGTATTTTCCTTTCATCGTCCAGAATCTCGGCACAATGTCTTTTATCGTTCCGGCGAGCAGGTGTCCGTAATGCGGAAGTCCCGTCGCGAAAGGCGGTCCGTCGTAAAAAACGAACCGCTCGTTTTTTTCGTTCTGTTTCAAACTTTCTTTAAAAGAATCCTCTTCTTTCCATTTTGCTAAAATTTCCCTTTCGATTTCGGGAAATTGAATTTTCGTATTGACTTGTTTAAAATGCTCTTTGCACATTTTGCTTTTCTCCTGTTTTTTTTGTTTTTTTGGGGTAAAAATACTAATTGCTCACAACACCCCCGCAAGTAAAAACCGCTTAAATAGCGGATTTTGTTAAAAAAAGAGAAGATTTATGAAATAATTCCATAAATGATACGGACGGCAAACAACAACCTGTTTTTCGCAATTTTTTATAAATCAATCTGCGGAATAGTCGCAAAACCCCTTGCCAAATCCTCGTCGCTGGGAATATAATCGCTCATCGTTTTTTCGTTATATTGCGCGTAAGCCGTCATATCGAAATATCCCGTTCCCGTAAGTCCGAACAGAATTTTTTTCTTTTCTCCCGCAAGTTTTGCTTTTTTCGCTTCGTCCACTGCGGCGCAGATTGCGTGCGACGATTCGGGCGCGGGCAAAATTCCTTCGGTTTTCGCAAAAAGTACCGCCGCGTCGAATACTTTCGTCTGCTCGACAGAACGCGCTTCGAGAAACCCGTCCGCGTAAAGTTGCGACAAAGTAGAATTCATTCCGTGATAGCGCAAACCGCCAGCGTGATTTGACGACGGTATATATCCGCTTCCCAGCGTGTACATTTTAATTAGCGGCGTCGTCTGCGCGGTGTCGCCGAAATCGTAGGCGAATTTTCCGCGTGTAAGCGACGGACAACTTGCAGGTTCAACGGCGATAAAATGTGCGTTTGAATTTCCCGAAAGTTTGTCGACCATAAATGGAGCGATAAGTCCGCCCAAATTTGAACCGCCGCCCGCGCAGCCGATAATAATGTCGGGCGATATTCCGTATTTGTCAAACGCGAGTTTCGTTTCAAGTCCGATTATCGACTGATGCAAAAGAACGTGATTAAGCACGCTTCCCAAAACGTAACGGCATTTGTCGCTTTTTACGGCGGTTTCAACCGCTTCCGAAATCGCGCAACCCAAAGAACCGCTTGTATTCGGGTCTTTTTCTAAAATTTTTCTTCCTGTTTCGGTAGTATCGGACGGCGAAGGAACGACTTTTGCGCCGTAGGTTTCCATAAGGTATTTACGATACGGTTTTTGTTGAGCCGAAACTTTTACCATATATACAATCAAATTTAGTCCGTAAAAAGCGCAAGCCATACTCATTGCCGTTCCCCATTGTCCCGCGCCCGTTTCGGTAGTTAGCGAAGTCAGCCCTTCCTTTTTCGCGTAATACGCCTGCGGAATTGCGGAATTTAATTTATGCGAACCGCTCGTATTCGTTCCCTCGTATTTATAATAAATTTCAGCGGGAGTATCGAGCGCTTTTTCCAAAAAGTATGCCCGAACCAAAGCCGACGGTCGATAACCTTTGTAAAATTCCAGTATGCCCTGCGGAATGTCGATGTATTTTGATGTGTCGTCCAATTCTTGCTTTATACATTCGTCGCAAAAGACGGGTTTCAAATCGTCTGCGGTTGCGGGTTTTAGCGTTCCCGGATGCAAAAGCGGCGCGGGTTTGTTTTTCATAAACGCCCGCAGATTAAGCCACTGTTTCGGCGTTTCGTCTTCGGTCAAGTGAATTTTATAAGGAATTTGCGTCATATCGGATGCCTTTCGTTTGTTTTAAAGTTTTTTTCATAATTTTTTACCTTACTGTGCGTAAAAAGGTTTTTTGTTTTCATCGATTTTAATTTTCGCTACCTTGAAACCTGCTTTTTCAAGCGCAGGTTCTTTTTCACGCAAATACTTATGATATGCTTTCACATCGTAATTAAACTCTTTCATAATTGCTTCGCGTTTTCGATACACTTCTGCAACGGTATCGTCTAATTCTTTATATTTCCCCATTTTGCTTCTCCTATATAAACGCTTTTCTTTTTCATTTTATAAGTCGCCTTCTTTTTATCGTAGAATATAATATTTGTTCAAAGCGTTTTGAATATAAAAACGACTAAAAAACAAAATTATATAGTTTTAATATTGTAAAAATTTCGTTATTACAACATTTTTAATTGTGAAAATTCGTATATTTACACTTTAATAATTATGAATCATAGTGAAAGTAAAACGGAGAAAAATATGAAATACGATATTGCTATAATCGGTACGGGGCTTGGCGCTCTTGCGTCGGGCGCGGTTTTAGCGAAAAGAGGAAAAAAAATTCTGTTGGTCGAACAACATTCGATTCCCGGCGGATGCGCGACGACTTTTAAACGCGGCGCATTCAAAATGGAAGTAGGATTGCACGAAATAGACGGGCTTTATCAGCAGGATTCAAAGGTTGCGCTTTTTAAGAATTTAGGCGTTTTCGACAACGTTAAATTTTTGCGGGCGACCGAATTTTATAAAGTTCAAAGCAGCGATAAAAAAATCGAATTTACTCTGAAAGACGATGTATTAACCGCGCAAAAAGAATTATGCGAAATGTTTCCCGCAGAAAAAAAAGGAATAAAAAAATTCTTTTCGACAATAGTGAAAATCCGTATGGAAATAAACAAAATCGCAAAATACGCCAAATATAAAAAATTTCTTTTTGCATTTTTCCCTATAATGCTTCCAAATATGTCGAAAAATATAACGCAAACGCTCGGCAATTTTTTAGATAAACATATAAAAAACGAAAAATTAAAAATTATTCTTGCGGCAAACACCGCTTATTATCACGATAATCCGCGCGAACTTTCTATGGTTTGGTTCGCTTCCGCGCAGGCGAGTTATCTTATCGGCGGCGGATATTTTATTAAGGGCGGCTCGCAAAATTTATCGGATTATTTGGCGAAAGTTATAAAAGAAAACGGCGGCGAATTCGTTTATAATTCAAAAGTATGCGAAATTATTATAGACGAAAAAACGCGAAAAGCGAGCGGAATAAAAGCGAAAAACAAACAGGGCGAAACTGCCGAATATTACAGCGAAAAAGTTATAGCAAACTGCGCAATTTCTTCTTTATACGATATGCTTCCCGAAAAAGAAAGCGCAATTTTACGCGAAAAATACGATAAATTTAAGTCCGCGTGTTCGCTTTTGTCGGTTTATATCGGATTTTCAAAACCGCTTGATGAAGTCGGCGTAAAAGCGTATTCTACAATAATTTTAGACGAAAATCTTAAAACGCTCGAAGGTTTTGCGGCAAACGTGCGTTCGGGCTATAAAACTTGTCCGATGGTTTTTGTCGATTACGGAAAAGTCGACGCTTCTATGGCTCCCGAAGGCAAAACTTTCGCTTCGATTTGTTTGACCGATTATATAGAAAATTGGGAAAATTTAAGCGAAGAAGAGTACAAAAACAAGAAAAAAGAAGTCGCCGAAATTTTGTTAGAACGTTTAGAAAAAGAATTTCCCGGAATAAAGGATTTGGTCGAAATTTACGAAGTCGGCACGCCGAGAACCATAAAACGCTACACGGGAAACAAAAGCGGTACGGTTTACGGATTTGCGCAAATTCCGGGGCAAATGTTTTTTCAGCGTCCGATACACAAAACGCCCGTTGGCAATTTGTATATTTCGTCGGCGTATTCCGTTCCCGGCGGCGGATTTACGGGAACAATTTTGTGCGGCGCAATGTGCGCGGGCGCGATAATTAAGGAATTTAAGGAATAATTAACATAAAAATTGCGAGGTTTATGATGCGTTTGTTTTTTTTAGTTTCAATTTTGGTTTTGTTTTTGAGCGGCTGTTCAAAAATGATGTTAAACAAGGTGTCGAACGGACTTTCGGGCGGCGGAGGGAGCGCGTCTTTCATTATGAACGACGACGACCCCGAATTTGTTGCGACCGCGCTTCCGTTGGCGTTAAAAGCGTTTGAGGGAATTATTGAAAAAAATCCTAAACACGCGGGGATTCGCGGCGCGGCGGCAACGGGATTTACTTCTTACGCTTACGCTTTTATCCATTATAACGCAGACACGACAAGCGACGCGGCGGAAAAAAAACGTTTGTATCTTCGCGCAAGAAATATGTATCTTCGCGCGCGCGATTACGGCTTGTCGGCTTTTGAATTGAAATATCCAAACTTTCAAAAGGATTTGGCAAAAGACATTGACGCGACGCTCGCCAAAGTAAAAGCGACGGATATCGACCTGCTTTATTGGACGGGAATGGCGTGGATGGGCGCGTTTACCTGCGACAAATTTAATATGCGGCTTGCGCTTACGGTTCCGCAGGCGAAAGCGTTGCTTTTTAAGGTCGCCGAATTAAATCCCGATTACGGAAACGGCGCGATAGACGAATTTTTAATAACTTTTTACGGTTCGATGCCGCCTTCTATGGGCGGAAATCCTGAAAAAGCGAAAGAGCATTTTGAGCGTGCGGTGCAAATTTCCGACGGAAAAAGCATTTCGGCTTACATAAATTTTGTAACGGCTATAAGCGTCGCAAATCAAAACGAAGAAGAATACGATTCGCTTTTGAACGTCGCTTCAAAAATAAAAGTCGACGAAGACCCAAGCGTGAAATTGCTGAAAATATTGCAAAATCAGCGCGTAAAATATCTTATTGAAAACAAAGATATGTTTATAATTCCGTCGGATTTTGCGACTTTTGAAGAAGAAGAGTTTGAAGAAGAACACGGAAAAATAGAAAAAACAGAAAAATTTGGAGGAAAATAAAATGATTAGAATTTTTTCAATACTTGCGCTTTCCGCGATGTTTTTTTGCACGTTTGCGCAACAACTTAAACTTGGCTCTATGGCTCCGCAAAACTCGCCTTGGGACGACGCGCTTCGCGAAATGGCGGACGATTTCAAAAAAATATCGAACGGGCAAATCCAAGTAAGAATGTATGCGGGAGGAATCGCCGGCGACGAGCGCGATATGATTCGCAAAGTAAAAATCAAACAATTGGACGCGATAGCGATGACCGGCGTCGGGATGTCGGACGTGTATAAGGGAATCCTTGCCGTGCAAATTCCGATGATGTATGAAACCGAAGACGAATTTTGGTATGTTCTCGAAAAAATGAAACCGCTCCTTGAAAAAAAAGTCGAGGAAAACGGATTTAAGGTTTTACTTTGGACGAAAATCGGCTGGCTAAATTTTTTCTCGAAGCAGCCGATAGTTACTCCCGCCGATTTGCAAAAGCAGAAAATGTTTATTTACGCGGGAGACGCGGACGCGGCGAAAGTTTGGCGGACTATGGGATTTCAGCCGGTTCCGCTTTCTACAAACGATATTATGACTTCGCTTCAAAGCGGAATGATTGACGCGCTTACGATTTCGCCTTTGACTGCGGCGGCGTATCAGTGGTTTGGCGCGGCTCCGAATATGTGCGATATGAAATGGGCGCCTCTTTTGGGCGGAGTTGTCGTTTCGCTTGAAAGATGGAATAAAATTCCTGCGGATTTACGTCAAAAACTTGAAGCGAGTGCAAAAAAAACGGGCGACAAAATGCAGAAAGAAATAGACAAAGCCGACGACGAAGCGATAAAAATTATGCAGTCGCACGGGCTTAAAATAAGCGCGGTACCGCCGAATGTTAGAAAACAGTGGAGCGAAGTTGCCGCAAAAGGTGTTCAAACGGTTATAGGAACTACGATTGAGCAGCAAAGTTACGAGCAGGTTAAAAAGTATCTTGAAGAATATCGGGCAAATAAGAAGTAATATTCGCCGATTTTTTACCTGATTTTTCAAGATTTTTAAGCAATTCCTCTAATTTTTGCAAAAACATGTCTTCGTTTTTGGCGGGGGAGTCGTCGTGAAGTAAAATTATGCTTCCGTCTTTTGCCGAACTTAAATTCGGAATGTTTTTTATCGCGGATAAAATTCTGTTTCCGCCGTCGCGAACCGATTTAGACCAGCCGACGCATTGCAAATTTAATTTTTTGAGCGCGGCAAACAAATGCGGGTTTGAAAGCCCGACGGGCGGACGATAAATTTTGATTTTCGTTTGCGAAATTTCTTCCAAAATCCGTACGCTTTCGCCGATTTCTTTTGTCATTCGTTTTGTTCTTCTAAAATTACTTGTCCAGCGATGATGTAAATCGTGCGAGCCGAGAGTATGTCCGTCTTTGATGATGTTTTTTATTATTTCGGGACATTTTTTCGCGTTATCGGCTATGCAAAAAAAAGTCGCTTTTTGATTGTATTTTTTCAGGAGTTTTAAAACTTTCGGCGTAACATTCGGGTTTGGTCCGTCGTCGAACGTTAAGAAAATTACGTTTTTTTGCGGATTTTTAATTTTACAGACCGATTTTCCGAAAAAATTCAGCGATAAAAATCTGACG
>WRFX01000126.1 GCA_009787445.1 Chitinivibrionia bacterium | reverse complement strand
GGGGGGGGGGGGGTACCGTCTCCTCGTACCTTATTATTCATAAGAATAAAATATAATGCGGTACGTACCAAAATAGCGAAATTATTTTGTATTTTTGAAATTTTGTTGTTCATACCGTATTTCCTTTCATTCTTTTTTGCCGCGTTTTTTGGCAAATTTTGTTAATTTTCGGGAGAAAAATAATATTTGCCGAAAAGAAAAAGCGGGAAACTAAAAAAAATGAAAATTTTCATAAAAAAAACATCATTCAATTTCCAAACGCTCGCAACTTTTATGCAATTCCTCTATTTTGTAATATTCCCTAATCTCCTGCAACATAACGTGAACGGTCGCGAAAGTGTAGTCAAGCAAAATCCAGCGACCGTGTTCACGTCCTTCAAAAACCGACGGCAAAATCCCAAATTCCCTTTTTATTTGCTCTCTTAAATTTTGCGCAATCGCCGTAACGTGAACAAACGCCGTTCCTTTACAAACAAACACAAAATCCGTTCCCGACTTCTCCAAATCGGTCTTAATAAGTATAATATTTTCGGCTTTTGCGTCTTTCAAAAACTTTATAACCGCGTTTATTTCTTTATTTTCCGCAATATTCATTTTAACTCCTTATGTGATGACGCACCCAAAATTATAGTGATTTCATTCGTCGTGGTTAAAGTGTCGCTTATCAAAAAAAACGGCGTTTTTACGCCAAGTATATCGGCAATTTTTTTTGCGTCTTCCATTTCCCCGTTTCTCGATATGACAAGCGTTTTCGTATAGGTATTTACGGGCGTATTTCCTTCTAACATATTATCTTCTCTGCGGACGTCGAAACCGTTTTCGCGCAAAACATTCGCGACCCTTTTCGCAAGTCCGCCTATATTCGTTCCGTTATACACATATACGACCGATTTGGCGGGAACTCCCGCAGTGGTTTTCGACGTTATACTCTGCGTTCGGTTATAAACTTCCACGCTTTTTCCGAATACGATGGCGCTAACAATAATTACAAGCAAAATAAGAGCAAAAATTATTTCTCTGTGCATTTTTTACATTCCTATCGTTTGGCTTCTGTCGGGACCTATGGAAACCATACAAAAATCGACGCCGAAACATAATTCTTTTAGGCGGTTAAGATAAATTTTAGCGTTTTTGGGCAGAGAGTCGTAACTTTTGCAGTTGTCAAGCGAACATTGCCAGCCGTCAAATTCTTCGTAAATCGGTTTTGCTTTCGCAAAAGTTTCAACACAACTCGGAAATTGCTCGGTAATTTTGCCGTCGATTTCGTATTTTACGCAAATTTTAATCTTCTTAAACGTATTAAGCACGTCAAGTTTCGTTATGGCAAGTTTCGTAAAACCGTTTAATTGCACGGATTTTCTAAGCAAAACGGAATCAAACCAGCCGCAACGTCTTGGTCTGCCTGTCGTCGCGCCTTTTTCGCCGCCGATTGTCTGCAAATTTACGCCGTCTTCGTCAAATAATTCGGTCGGGAAAGGTCCGTTTCCTACGCGAGTGGTATAAACTTTTACGATTCCTATAATTTCGCTTATTTTACTTGCCGCCATACCGCTTCCCGCCGCGACGGAGCCGACGGAAGTATTGCTGCTCGTAACAAACGGATAAGTGCCGTGGTCAATATCGAGAAAAGTTCCCTGCGCGCCTTCAAAAAGCAATTTTTTGCCTTTTTTGTCCTGTTCAAACAAAAAATATGCCGTATCGGTTAAAAGCGGAGTTATTTTTTTAGCGATATTTCTATAATTTTCTATGGTTTGCGAAAGCGATAAATCAAATTTTTTGCCGTAAAATTGCTCGGTCATTTTCTTTTTTTCGTTATATTGTTCGCTAAATTTTTTGACAAACAAGTCAAAATCAAGCAAATCGCCCGTTCTTATTCCGCAGCGGACGGATTTATCCGAATACGCGGGACCTATACCTTTTCCCGTCGTGCCGATTTTTGTTCCCGTTTCTTTGGACAGCATTTCTTCTCGCGCAATATCGATAATTTTATGATAAGGCAAAACCAAATGCGCTATATCCGAAACAAAAAGTCGTTTTTCAATATCTATTCCCCGCGACGCGAGTTCGTCAATTTCGCATAAAAACTGTTCGGCGTCAAAAACCACGCCGTTGCCGATAACGCAAATTTTATCTTTTGATATAATTCCCGATGGAACCATATGAAAAACGAATTTTTTCCCGTCGACGATAACGGTATGTCCGGCGTTTGCGCCGCCCTGATAACGCACTACAATGTCGGATTTTTCCGAAAGATAATCAATAACTTTCGCTTTACCTTCGTCGCCCCATTGCGAGCCGATTACAGCCGAGTTAGCCATTTGTTTTCCTCCAAACAACGCGGCAAAAAAAACGTTCTTTTTTGCCAAAAACAAAGGTAATATACTATTTGTCGGCAATGCATAACGGGAAAAACGTAAATGTTAAATTATAAGATTTGTAATACAAAATAAAAAAAGTTTATTTTTTTTAGCAATAATGTTGCCAATTATGGTATTTTATAGTATTAAATCAAAAAATAAGGAGTAAAAAATGCCTGAAATATCAAGATTTTTAGGAATTTTAATTAAAATGAAATACAACGACCATTTGCCTCCGCATTTTCACGCGGAATACGGTAGTAGTAAAGCGTCGTTTGATTTCGAGGGTAATATAATAAACGGAAATTTTCCGCCGAAACAAACTAAATTTGTCGGCGCGTGGGCGCTTTTACACGATGACGAATTGTTCGCAAACTGGGAATTAGCGAAAGCAAAAGAGGAATTGCTTTATATTTTACCATTGAGGCGCGACTAATGACGGATAGCGAAAAAAAAGAGTTTATGAAATTTCATTGTTACGAGAACTCAAACAAAGACATTGAAATAATTGAAGTAATTCCTCTTGACAATTATCTTTTGCGCGTTGTTTTTTCAAACGGCGCAATAAAAATTTTTGATTTTAAGCCAGAATTAGAATTTTCTGCATTTAAGCCGTTAAAAGATAAATTTTTTTTTAATACGGTAAAAATTCGTAGCGGCACGGTATTTTGGAAGTATAACCGAAAAACCAAAAACGTCGCAAATGACATTGACATTGCTCCCGAATGTTTGTATTGGAACGGTGCGCCTCAAAATCAAGAAAAGTAGTAAATATAAATTTTATTCAAAAAACGAATATTATTTTATTGAAGAATTGAAACTTGACGATAACGAAGTTTTTGTCGATTTCGGCGCATACGACGGAGATACAATAAACGACTTTTTTAAGCATTCCCTTCGTATTGCGGAATATATTCACGATTTATTGCCCGAATATAAACTTTACGTAAGACAGCACCTTAAATTTGCGGTTTGGGAAACTGTTTTGTATGCGTTGCCATTATGAATATTTATAATTTTTCTATTTCTTCTATTGTTAATCCCGTTAATTTCGAGATTTTTTCAACAGGCATTCCGTCAAGTTTTAGTTCTTTGGCGATGTTTTTGTTTTTTTGTTGCGCTTTTACAAGGTCTTCCCGTGTTTTTCTAAGTTCTTCCTGCGCTTTCAATAATACGCCTGTCGTATTTTCGTCGTGAGTATTCCAATACGCTTCTTCATCCATCTTCTTGCGCTCTTCGGGGTCGGTATAAATATACTGCAATATTTTTATCATCTTTTTAACCGAAGCGTTTTCAACAGGATGCGTGTAATTTATCGCCGTTTCTTTGCCGTCGACAAAATTCCTCTGCTCAAATACGCTCAGTATTTTTTCCAATTCCGTCTTCGGATTTTCTATGGTATTTATTCGCGGCGTCTGGATAACAAACGAATCGTGAGTCAGCAATTCTACAAATTTTTCTTTCGTTTTCAATACTTTATTTTCAAGCATATCTACATATTGTCGCGCAACTTTCAGGCAAGGAGTAGGCACGTTTTCCAACTTAAAACCCAAAAAATAAATCGTTACTATCTGAAGCGGACTTTCTTCTTCGTCTTTTTTCATATAACCCGCAACCGCTAAATATTCTCTAAATCTTAAAATATTTTCCGCGCCCGTCGCTTTTTGAACTTCTATGAGTATTTTTTGCTCTTCGCCTTTTTCGTTTTTTATTAGCGCGGCATAATCAAGACGAAGACATTTCGGGCGTAAATCGTCGTCTTTCATAGGTTTAATATGTTCGGTTACCATTGGCTCTACTTTAAGTACTTCGGTTTGCAAAAGCGTGCCAATAAGTACTTTGGCTACTTCGTGGTCGCTTATAAGTCCCTTAAAAGCCGTATCGTAAAGCGGATTGGCTATTATCATTTTTTCTCCTTATTTATTTATCACAAATATACTATTCGCCGCAAAACAAAAGCAAGGCGAGTACTAAACTCGCCCTGCTTGAAAAAGAAAGAACAACAAAAAACCTTTTAACGCAAAGAAAGTTTTTTCACATTTATCGGCTTTTCATAGTTGTTTTTAACAAATTTAGCCGCATTTGAATTTAACTCGCGCAAAGGCAAATCGGAATACAAATTTTTACTCCACTTTGTGTAGTCAAACGGCTCTTTTAGTATGTTTGAAATAAACGCTTCCGTTTCCAACGCGCCCATTTTTTCCAAAAGATAATTGACTCCGTCGTTCATAATTACCGCAGTGTTACGCATTTTTTTCCTCCCAATCCGAAATAAAGTTTATCGGCGAACAAATTATAATATCGTTTTCTTTATAGTTTTTCAATATTTTGTCGTCCGTAGTAATAAAATAATCGCATTTTGCTTCCAACGCGCAAGAAATATGTATCGCGTCTTTATTTTTAATTCCCAAATTCATTATTATTTCCGCGCGTTTTTCAATTATTTCCCAAATATCAAAATCAACGAACAATGAAGCGTTATTAAAAAAATCCAATATTATATTTCTTCTGTTTTCATAAGGATTATCATTGTTTTCATAGACCGACATATAAGAATATACCAAGTCCAATTTTTTTAATATTACAAGGTCTTGTATATACATTTTGGCTTGCGCTTCCAAAAATATACGCATTTGATTTTGTTCGTCAAACGGGCGATTATAACAGCAATTATCAAGATAAATACGCATTTTTTTTCTCCTTATTTTTCAATAAATATACTATTTGCCAAAAAACAAAAAAAGCAAGGCGAGTACTAATACTTACCTTGCCAAAAAAAAGAACAACAAAAACTTTAATTACGTGGGAACGCTAAATCGTCTTCATCTATTAATCACAGTTTCAAAATACTTTTGGGTAATGTCGAACGTTCCAATTTTTACGGTTCCGCTTTTATGCTTTTGAGTATAACTACTTCCCTCGCTATATTCACGTCTGTATTTGAAATTCTGATACTCAATAGTTCCTTCGAAAGTTCCGTTGAAGCGTATTGTTCCGCTATATGTCCATTCTCTCCAAGAGTATTCGTATTCGCCTGAATATTTCCAGCCGCCGCCCAAATATAAACCGCCTTTATTTGAAAAATTGTGATATTCATACGTATCTGTGAACGAAACCTTCCATTGTTCTGTGCCTTCTCCTTTTTCGGAATATGGTAATACTGATTTTCGAATATAATAACCGCTACCGAAATCATCGTAATATTTTCTACAACCGTCTCCACATTCCGTCATACTACTTCCACTACCCCCCAACCACTGACGTTCTTCGTCAAACATTGCCAAAAAATTATCAAGATTTTCTTCGGTTACCGGTGCATTGTTTCCATCGTGATTGCTTAAATCTCCTTTCGGAATGCTTGGGTCTGTGCCTTTATTATCGTCGTCATCGCCGCATCCCGCGACAAACAATACAAAACAAAAAAATGCCGCAAAAACGGCGACATACTTGAAAAAATTAAGTTTTTTCATAAAAAAACTCCTTTTGTTAAAAATTTTAATAAAAATGGATAAATATTGCTAAACGAACGAAACGCCAGGGGGGTACCGTCTCCTCGTACCTTATTATTCATAAGAATAAAATATAATGCGGTACGTACCAAAATAGCGAAATTATTTTGTATTTTTGAAATTTTGTTTTTCATACCGTATTTTCCTTTCATTCTTTTTTTGTTTGTTTGTTGGGCAGTTTGGGTTAGTTTTCGGGAGTAATATAATATTTGTAGTTTGAAAAAAGCAAGGAATATTTATGAAAAAGCAAATTTTTTTTGTTTTCTTAAAACAATATTATAATGTCAAAGCAACTTATTTATAGTCGCGACCGCGTAAAGCGGCATATCTATAATATTGTTCAGCATATTTATTTTGTAATCCGCAAGCGACGTTCTTATAGAATATTTCGGCGAATAGTCGCCTATAAAAACGCCTAAACTTTTCGCCCGCAAATTTATTCCGGATTTTACCTCTATCGGAATTATATTTCCTTTTGAATCCTGCGTAAGAAAATCGATTTCCGACGTTCCGTTATCGTTTGACCAATAATATAATTTTCTGTTTAACGAACATCGCAATTCTTGAAAAACAAATTGTTCCGCAACCGCCCCCTTAAATTCCGTAAAAAACGCTTCCCTGTCCGCAATAATATTCATATCGAGTTCCGTCATCGCGCATAAAAGCCCGACGTCGTTAATAAATATTTTAAAAGAACCGAAATCTTCATACGCTTTCAACGGCGTTTTCACGGCGGTAATTCTATTTACTTTTTCTATTAACGAACTGTCTCTCATCCATTGAAGCGCCGTTTCAAAATCTCTGCCTCTCGCCCCCGATTTTATTGCGCCGTATGTAAATTTTTTGTTTTCTTTTGACAACTGCGACGGTATAGATTGCCAAAGCAGGCGAAGTTTTGAAGAAAACGACTCTTTGGCGTGCTTTGAAAAATCTCTGTCGTAGCCGTTTAATATATCGTTTTGAATTTTGCGAACTTTCCCGAAATCGCCGCTTTTTACATATTCGGCAAGAGCCGCGGGCATTCCGCCGACAAAGAAATAAATTCGCAGCAATCTTATCAATTTTTCGTGGAACGGCTTGTATTTTTCAGGCGAATTTTGACGGATAAAACTTAAAAGTTCTTTTTCTTTCGCCGCGTCAAGAAATTCAAAAAAAGACATAGGATAAACGTTCAAAAATTCCACTTTGCCGACGGGAAAAGAATTATGTTTGTGAAGCATTACTCCGAGAGTTGAGCCGGCGGATATTATATTGTATTTCGGCGCGTTTTCACAAAAATATTTAAGCGAAAGCAAAGCGCGCGGCGATTCTTGAATTTCGTCAAAAATTATAAGCGTTTCGGGAGTAACGGGAGTATTCGTTTCGGATTGCAAAATGGGCAAAATTTCATCGGGGGAAACGGTATTTTCAAGGGTGTCGTTTAATTTAGGATTGGAATCAAAAGAAATATACGCCGTGTTTTTGAAATATCTTCTGCCGAATTCTTTCATAAGCCAAGTTTTTCCGACCTGCCTTGTTCCCGTAAGAATAAGCGGCATTTTTTCTTTTTTATTTTTCCATTCCAATAGTTTTTCAAAAATATTTCTATCCATAAAAACTCCTTTGTTTTTTACTTAAAAATACATAATTGCACAAAAACAAAGGGTAATTTTATTAAAATTTGCACAAAAACCTAACGTAATATTGTGATATTTTGCACAAAAAGCAAAGGAAAGCCCGAAAACTTACTATGTTTCACTTACGCGAACGAATGCGGCAATTTACTTTTAATTGAATTGACGTCATACCTTTCTTTTTGCAAAATATCAAAAATTTGCCGCATTCCCTCATCCATCCATTTCTGCTCGTAATAGCCTACAAGTCCCCGCTTTTTCATCTCTTTTACCAATGTTCCCCATTTATTCATATTCGCCTCCTGCGATAATATTAAACCGTTTTCTAAAATCATTACCTCCCACCAAGACGA
>WRFX01000125.1 GCA_009787445.1 Chitinivibrionia bacterium | reverse complement strand
GTAGAGCCGGGGTTGTCCGTTCATTGCGCGGTGAGTAAAATAATTGAGAAGTCGGGCGTTTCGCCGTATCATATTTGCTATGAAACCGAAAATATTGAAAACGCTATAAACGAATTGAAAAAGAAAAAATATTTGCTTTTGGCGCGTCCGGTAAACGCGGTTGCCTTAAACGACAGAAAAATATGTTTTTTGTATAATAAGGAAGTCGGTTTAATAGAATTGACGGAGCGCGCGAAATGAAATATTTCGTATTTCGCAATTATACGGTAGAGCCGTTTTTCAAGGGATTTGAAGCAAATTTTTCCAACTATGAAGACGTATCTTTTATTGATAAAACGGCGGACGCATATATTTGGTTTTATTTTTCTCCGTATAAATTAGATAGCGACATTGCCGCGAAAGAGATAGAACATTATTGCGAATTACTCGATATGGTTTATTCAAATATCGGCGCGGACAAAGATTTTATTGTTTTTACGATGAACGTTCTTTACAAAATAAATTATGTAACGTCGAATAAAGTTTTGGAAAACGCCGTCGCAAAATATAATGAAAAAATTTATTCTATGCCGGCAAAAGTTATCGACATTTCGGATTTTTATCGTAATTTTTCCGCAGAGCAGTTAATTGACTGGAAGTATTATTTTCTTTCGCAAACGCCCGTAAATCCGAAATTATCTTCGCAATTCGGCAAATGGTTTTTACGGCAGATTGAAATATTGGAGATGAAGCGCAAAAAATGTATCGCGCTTGATTTGGACAATACGCTTTGGCACGGTATTTTGGGAGAAGACGATATTAAAATGGGCGAAGATTATCCGGGCGCCGCTTATCGTTTTTTTCAAAATTATTTGCTTAAATTGAGCCGCGCGGGGATTATTCTTGCCGTTTGCAGTAAAAATAATGAAGCGGAAGCGTTCGACGTAATTCAAAATCATCCCGATATGATATTGAAAAAAGATACCTTTTCCGCGTACAGAATTAACTGGAATAATAAAGTTGATAATATAAGAGAGATAGCCGAAGAATTGAATATAGGTTTGGATAGTATGGTGTTTATAGACGACAATCCCGCCGAACGCGAATTGGTAAAACAGGCGCTTCCCGAAGTATGCGTCCCCGAATTTCCCGCAAAGCCGTATTTATATCCTGTTTTCATAAAACAGTTGACGGACGATTATTTTAGCGCATATAAATTAACGCAAGAAGATTTTGATAAAAACAGGCATTACAAAAAAAATGCCGAAAGGAATGTTTATAAAAAACAGTTTACGGATATGGACTCGTATTTGCGCGGGCTTGAAATCAAACTGACAATAGAAAAATTGAATGAATTTAATAAAGCGCGGTTTGCTCAAATGACGCAAAAAACCAATCAATTTAATTTGACGACAAAAAGATATACGGAAGCGCAAATACGAACCTTTGCGGATAACGGCGGGCTTGTATTGGGTTTGCGGGTAAAAGACAAGTTCGGCGACGGCGGAATAGGCGGTTTGGCTATTATAACAATAGACGGACAAAAAGCGTATATGGATACTTTTTTATTGAGTTGTCGAATTTTGGGTAGAGGGATTGAATGTATTTTTATTAAATATGTATTGACGAAGTTAAAAAAAATGGGGATAGCGTATGTTAAAGCCGCATATATTAAAACGCAAAAAAACGAGCAGGTCGAAAAATTTTACGATTCCGTCGGATTTGTTGCTATTGAAACTTTTGCGGATAGCGTAAATTACGAACTGGAACTAGAAAACAAAGAATTTTCTTTATCGGACATATACGAATTGGAGGACTTATGCGAGAGCGAATAAAACGGATAATGAAAGAAGCGTTTGAATTGTCGGACGTGCCTGACGATATTTCACAGAAAAACTGCGGCAAATGGGATTCGCTTCGCCATTTGCAGTTGGTTGTGGATTTGGAAACGGAATTTGACGTTTCATTTGAGCCGGAAGATATTGGTTCTATGGAATCGCTTGTAAAAATAGAAGAAAAATTAAAACTTATCGGAAAGTAAACGAATGGAAAAAGAAAAAATTGTAATTTTCGGCGCGGGCGGTTCGGGTCGTGAAATTTTATGGTACATACTTGATATAAACGCTAAAAAAAAATGTTTCGATATTTTGGGGTTTGTGGACGATACTCCCGAATTGCAAAACAAAATTATAAACGGTTATCCCGTTCTCGGCGATACGTCTTTTTTGCTAAATTACGACGGCGAAATAAATATATGTTTGGCGGTTACGTCTCCAAAAGCGAGAAAACAAATTTATAACAGGTTTTCTCACAAGCAAAACTTTTCTTTTCCGAATATCATAGTGGAAGACGTTAGATATTTTCCCGAAACGTTTGCCAATGTAAAGGGTTGTGTTATCGGTTATCATTGCCTTATTTCCGTTGATGTTTTTATGGGAGATTTTGTTTTTATGAACGCTTGCTGCGTTATAGGACACGACGCAAAAATAGGAGATTTCTCAACCTTATATGGCGGCGTACATATTTCGGGAAACGTATCAGTCGGCGAGTGCGCACAAATCGGCAACGGCGCAAGAATTTTGCAAAATATATCTATCGGCGAAAACAGTGTAGTCGGGATAGGTTCCGTCGTTATAAGAAATGTTTCGCCAAACGCAACCGTGTTCGGAAATCCCGCGAAATTGATATATTAGCGCGTTTTTTTATTTGCTATTGACAAAATATCGCCAAATATATTATATTCCTTTCGCTAAATTATGTAACGGGGCTGATTTGTATATAATCTTCAACAAGGTATATAAATTTATTTCATACATATTAGCGTATTTTTTATAACAATTTAACTTTTGCCGAACAAATTCGGCAACGCAGAAAAGAGGTTTTTTATGGCGCAATTGGAATCAACGGACGGCGAACAGCAGAAGTCCTATTTTGACGGGGGAGTATTAGGTTTTATTGGATGGAGTATTTTGTGCTTTCTTATTATTATTTTTACGCTCGGATTGGCATTGCCTTGGGCTGTATGTTTGTTTAATAATTGGAAATTGAGCCACACGGTAATTGAAGGACGACGGCTTAAATTTACGGGACGCGGACTTAACCTATTTGGTAAATATATATTATGGTGGGTTCTCTGTTTTATAACGCTTGGCATTTACGGTTTTTGGGTTTATATATCTATGGAAAAGTGGATGGTTAAAAATACGACCTTTGCGGATTAAATGCGAGTTTGCAAAATAAAGGGAATTATATAATTTATTGAAGATTGCATATATAATTTCCCTTTATTTGAAATCAACCAAATAACTGCGCCTATTTCTATTGTTGTTTCACAATATTATAGTTGTAGTTGTCTACGCCTTGTTGCAATTTGTTGTTAGCATACGCTTGAGAAAGAGCATCGTATGCGGTAAATATAAAAAAACCTGTCCAACTATACAGATACCTGTCGTACGCGCGCGACGAACCGTCATAGTCGTTGTAGTAATAAATCACCGCACCAAGAGAAGCGTAAGACAAACCCGCGAATACTTTCGAAAGAACGCGCCATACTCTTTCTTGTCTCATTAAATTATTATTTTCCGGAATTGTTGAAATTAACGCGCGCGTTTTCTCATAAGACAAAATTTTTTCGTCTTTATCTTGATATAGTGATGTTGACCAAGACCTACGATAATCTTTCTTGAAAATGAAAGAAGACGCGTCTGGCTTAACATTAAACGTTTCCTTCAAATTATCTTGCGAAATAAGCGTTATTTCTTCGCTAACCTTATTTTCTTTTACGTTTTCCTGTAAAGAATCCGACAAGAAAACGGTTTCTCCTTCATCTGCAAGCGATTGCGATTCTTCCGTTTGTGAAAAAACAGGTAAAAAAAGCGCAGAAAAACAAAAAATTATAGACACTAAAAATGTCTTACTCATAAAAAACTCCTTTTTAAGTTGTTAGATGGGAAATCGCTATATAACGTAGAATTTCCCCATCTTAAAATTCTACGTTTTTAATAAAAAAAATGATTGTATATGTATAATATACATAATTTTTATAAAAATCGCTTGTTTTTTTGTAATTTTTGCAAAATTTTTAAACATTGCGATTTGTAAAATTTTCCGTCGTTTTTAAGTATTTCAAAATGATTTTTCTTTTGCGGCATAATGTATATTTATTTAGTTAAATAGAATTTTTGTGAAAAAGGAGTTTTTATGTCAGACAGTATTACGCTTAAATCGGCTATCTCGCGCAAGATTTTGGTTATAAACTGCGGCTCGTCGTCGCTTAAATTTACCCTCTTTGACACGGACAAAGAAGGATATTCGGCAAACGGACAAGTCGACAGAATAGGAAGCGGAACGCCAATGGGACTTTCTTACGAAGGCGCGGGAGCAAAATTCGACAAAGACACGGAAGCGGGCGACCACAAAGTCGCGTTTGCGGCAATGTTAAAAGAATTAACGGACAAAGAACACGGCGTTATAGAAAATCCCGACGATATTTCCGCAGTCGGACACAGAGTCGTTCACGGCGGCGACGCATTTTATGAAACCGTAATTTTAACGGACGAAGTTATCGCGAAAATAGAAGAAATTTCGGGACTTGCGCCGCTTCATAATCCTGTAAATATTGTAGGAATTCGCGAGGCGATGAAGGTGTTTCCTAACGCGAAACACGCGGCGGTTTTCGATACGGCTTTCCATCATACGATGCCCGATTATGCGTTTTTATACGGACTTCCTTACGAATATTACAGCGAAAAGAAAATTCGCAGATACGGATTTCACGGTACTTCGCATCGTTTCGTTTCAATAAAAGCGGCGGAATTTGTAGGCAAAAAACCGCAAGAACTTAAAATTATAAGTTGTCATCTTGGAAACGGCGGCTCGATAGCGGCGATAAACGGCGGCGAATCGGTCGATACTTCTATGGGGCTTACTCCTGCGGAAGGCGTAATTATGGGAACGCGAGCAGGAAGCATAGACCCTGCAATTTTGTTGTATCTTATGGATAATTACAAAATGTCGAGCGCGGATTTGAACAAACTTCTAAACAAGCAATCGGGGCTTTTGGGGCTTTCGGGAATTTCAAACGATATGCGCGACGTAAAAAGAGGCGCGGGCGAAGGAAACAAGCGGGCTATTGCGGCTATTAAGACGTTTGGATACGGCATAAAAAAATACATAGGCGCGTATATGGCTGCTTTGGGCGGTGTGGATATTATAATTTTCACGGGCGGAATAGGATTATCAAACGACGATACTCGTATTGACGCGCTTATCGGGCTTGAAAATTTGGGAATTAAATTGGATTTGGAAAAAAACCTGAAAGCAAACGGAACAAAAACGGTCGCCGAAGTTTCCGCTGCGGACTCAAAAACTAAAATTTTGGTTATCCGCACAAACGAAGAATTGATGATAGCGATAGAAACGCTTGCAAAGTTATAAATCGCGTAAATTTATCGATAAAAAAAAGGACTGCTCGTTTGAGCAGTCCTTTTTTATTTGCGACATATCGCTTAATTTTTTACCTCTTCACTCTCAACTTCTCGGAATACCGATAAATTTTGCCGCTTTGTCGCTTAACTATATTGTTTATTGTTTGCAAACATTTTTTTTGTCCGCTTTTTTGACGTTTTTAATTAGAGCGGAGAATTGAATTCAGTTATCTTCACCGTAATCGTTTTTCAGTTCTTTATATCGTGAATCGTTTTTTAGAGAATCAAAATCTTTATCATTTTCTACGAAATCAAATGTTTTTTCTTTTTTTTCTAAAGCTTCTTTGAGATACTTAAATGTATTATCTTTATATATTGTATTTCCATTTAAATTATATTTTCTAGCATAGATACAAGCAAGGTTATATACTCCTCCGCCTAAACTCTTGCATTCTAAACAATATTTTTCGGCTTCATTTAAAGAAATTTCTTTTTTTCCTGGTTCTGTTTCTAAATCCGCTCGTTTCGCAAAAACATTCCCAAGGTTAGAATAGGTTTTAGCATTTTTTTTATCAAGTTTTAATACTTCATTGTATTTATCCCTTGCTTTAAGTAGTAAGTTTTTCTTTTTTTCAATTTTTTCCTCTGTATCTGACATTTCTGAATACATATAAGCCATACGAAAATAAATCTGTAATAGCGTAGTCACAGTTATTTCATCTTTATAATATTTAATAATATCTTCGTAATATTTTAAAGCATTTTCATATTTACAGGAAAAATAATTCTCTGCTGCTTCGGCTATAGATTTTTCATAAGGGTTGGCTTTAGGGTCGTTTTTTAATTCACTTGCTTTTTCTTTTATTTCTTCTTTTCTCTTTTCTTTTTCTTCCAAAGATTCATTTTTCGTATTTAAAGATTCATTTTTCGTTAAATCATATATTTTTTGTCTCCTCATATTTTCAACAATAGACATAGCTTCTTTAGCATAATTATCTATCTTTTTTTCTGATTTATCTATTAACTTTTCCACATCATCTTTAGCCTTTTCTTGCGCTTCATCCATACTTTCTAATGATTTTCTTCCATAATAAAAGCCCATAACAGGAATTCCAATCCCAAAAAACGCAATAAATACTCCCAATATAGCAACTAAAATTGTTGTAAGCGTTAATCTGAAAGAAATAGTTTTTTAAGTATTTCATTCCTTGATTGAAAAACAACCTCTTTTTTCAACTCTTCTATATCATACTTAAATTGCTCCACTTGCTTTATACTCTCGGTCGGTTGCTTTCCTGTATCTTCTTGTTTTATATTATTAACAACATTATTTGTGTCTTGCGCAGAAGTTTCAAACGCAAAAACCAACAAAATCGCTATCGCCGAAATAAAAAAGACGTTTTTCATTAAGAATCTCCTAAATTCCCAAATATTGGGACCGCAATATAAATAATTTTGGGCTACGGGAAGAAACGAAAAATAATAGAATTTTATATTTTTTTTATAAATTATACCCTGAAACTACAAAAATTCGTATTACTTTCGTATTACTATTTTACCATAAATTATATCACTAACGTCAAGAATGATAGAATCGTGAAAAATATTCCGCTTTTTATCTATATTTTTGGGTTAAATAGAAGCGAACGGGCATCTTCCGGCGTTCTGCTTGTTGCTTCTATTTATCGTTTCGATATAGATAAAATCGTCATTCTTGACAAATTATTATTTATGGACAGAACAACTTTCCAATTTTTTCCACAATTCATAATTTTTTTTTATTTCGGTAATAACGTTTTTACTAAATTTCATTATTAAATTTTTTTGAAATGTGTGATAATAAATATAAAAAAGAATTAAAATTTTGTCGTTTATCAATTAGGCAAATAGTATATTTCTTCACAGAAAGGAGTAGTTTAGTTATGTATATAATACCATTAAAATGTAAAAAAGTATCTGGTTGTTATAAACTGAATTTGCTTTTTAACGAGAAAAAAGTTTATATTATGGATAATCATCTTGCAGCCAGTTGGTGTTGGATGCGAAAACTTAATCCAAATGAACAATATAAATTATTACATATTGATAGGCATTACGATTTACTAGACAGTCAAATAGTTTGTTGGATGAGAGAATTAAAAAAGCAAAACTTTGATTTTACTAAAAATTCAATTTACGAATTATTAGAAAAAAAGTATTATTCAAGCATTATTAACGATGAATGTCAGATTTTTCGTTGGGATAATTATTTAACAATATTAAATAAGATGTATCCTAATTTGATTATTCCTATATATTTTGCCACACATAAAGATGGGAACAAAATTAAATGGTTAAATGGCGTTTGCGAACCTGAAATCTATGAACTGCATGAAAACCTAGCATTTTGGCTAAATAATAGTAATAAACAAAAATGGATTGTAAATATTGATATTGACTATTTCTTCACAGAGAGGGATGGAAGATATTTTCAGTTTTTAACAGACTATTATGCTATTTCTATTGCTCGTGAATTAAAGAAAGCATGGAAAAATATTAAAGTTTTAACAATAGCACTTAGCCCAGAATTTTGCGGAGGATGGAATAATTCATTGAAAGTTGCGAAGGTTATTACAAACCATTTACGTATTAACTTTGATATAGATTAATAATGGTTCAATCCTAGTTAAGCATAAATTATTTTATGTTAATTTTAGGAGGGCAGTGTGGAAAACAAGTATATAATTCATTCCCGAATTTCTGAGAAGAAAT
>WRFX01000124.1 GCA_009787445.1 Chitinivibrionia bacterium | reverse complement strand
ATGGAGGTTATACGCAAGCGGATTTTGAGCGGCTTTTGCAGTCGTTATCGCAGATAAAAGGCAAATTTCTGCTGTCTTGTTATCCGTCGGAGTTAATTGAATGGTATATTCGGCAAAACAAGTGGCACACAAAAGAAGTGGCGGCTTATGCGTCGGTTAATGTTATTTCCAATAGTAAAGACCGACAAAGAACAGAGGTATTAACCTATAATTACGAGGTATAATATTTTAACGGTGGGCGGGCAGTGTCTTGTTCCACCTGTTTTTTTGTTGTTTTTAGTAATTTTTAGCGATTTTACTGCGTTTAAGTTTAATATTTTCAGATTATTATAGCGCGTTTGTTAGTGTCGTTTTTAGGCAAAATATGAAAATTTATTAAAAAATCATAAAAAATTACTAAAATCTTATAAAAATTTATATTTTTTTTGAATATGGTAAAATAAGCGTTTTTATTTTCGTATCTACTTTATTTTTCAGGTAGTTGCGCGTGATTTTTTTGCGCTTCTTATTTTACCTTATTGATTTGTAAACCATAGTCGCGGTTTTGGCAGATAGATATATTGACGAAAACGTAGCCGAAATTGAATTTTTAGGGGAAAAGGCGAAGTTTCCGCGCGGAATTTTTGAAATCGCCTGCATAACGCAAACGCCGATAATTCCTGTTTTTATTACGCGGCAAAAAATGGAAGTTTATAATTTTCGCGTGGGCGAGATTATAGAAATGCCGAATATTGACCGCAAAAAACGAAAAGAATTTATTGCCGATTTATTTGTCGTTTTTTGAAAATTTTTTATTTATGCGTCGGTGAAAAGACGGGGGTATTGAAAAGCAAAAAAATGGGACGTATCCCGAAAGATATGTCCCCGCTTGCCCAAAAAAAACGCCGCGCTTATTATTTTTTGGTAAGTACCGTTCCGTCCAGAATAAGATTGTTGCCTTTTACGCTATATGACACAGTTTCCGAACGTCCGTTGGAGTATTTAAAGGTTATTTTATCGCCGCTTGTGCTAAACGTTCCTTCACTATTTTCAGAGGGGAAACTAAAAGTTCCGTCGCTTTTGAGTATTATTTCGTAGCCATCGCCCCCCCAAGTTCCGACAAGCGTGGAATCTACCGACGAACCATCGTCGTCGTCGCCGCAAGCGACAAACCCAAACGCGCAAAACGCCAAAAAACACGCGACCAAAAATTTGGTCAAAAACAAAAAATTAAGTTTTTTCATAAAAAAACTCCTTTCTTAAAAATTTTAATAAAAATGAATACATATTGCTAAACGAACGAAACGCCCTTATAGCCGAAAAGAAAGGAGAAAAAGATGAGAAACGAAAAAGAAATTTTTTCGCGAAATTAAGAAAACGAAATTTTTTTACTGAAACAGAAAAATAATCAAGAATTATCTTCGGGAGGGGGGGGGGTACCGTCCCCTCGTACCTTATTATTCATAAGAATAAAATATAATGCGGCGCACATCAAAGATGTACTAAAATCGTTAAATTCGCGAATTTTGTTTTTCATACCGTATTTCCTTTCATTCTGTTTTTGCTGATTTTTTGATTTTCTGGTCAATTTTCGGGGTAAATATAATATTTGTTTTGATGGAAGTACGAGTTTTTTAAATTATTTGCATTTTTTGTGGTGCGGCGGGGTATATATCTTGCAAAATACATTTCCCTTTTTGTTTTTCGGCAAATAGTATTTTTGCGTAAAAAAAGGAGAATATTTTTGAAAATCGCATTTTTCGGTACGGCGGATTTCGGTTTGGAAACGCTAAAAGCGATATTAAATTCGCAGCACAAAATTTCGGCGATAATAACTAACCCGCCGAAACCTGCGGGACGAGGATTGCATTTGCGCAAATCGCCCGTTAATATTTTTGCCGAACAAAATAATTTGTCGCCGATTTTTACTCCCGAAAATCTTAAAGACGAAAATTTTATCGCCGAATTAAAAAAAATTGACGCGGATTTATTTTTGGTAGTCGCGTTTTCTATTTTGCCGAAAGTTATATTTGAAATTCCAAAACGCGGAACGTATAATATTCACGCCGCGCTTTTGCCCGCTTTTCGAGGTCCCGCGCCGATTCAAAGAGCGATAGAAAGCGGCGCGTCGCATACGGGAGTTTCTGTCTTTCGCATAGATTGCGGAGTCGATACGGGCGATATAATTTTGCAAAGAGAATGCGAAATACTTCCCGACGACACAACTCCGACGCTTTACGAAAAATTGAGCGTTTTGGGCGCAAAAACGTTTATTGACTCGCTAAAAATAATAGAATCGGGCGACGTTAAATATAAAGTCCAAGACAAAAGTTTGGCGACAAAAGCGCCGCTTCTCAAAAAGGAAGAAGCGATAATAAACTGGCGAAATTCGGCAAGGCATTTGGCGAATAAAATTAGGGCGTTTAAGCCGTATCCAAGCGTGATTACGACGTTAATGGGCGAGCAAATAAGCATAGAAAAAGCGTTTGCGAAAGACGGAAATTGCGGTTCGGCGGGCGAAATTGTAAGCGTAACAAAAGACGAAATTTGCGCGCAGACGGGCGACGGAATTTTGGTAATTACAGAATTAAAACCCGCAGGAAAAAGAGCGATGTCGGCGCGTGATTTTTTGAACGGAAAACAAATTAAAGAAGGAACAATACTAATTTGAGAGAAGAAAAAAGAAACATAAGAGAGAAAAAAGATTTTTACGGGAATAGTCGCGAAAAAAGAAATTTTGGCGGCAGATTGCGCGATAATCGCAGAAACGACGAAAAATTAGACGCTCGAAGCATTGCATTTGAAGCGCTTTTTAAGTTTTTTATAAAGGGATACGACCTTGAATCGACGGTCGACAAACTGTTTGACCAAAAAGATTTTGCGACAAAAACGCCGCTTGTTCCCGTTACGGAAAAAAAACTCGCATACGAAATAATTTACGGCGTTTTGCGAAATAAATCGCGGCTCGATTTTGCCATAGACAAATATTTAGTTCAACCCGTTCGCGAAGAAGAAGAGTTGAAAATATTACTCGAAATCGGCTGTTATCAGATATTATTTTTAACAAGAATTCCCGATTTTGCGGCGGTAAACGAAAGCGTAAATTTGTGCAAAAAAAATTCGCGCATAGCCAAATTTTCGGATTTGGTAAACGCGGTTTTAAGAAAAATTATAACAGAAAAAAGCCGCGCGCTCGAAATTCCAAACAAACTGCCTTTTGAAGAAAAAATTGCGCTCGAATATTCGCATCCGCTTTGGCTTGTGGAAAGATGGGTCGCGCAGTTCGGCAAAACGCCCGCGCAAAAAATTTTGCAGTTCAACAACAGTATGCCCGATATTTTTGTCCGCAGAAATTCTTGTTTAACAAACAAAAATAAATTTGAAGCGACTATCGCGAAAAGTTGCGCGAATAACGTTGCGCGTGCCGTCGGATTCAACAGTTTATACTACAAAATAAAAGCGGGCGAACGCATAGAAAAAAGCGATTTGTTTTTGTCCGGGCAATGCACGATTCAAGCGACGTCTTCGGGTTGGGTCGCGGCTTTGCTCGACGTGGAAAACTCAAAAAGCGTTTTGGATTTATGCGCCGCTCCGGGCGGAAAATCGACGCTTATTTCGGAAATTGCGCCAAATTCTCAAATATTAGCGGTCGACATAAATTTTAAACGGGCAAAAATGATTTCCGACACTATAAAACGTCTTTTGATAAAAAACGTAGATATCGCCGTCGCCGACGCAAAACTTTTTAGTTTATCAAAAAAATTCGATTACGTTTTGATTGACGCGCCGTGCAGCGCGACGGGAGTGATAAATCATCATCCTGAATCGCGCTGGATAAGAAGCGTTTCGGCAATAGAAAACGCGGCGGCGATTCAAAAAGAACTTTTGCAAAACGCGGCGCAATTAGTCGAAAAAAACGGCGTTATAGTTTATTCGACCTGTTCGCTTGAAAACGAAGAAAACAGAGAAGTCGTGGAATTTTTTCTGAAAGAAAATCCCGATTTTACCTTAATTTCGGCAAAAGAAAAAATAGCGGATTCTCAATTATTATCGTCAAACGGCGACTTTTTGGAAATTACGCCGAATAAAAATTTTGCCGACGCTATTTTTGCGGCAAGGTTTCAAAAAAAATCGTAAGAATTTGTTTCGCCTCGCCGATATTTTTGCATTTCATAATATCGGCGCGAATTTGCGAACTGTTTTCATAACCTTTTATATACCAAGCAAGATGTTTTTTTATCTCGCCCAAAGTTGCGTTTTCGCCGTAAAATTCTTCAAAATATCGCAAATGTTTTTTTATAGATAATATTTTATCCTGCAAAGTAATGATTTTCGGATTTTCTTTGCTTAAATATCGTTTGATTTCACCAAAAACAAAAGGATTTCCAAACGCGGCGCGACCGACCATTATCGCGTCGCAACCCGTTTGTTTATAAACTTCTTCCGCGTCTTTTCCGCAACGAATATCGCCGTTTGCAATTACGGGAATTTTCACGGAATCTTTAAGTATTTTTATTCGCTCCCACATAGCATTGCCGGAATATCCCATCGATTTTGTTCTCGCGTGAAGAGCGATAGCCGAAATCCCCGAATCCTGCGCGATTTTTCCGTATTCTTTTTCGATAAAACTGCTACTGTCCCAGCCCGAACGAATTTTTACAAATACGGGAATATTGCTTGCTTTCACGACTTTTTCGGTTATTTGCGCAAAAAGTTTGGGATTTTTCAGAAGCGCCGCCCCGCCGTTTTTTGAAACGACTTTATTAACGGGACATCCAGAATTTATATCGATAAAATCAGGTTCAACTTCGTCGCAAATAAATCTTGCCGCGTCCGCCATTTTATCGGGATTTGCGCCGAAAATCTGCACGCCGCCCGGTCTGTCCCACGCTTGAAGCAAGAACATTTTTCTCGTTTTTGCGTTCAAATAAAACAAACCGTCCGCGCTTATCATTTCGGTTACGCAAATATCCGCGCCTTCTTCTTTGCACATTCGCCTGAAAACCGCGTCGCCTACTCCCGCCATAGGAGCCGCGAATATTTTTTTTGCAATATCAATAATTAAAGATACTTTTCCACTTTTGCGACGCAATTATTTATCGACGTTAATTCGGGAAATTCCGCTTCGGGAATTTTTACGCCGAAATTCTTTTCTATGCCCGCTAAAATTTCTAAAAGAGCCATAGAATCCAATTCCAAATCTTCAATTAAGTGAGCGTCGTCCGTCACTTTTTTTTCGTCGATGTCCATATCCTCCGCGATATTTACGATAATTTCGCGAATTTTGCTTTTAATTTCCGCTGTTGTAGCCATAATAAACACTCCTTTTTTTATTGTTATTGTTTTTTGATAACCACTGCCGCGCAATTTCCGTCGGGCGAAGACGACAACACGATAGCGTAGTCCTTGTCTATCGGAAATTCCTGCTTTTTTATTAAATTTATTCCGTCGATTTTTGAATAGCCGTCCGTATAAATCGGCGAAACGCTTTTTTTCTGCAAATCCGCAATCGCCGCCGCAAGCGACAACGCGCCGCTTGCCCCCCACGCTTCGCCAAATTTTTGTTTGTAACACGCGACGGGTTTATCCGCGCCGAAAACTCGCGAAATTACTCTCGCCTTTGCCAAATCGCCATACGAACTATTTGCCGAAGACGCCACAAAAGCGATATCCTGCGGCGAAATATGCGCCTTGCGAAGCGCTTCTCTAATTGCGTGTTCAATAACGTCGCCGTCAATATTATATCCGTACACTCCGCCGTTCGGGTCAAATCCGCTTGCGTATCCTTCTATTGAAGCGATTGGCTTTCTTCCGTGTTTGTCGGCGTATTTTTCGTTTTCTACGAGAAAAACTCCAACGCCTTCGCCCAAAATATATCCCTGCGGAATTTGCGAAAACGGACGAATTTTATCGTCGGTCGACAAACAATTTTCGGCAATCGCCGACGCAAACTGGTACGATGCCGCTTCTTCCAATCCCGCGTATAAAATAGACGGCAAATATCCCTGCGCAATATGGTCGCAAGCGTAAATAAGTCCTTCAATTCCGGAAGTTAAGCCCGTCGAAAGAGTTCCCGATAAATTTTTAATATTGTATCGAATATTGGCGTTTCCTGCGGGAGAATTTATTACCGTATTGCCAAAAAGTCCCGGATTTACCGCGCTTACGCCAAAACGAATTGAATCGGTAATAAAATTTCCTATCGACTCGACCGAACCGAAAGCCGTCGCGACCATAAGTCCGGGTCTTTCTTCTTCGGGAAGTCCTTCCAAATATTCCTTAAATTCGGTTTCTATCGCGCACATAAGAAATTTTGTCGCTCTGTCCAAAGTTCTTAAACCCTTTTTGCCCAAAATATCTTTCGGCTCAAAATCGGGCGCGGTAAAAATATACTGTTCGCTCGGCAAATCGTACATTTCAAACGATTTAATTTTAGTCGGAGAAATATCTTTTGCGATATTCTTTTTCATCGCGTCGAATCCAATTCCCAAACTGCAGATAGTATTTATTTTCGTTATTACGGATTTTGACATTTTTTATTCTCCTTCTCTGTATTTTTTTATAACGATTGCCGACGTGTTTCCGCCGAATGCGTATGCGTTTGAAACGATTACGTTTAACTCCGCGTCGCGAGCGGCGTTTGGCACGTAATCCAAATCGCAGTCGGGGTCGGGCGTTTCGTAATTTATCGTCGGTAAAATTTTGCCGTTTTTTATCATAAGAAAAGAAGCCGCCGCCTCAATCGCGCTTGCCGCTCCCATAGTGTGTCCAAGCATCGATTTAAGCGAAGACATCGGTATTTTATACGCGTCTTCGCCGAAAACCGCTTTTGCGATTTTTGTTTCGGATTTGTCGTTTGCGGGAGTTCCCGTTCCGTGAGCGCAAATATAACTTACGTCTTTTTTGCTTATTTTTGAATGCGCGACCGCGCGTTCCATCGCCAATATTCCGCCAAGTCCTTCGGGATGAGGCGCGGTCATATCGTAAGCGTCGCAGCCCAAACCGTAACCCAAAATTTCGCCGTAAATTTCGGCTCCTCGCGCCTGCGCGCTTTCGAGCGTTTCCATAATCAAAACCGCCGCGCCTTCCGCAACCGCCATTCCTACGCGATTTAAATCAAAAGGTCTGCAAACGTCCAAAGTGGTCGCGAGCAGGCGGTTAAATCCGCAAAAAGCGATAGCCGCAAACGGGTCGCTTCCGCCGGCAATGGCGTAATCGAGTCGTCCCATTTTTATTAAATCCATCGCGTAACCTATGGCGTAATTTCCCGCCGCGCAAGCAGTCGGAATAAGGGTTGTAGAGCCCTTTACTCCTATAAATCTCGCGACGTTTGCGGGAATCGTATTCGCGGGATATTTTATGCTTTCGCCTTTATCCGTGTTTTTGAAAATTTTTTCGTCTTTTGAATATTTTGCCAGCGCGTTTTGAATTATTTGCGGCTCTCCCATCGTAGTTCCCATAGAAACGCCGACTCTGTGCGGATTTATGTCCGCAATTTTTAATTTTGCGTCGTCTAACGCCATTCTCGTAGCCGCGACGGCAAATTGTCCTGCGCGACCCATAGCGTTTATTTCATCGTCGTTAAGATAAGTTTTTGCGTCAAAATCTCTTACTTCGCCGCCGGTTTTGCTTCGATACTCGCTCGTATCAAAGGACTTTATAGGCAAAACGCCGTTTGTGCCTTTCGCTGCCGCTTCCCAAAATTTATCTTTGCCCGTTCCAATAGGACTTATTATTCCAAGCCCGCTGACAACAACTTTTTTTGACATAATATACTCCATAAAAATTGTTTAACGCTAAAATAATAAATATCTTTGTCGATAAATAAAACTTTTCTATTGATTGCACTTTTTCCCTTTTGTTTGCAATACGCTTTGTTATTTTTTTGTATAAAATTAAATAAAATTTTATCTTTTTTCCCTTTTGTTATAAACAAATAAAGTATTTTGTATGAAAATTGGAAGTCGGACTTCCAAATTTCATAAACAAGGAGTAAGTTATTATGTTTAAGGATGTTAATCGTATGATATTTGCGGAAAAAATACAAAAATCGCTTAAAAACGCGCCTGTTTCGGCGATTTTAGGACCGCGACAATGCGGAAAAACAACGTTTGTAAAAATGTTGGCAAAAAATAACGACGACTTTATTTTGCTTGATTTGGAACGTCCGTCGGATAAAAATCTTTTGCAGGACGCGGAAAGATTTTT
>WRFX01000123.1 GCA_009787445.1 Chitinivibrionia bacterium | reverse complement strand
TCAAAAATTTAAACCTAAAAACGAGGAGTGTTTTTATGAAAAAACTTGATTTAATCAAGGTATTTGCGATAACTGCGGTTATTGCGAGCGAAACGTTTGCGCAAACAATCGATTGGAGTGCGCCAAATATTACTATTACTACCGCCGCGCAGTTGAAAGAGTTTGCGGCTATGAGCATTAACGGCGGAAATAATTTTCGCGGACAAACTATCAAACTCGGCAATAACATTGACCTTAACGGCAACGACAATAATCAATGGACGCCTATTGGAGGTCTTGAAGATGCGTTTATGGAAAGTTTTATTGAAAATTACTGCAATGAAAATGACTGTTCTGAACTTGACGAAATCTATGATGAAATGTTTGCTTTATATAATAATTTGTTTGCTTTTCAGGGTATTTTTGACGGCGCGGGGTTTGTTGTCAGCGGAATTTATACAGATGAAATTGACAGGTGGTGGCATTGGATTGGTGTAGGATTGTTTGGAGCGGTCGGCGATGAAGGAACAATAAAAAATCTCGGAGTTTCTGATTCGTATATTGAAAGCGACTATCGCGGAGGCGGATTGGCGGGATTAAACAACGGTGGCACTATTGAAAATTGTTACGCTACGATAGATATTGATGGGGATCATTCTGTCGGCGGACTAGTAGGTTGGAATGTGTACGGCACAATTAAGAATTGCTACGCTACGGGAAACGTTAATGGGTTTCGTGCCGGCGGCTTGGTGGGAGTAACCGTGCGCGGTACGATTACAAACTGTTATGCTACGGGAAACGTTGAAGGCGACGCGGGTTCTTCTTGCGGCGGATTGGTAGGTTGGAACGATTACGGCACGATTGAGAATTGTTATGCTATCGGAAACGTTAAAGGAATGAATGTCGGCGGATTAGTCGGAAATAATTATAATGAAATTACAAGCGGTTACTACGACAGCGAAACGAGCGGACAAAGCGATGAAGGCAAAGGCGAACCGAAAACAACCGCCGAAATGAAACAACAAAGTACGTATTCTGGCTGGGATTTTGCGAATATTTGGGCGATTGACCCTGCAAAAAATAACGGTTATCCGTATTTGGACGTAATAGAAAATGCGAAAACCCCGATTGCCAAAAAATCTACAAAAAAGACGGCGCAAACGATAAATTTTGCAGGAATAAAAAATGGACAAATAAACCTGAATTTGAAAGCGGGAACTTACACGGTGCAACTTTATAATTTGCAAGGACGATTAGTAAAAAGCGTAGATATTACCGCGACAAACGGCATAAATGCGACGAATTTGAGAATTGATAATCTTTCAAAAGGAATATTTATTCTTAACGTGAAGCAGGCGGGCGTTTCGTTGTTGAAACAAAAAATTACGGTTAAATAGTTTTTTGTAATTAACGTTTTTGTTATTGGGGACGTATTTTGTGAAATACGTCCTTTTTTATTTTGGCGGATATTATATTAACTCATAAATTTTTAACGCGGAGATAATTATGACGACGGCAAATTTTAGAATAGACGAAAAATTATGACAAACTGGAACCCTTGGCACGGTTGCAAAAAAATTAGCGCGGGATGTAAATTCTGTTACGTATATCGTCAGGATAAAATGTACGGCTCGCCCATCGAAAGCAGTAAAATAAGAAAAAACAAAACCAATTTTTATTTGCCGATAAAATTAAATCGCGACAAAACTTACAAACTTCGCTGCGGGCAGATAATTTATACGTGCCTTACAAGCGATTTTTTTCTTGAAGAGGCAGACGTTTGGCGCAAAACCGCTTGGGAAATGATTAAGCGGCGCGGCGACTTGCGTTTTTTTATTTTTACCAAGCGTATAGACAGATTTTTTTCGTCTTTGCCCGCCGATTGGAACGACGGCTACGAAAACGTGATTATCGGTTGCACGGTGGAAAATCAGGAAATGGCAAATTATCGATTGCCGATTTTTGAAAAACTTCCTATTCGCCACAAAACTATTATTGTCGCGCCGATTCTTGAAAAAGTGAATATTTTACCGTATTTGAACGCCAATATAGAAGAAGTCGCCGTTAGCGGAGAATCGGGGAGAGACGCGAGAATTTGCGATTACAAATGGATTTTGGATATTAGAAAACAGTGTATAGAAAAAGATATTCCGTTTTGTTTTCATCAGACGGGCGCTAATTTTATGAAGGACGGAAAAATTTACAAAATTCGCCGCCAAAATCAAATTTCCCAAGCGTATAAGGCAAATATAAATTACAAACTTCGTCGAGATTTTGAAATTTCTCTTGAAAATGAAAATATATTAAAATTAAACTTGTTTTAGAGATGCGGCATAAATTATATTCCTGACTAAAATTTTATAATTTTCATTAAAAAACGGGGTAATCGACGTTATGAATTATCAAAAAGAAATGTCGCAATTTATAAATATAAAACAGAAAATTCAAAGTGTTTTTGAAGATGAAAAGTTATTGCTTAAAATCGCATTGGCGCTTTTTGCCGTTTGGGTTGTAGCGCAAATCGTACTTATCGTCTGTTTTTGGGGACATCCGCCGCTGCCCGGCACGGATATCGAAGGATATGTTTCCATAGCGCGGCGTTGTTTCGATAGCGGACAATGGTATCCTAACGCGCAAGATGTTTATTCATGGTTTATATGGGCTCCCGGATTTATCAATTATCTTATTCTGCAACTCCATATTTTTGGCACGGTGAATTTTAATCCTATACCCAATCTTTTTATGAATATTGCGATGTTGTTTGAAATATATTATTTAGGCAAAAAATTCTTTTCAAAACGCACGGGACTTATTGCCGCCGTAATTTTTATGCTTTTACCTTCCAATTTATTCGTCGTTTTAGGGCAAAGGACGGAAAACCCCTTTTTGTTCCTGTGTTTAAGCGCGTTATGCCTCGTTTTTTCAGGTAAATTAAAATATATTATTTTAGCCGCTATATTATTCGCTCTCGCTAATTGGATTCGTCCGCTGGCGATTATATTTCTTTTTGCTTCGGTTGTGTATTTCGTTATCGTAAAAACAAAAATTTACAATTATTTTGCCTTGATTATTCCATATATACTGGTAATTCTTGTTATAGGGACGGCAACCGAAAAGAAAACGGGCTATTTTGTCTATCAATCTACGACGTCAGGGGTAAATCTTATGATGACTTCGCACGATAAAGCCACAGGAACCTTTTATAGTTTTGACGACGGCGAAATTGGCGTTATTGAAAATAGCCATACGCTAACTTTTGCCGAAAAAGATTCTATTTGGAAAGCGCGTTCTATTGAATGGATAAAAAAACATCCCGTTAAATTTACGCTCTTGTTTCTAAAAAAAATACCGATTCTGTATGTCAACGACGGTTGGGCGCATCCCTATAAGTCAAGCCATTCCATAGGCAGATTTTTGGCTGGAAAAGACGCGATTTCAATAGACGAAATTATTGGCATACTGTTGAAACAGGCATTATCGTCAATACCTTATTATTTAACGTTTTTACTTTTCTTTTATTCGTTAATAATAAATCGCAAGGAAATTTTATCGGTTAAATCGGTCTTTCTTGTAATATTCATAGCAGGCACCGCTATAACGTGTATTTTCCCCGCCATTCCCCGTTATCATTATCCATATATATTTCCCGTAATAATTTACGCGGCTTGGGGAATCGATACAAAAATTAAAATAATAAATAAGAAAGAACGGGGGTAATATTTAATGAAACACATATTTAAACTTCTGCGCCCCGAACAATGGACAAAAAATCTGTTTATTTTTCTGCCGGTGTTTTTTGACGGACAACTCCTTAATGTTTCGGCTTTATTGTCTTGCGTTACGGTGTTTGCGGCTTTTTCGTTTGCGGCGAGTTCCATTTATTGTTTTAACGATATTTACGACGTAAAAGCGGATAAACTGCACCCTGAAAAATGCAAGAGACCGATTGCGTCGGGAAAAATTTCCGAGAAAACGGCTTACGCGATAATGGTAATCTGTTTCTCCATATCGATGAGCATTCTTTTCTTTTTTGCAAAAAATACAAATTATACGCTTATGGCGTTAATTTCGTTTTATTACATAATGAATATCGCCTATTGCATAAAATTAAAGCAATTCGTTATTATCGACGTTTTTATTATTGCCGTCGGATTTGTGTTAAGGGTCGGCGCAGGCGGAATTGCCGCGGGAATTTGGCTTTCGGAGTGGATTATCATAATGACGTTTCTGCTTGCTTTGTTTCTGGCTTTCGCCAAGCGGCGCGACGATGTCGTTTTGTATGAGAATACGGGCGTTTCTCACCGCAAGAATACCGGCAGGTACAATTTGGAATTTATGAATCAGCTCATAACGGTCGTCGCGACGATAATCGTAATCGCATATTTGATGTACACTCTTTCGCCCGACATAATCGAGCGTCTTAAAAGCAGGCATATTTATGTTACCGCCGTTTTTGTGCTTATGGGCGTTATAAGATATTTGCAGGTTACGATAGTAGATTTGAAAAGCGGCAGTCCGACGAAAATTTTATTGCGCGACCGTTTTATACAATGCTGTATTGTCGGCTGGCTCGGATTGTTTTTTATTATAATTTACTTATGAAAAGTTATATAGGTTAAGTTAAATGCAATATATCGCCGCGTTAATAAGTATTTTGCTGGGAGCGGTTGCGCAGTACTTTTTCAAAACGGGCGTAACGGCTGTTTCAAACAAATCGATAGAAACTGTTGAAATAATAAAATACGGCATTACTAATTTATACGTTTGGGGCGGGCTTTTTTGTTATGGGTTCAGTTTGCTTTTGTGGTTTTATGTTTTGTCAAAAATGGAATTGAGCCGCGCCTATCCTTTGGTAAGTTTAGGATATGTTTTTACGATGATTTTAAGTTATTTTTTATTAAACGAATCTATTACGTTTCCCAAAGTTGCGGGAATAATTTTAATTATGGCGGGCGTTTTTGCCTTGACGAGGTAATTATGTTTTAAAATTTATGAGTTTTTTAATTATTTTTTTACCGCTTCTTTTCGTGCAAAAAACGACTCTGCGCCTTCGCGAAAATATGTAGTGCGTTCCTGTGTCGTTAGATTTTTTGTTTCGTCCCGTATTCTCAAACGAATAGCGTGTATTTCTCTTAGCGCCGACGGCTCGTTTATAATATCGGGGTCGTTCATATAATCGTCAATATTATTCCTCATATCCTATTACCTCCGCGGGAGTGTGAATAAAAATTCGTTTGAATCCCTCTCTGGCGTTAATATATTCTGTTTCAAGAATTGTTTTGTGCTTCACTATATGTTTGAAATTCAAACTTACTATGCAATCAAGACCGGCAATGGTTGCTACTGCAATATGAAATGCGTCCGTACTGTATTTTTCAGGAATAACGCCAGCCGATACGTATAAGTCGGCGAGTTGTTCCGCTTCTATGTTGCTTGGAAGCACGGTTATATCGTAATCGGAAATGAGAGCGGTCATTTTTGCGAGTTTTTCAGTATCTTTCGTGTCTTCCAACTCTCGTTTAACATATTCGGACGTAAACGGTTTAAACTTTCCTGTTTTTATTTCTGCAAATAAACGCAAAGTATCGGATTTATATTGCGGCGAATCATCTACAAACGGGAAATTGAAAATCGTTGTTTCAAGATAAATTGACGGTATTCGCATTTTTCATCCTTTTTTTGTTTTCTTTTTTAATATAAAATAATATTTGCTTAAATAAAACGCGGTGGAAAATTACGTAAACTAATGTATATTACAAAATTTTTAGATAAAAACGGTTTTTTTGTACCTTTTCGTCAAGGAAAATTTATGTCTGTTTAACTATGTCATTCCGTCTGTCTCATTTTGCTCGTCTAATTGTTTGCGCAATTCTTTTATTATTTTTCTGTTGTGAAAATTATCGACGACCGCGACAAGCAAACCGATGAATAATCCGATTACAAACGTCGCCGCAATAAACGAAATCATAGGAAACGGCTGCGTTTGCCAAAATAAAAATTTTATCGCCGCGCTTTGATTTATAAACTCTTCCTGCATCGCGGTAATAGTCAAAGAAAAAACTACGACAATAATTATTGCCGTATAAATTATCGCAAGAATTGATTTAAGTCGCATAATTTCTCCTTATTTTTTGCGTAAAATAATATTTTTCCAGCAAAAATAATGAAAAAAAGGGAAAATTTTATGAAATACGATATAATTTACGCTTCGTTCGGCGAAGTTTTTCTCAAAGGAAAAAACAAAATGGCGTTTGTAAAGAGAATAGTAAAAACGTTTGCGAAAAAAACCGCCGATTTGCAAATTTCCTATTCGTATACCGACGACAATATTCTTATTGAATTAAACGATTGCGATTGGCAAAAAGTCGCAGAAAAATTAGATAAAATATTCGGTATATATTCGTATTCTTTGGGGAAAATTTGCAAAAGCGAAATAGACGAAATTTGCAAAACCGCATTGGAAATTGTTCGCGAAGAAGCGAGCGAAAACGAAAAAATTAAATTTGAAACAAAGCGCGGTTGGAAGCAATTCCCAATAAAATCGCCAGACGTTTCGCGGCTTGTTGCAGAATTTGTATCCGAAAAATTTAACGCGAATTACGGTATATCAAATCCCGACAAAATAGTAACAATTACGATAAAACCGCATTTTACCGTCGTTTCGGCAAAGAAAATTATCGCTTCCGGCGGGCTTCCAATAGGAGTCGGCGGTCGCGCATTGCTAATGCTTTCGGGCGGAATCGATTCTCCCGTCGCGGGCTATCTTTTAATGAAACGCGGATTATTGATTGACTGCGTTCATTTTGAATCGCCGCCGCATACTTCAATAAAAGCGAAACAAAAAGTTTTCGATATTGCGCAAAATTTATCGCTCTTTCTCCCCGAAGGCAGAATAAACATATATTTTGTGCCTTTTACGAAATTGCAAAAAGAAATTTTCGCGAACGTTCCGCAAAATTACGCGATGACGGTTATGCGGAGAATGATGTTGAGAATTTGCGACAAAATTGCGCGAAAACACGAAATTTCGCTTATTGCGACGGGCGAGAGTATCGGACAAGTCGCAAGCCAAACGCCAAAAAGTATAAATACGATAAACGCCGTTTCAAATATGCCGATAATTCGTCCGCTTGCCTGTATGGATAAAAATGAAATAATAAATATTGCCAAAAAAATCGGCACTTTCGATATTTCTATTAGACCGTTTGAAGATTGTTGCACGCTTTTTGTTCCGCCGAATCCCGCGACTATGCCAAATATAGAAAAAGCCGAAAAATTTGAAAACTCTTGGAATTGGCAAAATTTAGTAGACGAATGCGTTGAAAATACGCAAAAAATCATAGTATTTGAAGGAAAACCGATTATTCTCGACGATGAAACGACAAAGGAAATTTGTAAATTGTTTGAGTGAAAATTATTTATAAATTTTACCGAAATTCTTTTTGTTTTCCCGTAAATTTTTCTATGGTCATTTTCATCACGCATACGTTTTTTAGTTCGTCGGGCGTAAAATCAAAAACAGTTTCTTTTTCCGTCTGATGTTTCATAATTTTATTTAATCCGTAAATTTTTTCGTCCGCATTTTCCAATATTATTATTTTACCGAATCCTATTACGCTCTTAAACGCATATCCGTAATTGCACGCTTTTTCGGTTTCAAGCAATTTCGTATCGCAATCGATTTCAAAGCATACGTTATTGTTATTTTTTATCATATCGAGTTTTTTTCCTTGCGTCGCGCCGTGAAAAAACAGCGTTAAGATATCATTGTTAAAATCATATCCGTAATTTAACGGAATAATGTAAGGCATATTATTTTCGGATAAACCTATTCGACAAACTTTACACTTTTTCACGACGGCAATTTTTTCGCTTATGTCTATAATTTCTTTGTCTTTTCTTCGCATTGTATTTTTCCTCCGTATTTAGTTTCGTATAAAATATTATTCGCCTTTAATATTTATCGGAAATATAAACAAATATTATAAAACTTGAGAAACGAAAATGCGTTCTCAAAAACAAAAAAATACTTTTTTGACTTTTTTCCGTACTTTCATAAAAACAAATATTATTTTATTCCCGAAAACTAACCCAAATTTGCCAAAAATTAGGCAAAAAAAGAATGAAAGGAAATACGGTATGAAAAACAAAATTTCAAAAATTCAAAATAATTTCGCTATTTTGGTACGTACCGCATTATATTTTATTCTT
>WRFX01000122.1 GCA_009787445.1 Chitinivibrionia bacterium | reverse complement strand
AATTTCCACTCCAAAATCCTAGAACGAATTATATACTTGTTTTTCATTCTGTCCTCCATAAGTTTAACATAAAATAATTTATGCCTAACTTATCTTGAACCAAAATTTTTATACGAAGTTCTGACAAAAACGCCCGAATTGACTTTTTTTACGCCTAAATTTCGCGCAAAGAACGCAAATTTTTCAAAATCGCTTTCTTCGTAATATTTTTGCACGCAAAAAGCCGTTTTTGTAGGTTTAAAATATTGTCCGATGCACAAAATATCTACGGGAATTTCGGCAAGCGTTTTTATAAGTTCAAAAATATCGTTTTCTTCTTCGCCGAGTCCGAGCATAAATCCGCTTTTTATCGCAATTTCGCTATTTTTTTTAAGATATTTCAGCACTGATAGCGAACGCTCAAAATTCGCCGAATTTCGTATTTTCGGATAAATATTTTTGGTCGTTTCAATATTGTGCGAAACGCAATCGAGCGGTGAATTAAGTACGATTTTCAGCGATTTTTCGTCGCCGTTAAAATCGGGAATAAGAAGTTCTACTTTGCAATTCGGACAATTTTTTTTAATTTCAAAAACGCATTTTGCCAAATGTTTTGCCCCGCCGTCCGACAAATCGTCTCTCGTTACGGACGTTATTACGACGCTTGTCAAATTGAGTTTTTTTACGGCGTCGCTAAAACGTTGCGGTTCGTTTTCGTCGAGCGGCGGAGGCGAAAATCCTTTTTTTACGGCGCAAAATTTACATTCTCTCGTGCAAATTTCGCCGAGCGCCAAAAAACTTGCCGAACCGCGCGAAAAACATTCGCTTTTGTTTGGACATTTTGCGTTTTCGCAAATCGTATTTATTTTTTCTTCGTTCAATATTTTCGCGACAAATTTTACTTTGTCCGCCGCAAAAATAGGACGAATATAAGTATTTGGCATTCGTAATTCGTTATTCGTAAAATATTCCTTTGATAAAAATTACGCGGTTTTTATTTTTGTCTTTGCAAAAAAAATTATTCCTTTTCAATAAAAGGTATTTTCCCGCCGAAATAACCGAAATAATAAGCCGCGATTAAAATCGGCGTAAGAACGATGGCAATAGCAATGCCTAAACTCATTTTAATCCTCCTTTTTTGGAAGATTATCTTTTTCGTCGTCGTAAATAATTTTAGGTTTCATTTTTATTTTCCTTTTTTGAAAAAAAATATACATTTCGGCAGATTCTAAAAAGCAAAAAACAAGGTAAAAATTGTGAAAATAAACGAAATACCGCAGAATTAGAAATAGGACAAATTTTCGCTTAATTATACGTCAAATAAATTTCGAGTAATTTTTGCGAAAGCATAAGCGAATATTTTGCCTGCGTCAACTCCGACTGCGCCGAAAGAAAAGCGTTTTGCTGCGAAGCGTAATCTATCGCCGTAATATTTCCCATCCCGTACATCTCTTCTATTGTCCGCATATTTTCGGTTTCGGCTAAAAATTGTTCTTTTGCCGAAGCAAAACGCGACGACGACGAATTTACGTCGGCTACAATTTGGGCGATTTGCGACCGAATATTTTGCCGCGCCGTTTCCAAAGAAATTTTTGCCTTGTTCAAATTGCTTTGCGCTATAATTATCGACGATTTTGTAGCGCGATTATCGACTATCGGAACGTTCAAACTTAATCCTATCGACGATGATAATTGCTCTCGTAATTGCTCGTTTGCGCTATTTTCCGAGCCGCTTCTTGCGTTTGTAGAAATATTGCCGTTTACCGAAAACGACGGCATTTTTCCAAATTTCGCTATTTCAAGCGACATTTGCGCAATTTCCACCGCAAGTTGCGCCGAATATATTTCCGAAACAAAATTTTTACTATAATATTCAAACACGGAATCCTCCGACAAATACGCGACGTCGTTAAAGTCAATATTTTGTATATTATCGGGATGAATAATATTGAATCCCACGTCCGAAAACAGCCGATTTTCCCAGCGCAAATTATCGCTGACTTCAAAGTTCGTATTCCAATCCAATTCCAATAAATTTTTTATTTGCAAAATTGCCGCGTCAAAAGCGTTTTGCGCCGAAGTTTGCGAATATTTATTTCTCGAAAGTTGCGCGTTGCTTCTCGATAACGCAAGTTGCGTCGACTTTCCGACTTCCGACAACGCCTGCTGATATTCCAATTGTTTTTGCGAAAGCGCAACCGATTCTTTGGCGTTGTTCAGCGTTTCCGTCGCGTACAAAACCGAAATATAACTGCGGGCGACAAGCGAAATAATGTCTCTAATCTCTCTTTTTAGTATGGTTTTGTCCTGTTCAAGATTTTTTTCGGCAATGGAAAGGCGGGTCATATTTTTTCCGCCGTCAAATAAAATAACGCCCGACGACAATCTGAAAGAAACGTTTCCCGACGGGTTGGAGTTTGACTGCGAAAACGGCGTTCCCGAAGCCGAAGTATTTGCACCTGCGCTTCCCGACAAATCAGGATAAAAAACGCTTTTTGCCTGAATAATTCTCGCGCTGTCCGAAGTTATGTTTTCGTTATAAGTGCGAATTGTTTTGTTGTGTTTTAAGGCGTGTTCTATACATTTGTCAAGCGTCCATTGCTCGGCGCGAGTTGAAATTGGAATTATCCAAATTAAGATAAAAATCAAATATTTTTTTTTATTCATAAATTTTTCCTTGCTTCCGTTTTTGTACGTTTGATATTCGCGGCGCGTAAATTGTTACAAAATTATAAAAAAATGGGAGTTATATACTTTAATATCATCGACGTATTACCGCGCCGTTTATTTTAAGTTTAATTATTGCGAAAATTAAATTTTCTGCACCAGCGCTCTCGCATAACATTCTTCGCCGTTTATATAAGGCGTATATCTTTTATCTTGTAATAATTTGTATCCTTTTTCCAACAAGCCGTTTAATATTGGATTTGAAGATACCGCAAACGGTTTTTTATAATCGCTGGGTATATAGCCATTATTTACTAATAACATTTTAGAATCGTCGTATTCTTTATGTTTTTCAGGTATCTTTTTTAAGGGCATTATTTTTAATCGTTTATAATTTGGTCTATCTTTTATAGGAATATTGGTAAACCAGTAACCTGTCGCTCTGGTAAGTTCTCTTTTAGGCGTTAAAAACCAATACACTTCATTGAATCCCGCCCATACTTTATTATCTTTGAAATACGGTATATACGATTCTGTTAATACAATCGCCGAATTTGAAATTATTATAAATTTTTTACCGCTGTCATTTAAAATTTTCCAATAATCAATAGACCTCGAAAACGGCGGATTCGTGCAAACTATATCCGCTTCTTCGTTTAGTATTTTTAGAGAAATCGGGTCGTCAAAACTACCCGTGTAACCTTTTGGAGAATCCTTAAATTCTTCCGTTCTGGTTTTAGTATAAATATATGTGTATACATATCCTTTTGGTCCTGAATTAAATAAATCTACCGTTCCCGCATAGTGCGTACAAATAAGTTTTTTTAGTCCAAGTTTTTCAAAGTTTTTTATAAAATATAACGCAAAAGCCGACGTATTTATGTTATTTTTATCTTCGGAGTCGCCGATAGCGTCGTCGCAGTTGCAAAAAACCGTTTTGTCTTTCCAAATTTCTGCGTCGTACATATTTATTTCTTTTTCTACGTCTTCGTATCTTGTATAAAATTCGTCATTCTTTACTTGTTTTGCTTTTTGCATCACTTTTTTAAAAGTTAATCCGCGTTCTTTAAGAGTTGGCTTTTCCCGTTTTACTATTTTTACTACTTCTTTTTGAACGTCGGTTTTTATAAATATTTCTTTTGTAAACATTTTATGGCTTTTTATAAATTTAACGTAATCTTCAAATAAATCTTTGTTGTAAAAATACATTTCTCTACTTTTTTCTTCTCGCAAACGTCTAAATTCGTCTTTTATATCGTTTTCAATTTGTTTCATATCGCTTACTTCGCAAGTGAATAAATATTGATAAACGGTTTCTTTCGATTTTCCCGTCATACTGTTATATTCGTTCAATCTTCTTTCCAAATCGTTCGTTATTCCTATTTTGCAACTTATAATTTCTTTCGACGATTGAACAATGTAGATATATTGTTTTGACATTTAAAAAAAATCCTTTTTTTATCGGAAAAATACTATTTGTGCGCAAGAAAAACTAAAAAAAATTAAAAATCAAGAAAAACATTTTAATTTAAGATGTTGTATAATCACAAAAAAACGCCGCTTGATTTCTCAAACGGCGTTTTTTTTCATTCCAAAACAAAGGTGTTTATTTTTTCTTTTTTGCGTGTCTTTTTTCTTCGATAACCGCTTGCGCAGCCGCAAGACGAGCGACAGGCACGCGATACGGCGAGCAAGAAACGTAATCGAGACCGGTTCTGTGGAAGAATTTAACCGAAGACGGCTCGCCTCCGTGTTCTCCGCAGACGCCGCATTTAAGTTTTTTACGTCCTTTTCTGCCTTTTTCAACTCCCATTTCTACAAGTGCGCCAACGCCTTCTTGGTCAACCGCTACAAACGGGTCTTCGCGCAAAATTTTCTTTTCAATGTAGTCCGAAATGAACACGCCTGCGTCGTCGCGAGAATAACCGAAAGTCATCTGCGTAAGGTCGTTTGTTCCAAACGAAAAGAATTCCGCGCCGTTTTCTCCGCCGGAAATTTTGTCCGCGACTATTGCGGCTCTGGGAATTTCAATCATAGTACCGACGGTATATGTGAATTTTGCGCCTTTTTCCTTGATAATTTTATCCGCCGTTTCGCGAACGATTTTCGCCAAATATTGAAATTCTTCAACTTTGCCGACAAGCGGAATCATAATTTCGGGAATTACCGTTATGCCTTCTTTTTCCTTTTTGCAAGCCGCTTCAATCACAGCCGTCGTCTGCATTACGCAAATTTCGGGATACGTGATGGACAAACGACAACCGCGATGTCCGAGCATCGGGTTTTGTTCGTGTAAATCCTGAACTTCTTTTTTAACTTTATCTATGGAAATGTGCATACGTTCAGCCATTTCTTTTTGACCCGCTTCGTCCTGCGGCAAAAATTCGTGCAATGGCGGGTCAAGATAACGAATAGTTACGCCGTATCCGTCCATTTCTTTGAACATTCCTTCAAAATCCGCTCTCTGATAGGGGAGAAGTCGGTCGAGCGCTTTTTTGCGTTCTTCTACCGTTTCCGCCAAAATCATAGCGCGCATATCCCAAATTCTTTCGCCTTCAAAGAACATATGTTCAGTTCTGCAAAGACCTACGCCTTGCGCTCCAAGCGCTCTTGCTACAAGCGAATCTCTTGGAGAATCCGCGTTTGCGCGAACTTTAAGCGTTTTGGTTTTTTCAGCCCATTTCATAAGATTTACGAACATTTTATAAACTTCGGTTTTTTTCGCGTCTTCGTTGTTATCTACAAGTCCCGAAATAACCGGCGATTTTGTCTTTTTAACTTCGCCCAAAATCAATTCGCCCGTGCCTCCGTCGACAGCGACAACATCGCCTTCGTTTATTACGGTTTTTCCTGCGGTAATTGTCTTTTTCTTGTAGTCAATCTGCATTTCGCTCGCGCCTACTACGCAACATTTACCCCAAGAACGCGCAACGACAGCCGCGTGCGACGTCATACCGCCCGTCGAAGTTACGGTCGCTTCGGAATCCGCCATTCCAATAACGTCTTCGGGAGACGTTTCGTGTCTGAAAAGAATGGTTTTTTTGCCCTGTTTTTTCCATTCGACAACGTCGTCGGCGTTAAAAACAACTTGTCCGCAAGCCGCGCCCGGTCCAGCGGGAAGTCCTTTTGTGAAAACGCGATGTTCGCTTACCGCTCTTTGCTTTTCTTTCGGGTCTAAAACGTCGAAAAGCAATTGGTTAAGGTGGTCGCCCGAAACGCGAATAAGCGCTTCTTCTTCGTCAATCAAACCTTCTTTTACCATATCGTAAGCGATTTTTACAGCCGCCATACCGGTTCTTTTTCCGCCTCTTGTTTGAAGCATATAAAGTTTGCCTTCTTCTATGGTAAATTCAATATCTTGCATATCTTTGTAATGTTTTTCGAGTTTCAAACGAATGCCGTCGAGTTCTTTGTAGATGTCTTTCCAGACCTTTTTCATTTCGGAAATGTGCATAGGAGTTCTGATTCCCGCAACAACGTCTTCGCCTTGCGCGTTAATCAAAAATTCGCCGTAAAATTCGTTTGTTCCGTCGGCGGAGTTTCTTGTAAACGCGACGCCCGTTCCCGAAGTGTCGCCCATATTTCCAAACGCCATCGATTGAACGTTTACCGCAGTTCCTTTGAGACCGTAAATTTTTTCTTTCGTGCGATAAAATTCGGCTCTCGGAGACATCCACGAACCTATGACAGCCATAATTGCGTCTTCCAACTGAACTCTTGCGTTTGTCGGAAATTCGTCGCCTTTTTTCTTTTGCACGGGAGCGCCTTCTCCGCTTGCGTTTTCTTTATAAACTCTTTTATACGCCGTAACGACTTCTTTAAGTCCTTCAACATCGAGGTCGGTGTCGACTTTTGCGCCGCGCTTCGATTTAATTGCGGAAAGTTCGTGTTCAAATTTTTCGTGCGCGATTCCCATAACCACGTCGCCAAACATATTTATAAATCTGCGATAAGAGTCCCACGCCATTCTTTCGTTGCCTGTCTTTTTAGCCAAACCTTCGCAAACTTCGTCGTTTATTCCCAAGTTGAGAATCGTGTCCATCATACCGGGCATAGACATTGCCGCGCCCGAGCGAACAGATACCAAAAGCGGCGATTTCGGGTCGCCGAATTTCGCGTTTTTACGTTTTTCGAGAATAGCAATATTTTCGTCCAATTCCGCTTTAAGCGTTTTGGGAAGTTGCTTTCCGTTTTTGTAATAATAATCGCACACGTCCGTGACAATTGTAAATCCGGGCGGCACAGGTACGCCGATACTTGACATTTCCGCGAGATTCGCGCCTTTTCCTCCAAGCGATTCTTTCATTTTTGCATTTCCGTCGGCTTTACCTTCGCCGAACTTATAGATGTACTTATCTGACATCAAAACCCTCCCAAAAAAATTAAAAATTAATAAATATTGTTTTCGCAGTAAAAATAGTATATTTTTATATTAAAAAGCGAAACAAAAATAGAAAAAGTGAAAAATTATCGTATTTTTAACAAAAAGTTTAGAAATTGCGACAAAAGCGCAAATAGTATTTTTATACGCAAATTATTAAATATTATACAAAAAAAGGATAATATTATGAACAAAGAAAAAATAACGATGCTAACGTGCTACGACGCTTTAACCGCAAAAATAGCACAAGATGCGGGTATAGATTATTTGCTTGTCGGCGACAGCGGCGGCACAAACGTTTTGGGCTACAAAAGCGTAAACGAAGTAAAATTAGACGATATGCTTTTTCTTACGAAATCGGTAAAACGCGCAAATACCAAATGCAAAATAATTACGGATATTCCTTATGAAATCGTGTATGAAAAGCCGAACGAAACAATATTCGCCGCTCAAAAACTTATTGAAAACGGCGCGGATATGGTAAAGATAGAACTTGAAAACGGCAGCGTCGAATTGTTAAAAAAACTCACGTCGGCAAACATTTGCGTATGTTCGCATATCGGTTATACGCCGCAAACGCCGAACTTAAAAGTATCCGTTCAGGGAAAAGACGTAGAACGGGCGAAAGAATTGGTGAAATTCGCTAAAATTTCGCAGGAATTTGGCGCAAAAATGATTGTTTTGGAACTAATTCCCGCAAATTTGGCGAAATATATAAGCGATATTTTGGATATTCCGACAATAGGAATAGGCGCGGGGCAATTCTGCGACGGGCAGGTTCAAGTTTGGTGCGATATTTCGGGATTTTCGGATAAAATTTACAGGCATTCCAAATTATTCGCAAACGCCAAAGAGCAACTTTTATCGGCGTTCAGAGAATATGCGTCGCAGGTTAAAAACGGAAATTTCCCGACGGATGCAAATTCTTCGTTCGTTTGCGACGAAGTTTTGAAAAATTGCTTTTAGAATACGAAAAAAATAAACGAAAAAAACAAAAAGGGGGAAAATGGTGATTTGTAAACTAATAATTAGAAAGGTAAAACATACACAAATTTGCGTATAAAGAGGAAACTTGCGTTTTAAGATTTTTTGAAGAAAAATTATACTTTTGACACAAAAAAAGCAAAAAAAGCAAAAAAAACAAAAAAGTACTTGACAAGCGCGTGATAAAAAAAATATATTAGCGCTTGAAACTTTGATAAAATAGAAATTTTATCGAATTAG
>WRFX01000121.1 GCA_009787445.1 Chitinivibrionia bacterium | reverse complement strand
TGCTTAAAATTTCGGGAGGCGAGTATGGAAGAAAAGAAAATATTGACTTTTGAAGAACTTATGGAAGGTTTTGACAGGATTGAGAAGATGCAGGCAGAAAATGCGAAAAAAATGGCAGAAAATATGAAAGGTTTCGCCGAATTAAGAGAATTGCATGAAAAGAATGAAAAATTATTTGAAAGAGTTGAAAAACTGCAAGAAGAAAACGCGAAAAGTTTTGCCGAATTACACAAAGAACTCGGCGGAATCGGAGATAGCAACGGAAAATTTTGTGAATCGTATTTTTACAGTACGCTTTTTAACTCTATGCATTTCGGCGGAAAAGATTTTGATAATATAGACAAAGGACTAAAACGCTCAAAAAAATTGCCCGACGGAAAAAAATTGACGGGCGAATACGACGTAGTTATGTATAACGGAAATACTATTGCGCTTATAGAAGTGAAATACAAAGTCAAGAAAAATCACATAGAAAACTTAAAAACCAATCAGGTAAAAATGTTTAAGGAACTATTTCCTCAATACGCCAATTTTGATTTTTATTTGGGAATAGCGGGGCTTTCGTTTGAAGACAATACGGAAAAAGAAGCGTTAGAACAAGGCATAGGAATATTGAGACCAAAAGGCGAAAACGTTGAAATTATTGACGACAATCTAAAAGTTTATTAAATTTTATATACAACATTTTATCTTTTTCGTATTATATTATTTCTTGAAAACATAATTTTTTAACAAAAATGCAAAATAATCGCAAATCTATAAATTAAAGCAAAAAAACATAGCGCCAAATAGTATTTTTACATACTTAAAAATGGAGTAAAAAATGATACACAACGAAGTATTGTCGGCTGTAAAACGAATAGAAATAAAGACCTCGAAAATAATCGACTCGATTATGGGCGGCGAATATCACGCCGTTTTTAAGGGCAACGGAATGGAATTTGCCGACGTGCGCAAATATTTTGAAGGCGACGATATTCGGCTTATCGACTGGAACGTTACGGCGCGGGCGGGCGAACCGTTTATAAAACGCAACATAGAAGAACGCGAACTTATCGTAATTTTAATGGTCGACGTATCGGCTTCGGGCGATTTTGGAACGAAAAAACAGTTCAAAAGCGAAATGATTGCCGAACTTACCGCGCTTTTGGCGTTTTCGGCAATAAAAAACAACGACCGCGTCGGACTTTTGCTTTTTTCCGACAAAATAGAAAAATATATTCCCCCGAAAAAAGGCAAAAAATCCATTTTGGCGCTTATTCGAGAAATCGTTTATTTTAAGCCGACAAGCGGAAAAACCGACATAGCGCAGGCGCTTGCGCATATAAATAAAATTCAAAAGAAAAAAGCGGTGATTTTCTGTATTTCCGATTTTTTTTGCGAGCGAAATTTTGAAAAATTGCTTTCGGTTACCGCAAAAAGACACGATTTTATTGCCGTTTCTGTGGACGACCCGCGTGAAACCGAACTTGCAAACGTCGGACTTTTGCAAATTTACGACGCGGAAAGCGGCGAAAGAGTTTTGGTAGATACGGGAAGCAAAAGATTTCGGGAATTTTATAAAACGCGGCAACTGTCAAAAAAGGAAAATTTGGCAAAACTTTTTTTCTCTAAAAAGATAGACAACATTTCGCTTTCTACGGTTTCCGGATACATTGAGCCGCTTATAAAATTTTTTCATAATCGCGAAAAACGCCGATAATTTTCTCAATAAATAAACGAAAACAAAGCGTCGGCGATAACTATTACGAAAATTGCCGCGACAACCGATTTTGTCGTCGCTTTGCCGACTTCTTCCGCGCCGCCTCTCACGCCGAAGCCGTAATACGCGCCTATCCATAAAATAAGCCACGAAAATACTAACGATTTTATTAGAGAAATTACGAAATCTTTTAAGATAATATTTTTCATAAATTCGTCCATAATTATTTCTACCGAAAGCCCCGAATAAAAATATGCGACGACAAAGCCGCCCAAAATTCCCGCGATTGTCGCCCAAACGCTCAAAAGCGGCATAGTTATGGATATTGCCCAAAATTTCGGCACGACGACAAACTGAATTTCGTTAAGTCCCATAGTTTTCAGCGCGTCAATTTCTTCCTGAACTTTCATCGTCGCGATTTCGGCGGTTGTCGCGGAACCCGTTCTTCCCGCCAAAATTATAGCCGCCATAAGCGGTCCCATTTCTCGCACCATTCCTATAACCACAAGCATTACCAAAAAAACGTCCGCGCCGAATTGTTTTAGTTGAATCGCCGATTGCGTCGCGACCGCTATGCCGATTAAAAAAGTCAAAAGCGCGGTTATCGGCAGCGCGCCGTATCCTAAATTATACATTTGTTCGCCTAAAACGCCTTTGCGAAAATCACGTTTTTGCAAAAGTCCGACGGTTCCCCAATAAATCATTTCCACCAAAACGACCATAGCCGTGCAAAGTTCGTTGTACATATTTACGACGTTTGAGCCAGTTTTTTCAAAAAGCGATTCCTGTTTTTCTAAAATTTCCAATTGCGGTTTGTTTTCGGATTTTATAATTCGTTTAATATTTTCGCCGACGTTTAGCATTTCTACTCGATTTTTTTTGGCGACTAACTTAAAAAAAGCCGCTCCCGCCGAGTCAAAAACTTCGATTCTGGCAAAATCGAGCGAAACGAAATAATTTGCGCGAAGAATTTCCATTCCCGTTTCTTCGACCCAAGTTCTGTCTATATTTTTCGGTAAATTTATAATTTTCATTTACAAACCTTTTTAGAAAAATTACGACGATTATCTTAATATCGCCATCTAATTCCCCATTCGACAAGTTTGTCTTTGCTCGGATATACGGGCATATCTCGCGGAAATTCAAGAACGCCGTTTATAAAAAATCCGACGGAATGTTTGCGTTTATAAACGTCCGCTTCCAATCCGACTTCGCCGACGTAATACGCTTTGCCTGTCGTGTCGGCGTAATAAGCCACTTTACTTCGTCCGCCGAATATCCAATTATTTGTTCTGTAAAACGAATAGCCGACGTCGCCCCAAACCGTCGCAGACCACGGATGTCCGCCGTTAAATAAAGTTCTGTCTTTTTTGGTATAAAAATATCCTGCGCCCGCTTGCCATCTCAATTTGTCAAGAAAATCGCCGCGCTCTTCGCCGTTTATATATTTTTCGTTCATCTGCTGAAATCTGTAATTAGCGGACGAAACTTTTACGTAAATTTGATTCCAATAAATCGTTCCGCTCTCGCGCTCTTTGCGGTCAATTTCGTGAAAACAACGATGGTCAAGTCCCATTTGATAAAATACTTTCCATCGAAATTCAAAAAACGGAGTCAGCGCGTAATGTACGTCTCTTGGGTCAAAAAGTATCGCCTCGTTTTGTCTGCCCATTCCCAAATAATTTACGTAATATCCGCCGAAAAAAATCGTACTGTCAAACGACACGAGATATCCCGTAAAATCGGTCAGCGCCGAAATTAAATACGACTCTTTATACTCTTCGTTTTTGTGATTGGAATAGAAACGCGCGTCCTGTTCAAAATAGTATTCGGGAAGCAGTTGAAAGCGACCGTGTTCGAAAATACTTTTGGGATTGAACCATTTTTTACTGCTGTATGTATCTTGCGCGAAACAAGAAAAAACGCATAAAATTATTGCAAAAATTATCTTAAATATTTGGCTTTTTATATTCCCGTTTTTTTTAATCATAATTTATTACTTTTCGTCAATCGCGCCTTCGACAAGTCGGTCGATTCCGCACGCCATAGAACTTAATCCGTTGTCGACATAAACGACCGTACCCGTAATTGCCGCAGCCATAGGCGATACCAAAAACGCCGCGGGACAGGCGACAAAATCCGCTTCCATTTCCTGTTTTAGCGGCGCGTTATGCGCGGAATATCTTATCATTCTGTCGATAAATCCTATCGCTTTCGCCGCTCTGCTTCCAAGCGGACCTGCGGAAATCGTATTCACGCGAATTTTCCATTTTCTGCCGCATTCAAACGCGAGAGTGCGAGTGTCTTGTTGCAAAGCCGCTTTTGCCGCGCCCATTCCGCCGCCGTATCCGGGAACGGTTCTATCCGCCGAAAGATAAGTCAAAGAAATTACCGCGCCGCCTGCGTTCATATTCGGTCCAAACTGCTTTACAAGCGAAACCAAAGAATAAGACGATGCCGAAAACGCCGCCAAATAACCGCTGCGCGAAGTATCAAGCAAATCGTTTTTAACTTCGGGACCGTTTGCTAAAGCGTGAATTAAAATATCGATTTTTCCGTATTTTTCGGCGACTTTTTTTGCGACTTCGCTAACCGTATATCCCGTAATTCCCGCGTATCTTTTGTTTTCTCTCACGTCTTGCGGAACGTCTTCGGGATAATCAAAAACCGCGTCCATAGGAAATATTTCGGTAATTTTTAAGTCCTTGCCGTCGTGCAATTTCGTGTCTAATTTATTTCTCTCCAAAGATTTCGTAAATAATTCGAGAACCGGAGGCCAAGTTCCTATAAGTATTGTCGCACCCGCTTCGGCAAGACGTTTCGATATAGCCCAACCGTATCCGTTGTCGTCTCCAACTCCCGCGACAAAAGCAATTTTTCCCGTCAAATCAATAGGCAGCATAGTTATTCCTCCGTTTGTTAAAAATCTATCTTCTTGAACCGATAAGTCCGGCTCTGTACAAATAATAAAGTAGCGTTAGCGCCGACGAAATTGCGGCTGCAAGATACGTCAAAAACGCCGCGTTCAAAACGGCTCCCGCCGATTTCGCTTCAATTCTATCGACCGCGCCGCACTGCACCATAAGCAATTTCGCTCTGCTTGAAGCGTCCCATTCGACCGGCAAAGTTATTATCGAAAAAAGCACCGAAGCCGAAAACAAAATTATTCCCGCGAATATCAAATTAAACGAACTCAACATAAATCCGCCGATTAAAACAATATACGAAAATTGCGAACTTATATTTACCGCAGGAACCATAGCCGAACGAAGATTAAGCCAAACGTACCCTTGCGCGTGTTGCAAAGCGTGTCCCGCCTCGTGGCAAGCGACTCCTATCGCCGATAGAGAATCTTCTCCATAAACTTTTGGCGACAAACGCAAAACTTTTGCCGACGGGTCGTAATGGTCGGACAAAAATCCGCCGACCTGTTCTATTTTAACGTCGTTTATTCCCGCTCCCGTTAAAAGCCGACGAGCCGCCTCCGCTCCCGTAAGTCCTTTTGCCGAGCGAACTCTTGAATATTTATTAAACGTTCCCGACGTCATAATAGACGCAATCCCAGCCAAAATCAGACCGGGTAAAGCAAACATAAAAAACGTCGGGTCAAAAAACATAATTTTCTCCTTAAAATAATTATGGTACAGACGGAAGGGTTCGAACCCTCAACCTTCTGATCCGTAGTCAGATGCTCTATCCAATTGAGCTACGCCTGCGCATAAAACGAAAAGTAAAATAATAAATTTTACGCCTCGCTGTCAAGGGGTTTTTGATTTTCTATTAAAACAAATAGCGAACCGCAGTTTTCGCAAACTACGGGATTTGCGCTCGTCATAATTTTTTTTACCACATTCGGACTTAAAATTTGTCCGCAATACGAACAAACTTTACTGCCCGCCGATATGTGCGAAAGCGCTTTGCCGCTCTTTTTTCGTCCAAAAAGAATAAGATTGTAAAGTTTCATAAGATTAGCCGAAATTTGCGAAGCCAAATTATGCTTTTCCGCAGTTTTCGTCGTAATATTTCCGTCGATTGCGGCGATTTTTTGCGTTAAGTCCTCGACGAGCGGAGTGTTTTCCGTTTCAATTTTCTCAAAAGATTCTTGCGCATTCTTAAAATTGTCTTCGACTTGCGGCAATTTTTCTTTAAGTTTCGCAATATCGCGGTTAGTGTCTTCAATAAGCGATTTTCGCTCCCTGATTTCTTTCTGAACCGCGTCGTATTCTTTGTTGTTTTTTACGGTGTTTAGCCGTTCGTAACTTTTCGCAAGTTCTTTTTTGTGCGTTTCAAGGTCGATGTTCGCCGAAGAAATTTCTCTTTGAAGTTTTTCCAAATTTTCTTTCGCAAACGACAAGTCCCTTTCTTTTTTCGCAATGGTGTTTTTCACTTCCGAAAGTTTTTTAGGATACTCAAATTTTGAATTTTCAAGTTGGGCGATTTCTATATCTAATGTTTCCATAGTCAAAATTTTACTTTCCAACGGCATTTTCACCTCCCCTGAATTATTGTTATTTTGAGAAAATGGGCGCACCAGGACTCGAACCTGGGACACACGGATTATGAGTCCGCCACTCTAACCGACTGAGTTATGCGCCCAAAACTTTACCGCAATATACTATTTTTACGCGACGTCTGTCAAGTTTTTTTTATTTCAAACGATATTTTATACCAAACTCCCCGTATTTATGACTCTCAACATATCTTTTACGGCGTTTTCGAGTCCGACAAAAACGGCGCGAGATATAATAGAATGCCCGATATTCAGTTCCGCAATGTTTTCTATCGCGGCGACGGCGGCCGTGTTTTGATAATTAAGTCCGTGTCCCGCATTCACGATAAGTCCGACTTTATGCGCGAAAGCGACCGCGTCTTTTAGACGTTCAAGTTCGCTTTTATGTTCTCTGCCTTTTGCGTTCGCGTAATATCCCGTGTGAATTTCGACGTGTGTTGCGCCCGTTCTTGCCGCCGCTTTAATTTGGTCAAAATCGGGGTCTATAAAAAGCGAAACCATAATGTTGTTTTCCGCAAGTTTTTCTACAATTTCGCTTAAATCTTTTTCGCGTCCGCGCACCAAAAGTCCGCCTTCCGTCGTTTTTTCTTCCCGTTTTTCGGGAACGATAGTCGCCATATTCGGACGAACGTCAACCGCGATGGACACCATTTCGGGAGTCGCCGCCATTTCCAAATTAAACGACGTAGCGCAAACTTGTTTTAGCATATAAACGTCGTGTTCGTTTATGTGTCGGCTGTCTTCGCGAAGATGCGCCGTAATTCCGTGCGCGCCTGCGACTTCCGCAATTGCCGCGCCGTGAACGGGATTGGGTTCCACTCCGCCTCTTGCCTGCCGAAGCGTCGCGATGTGGTCGATATTTACTCCGAGCGTTGCCATTTTTTCTCCTTTTTTATAAAGTTAAATTCTTTTTTTACTCTCCAAAAATAATTTTGTCTTTTAACAATTCTTCTTCTTTGTTTCTTTTCATTCGCAGGTATTCCATCGGTCTGTCGCCTTTCATTCTATTGCACGCGCTACACAATAATTGATAATTTTCGTAATAATTTCCGCCGCCTTTCGATTTTGGAATAATATGGTCTATTTCTAAATTCCGAATTTCAAACTGCGTTTTGCAACCGTTGCAAAAACCGTTTTGTTCTTTGTACAAACGTTCCTTAACAGATTTTTGCGGTTCAATTATTTGTACATCGGTTCTCTGCGGCACATTGGTCGTATTTACAAAATCTTTGAAAAATCCCGCGTCGTCGCTTAATCTTTCAACTAAAATATTAACCGCTTGCTTTTCAATGTCAATACCAATCCATTTTCTTTCGAGTTGTTGCGCCGCGACGCAAGTGGTAGCGCATCCGCAAAACGGGTCAAACACAATATCGTCCACATTCGACGACGCTTTAATAATTCGTTGCAAAAGCGCAAGCGGTTTTTGGGTCGGATAACCTGTTCGTTCTTTGGACATTCCATTAATCGTAGGAATATACCATACATCAGTAGGAAGTGTACGTTCTTCGGAACTATTCCCATCGTTCCAATGCCTTGAACCTGCTATCATTGCACCTTTATATTGAAGTCGATTTCGTGTTGCTTCACTTATCTTGCGTTCTTCCAAAACGTTTTCATAATTAAATGTAAATTTTTGGCTTTTAGCGTACATTAAAATAACATCGTGCTTTTTGTTCCAGTATTTGGTCGTTCGAGACCCCCAAGCATACGACCATATTATTTCAGTGATAAAATTATTTTTACCAAAAATTTCGTCTAACAATACTTTTAAATAATGACTCGCCGTAGGGTCGCAATGCAAATATAAACTTCCCGTATCTTTTAAAACCCTATGCATTTCTATAATTCGTTGAGCCATATATGTTAAGTAAGCCATCATCGCTTTGCTGTGTATTGTGCCTATCGAAGCAATATATGTCGTCAATGCGGGATATTTACCAGTCAACGTTTCGAGATACGCCTCATTAACGTCTTGCCAAGTCCACATATCTTTGAAACTTGCGCCAGCCGCCTTGCTTCCTATCGGAGCGGAAAAAAAACGCTTTGAGTTAAAAGGCGGGTCTAA
>WRFX01000120.1 GCA_009787445.1 Chitinivibrionia bacterium | reverse complement strand
TTGGATTTGCCCGTCATATTGTTGTAATCTTTCAAACGACGTTCCAAATCGTCGGTTACGCCTATTTTACATTTTGTATTTTCTTTCGACGATTGAACTATGTAAACGTATTGCTTCGACATTTCTTTTAGTTCCTTTTCTTTTAAGAAATTTTTTTTTTGTATTAAAATACTATATTGTCGGCGTCGATAAAATAAGAAAACGAAACATTACCATTTGAAATGCAAGTTTTTATTTACTAAAAAAATTACTTACTCGTCCAACTTCCCCAACATCGCTTCGGCGTAATCTTTGGGAACAAAATCCTGCAAGTCGTCTATCCCCTCACCTACGCCGATTTTTTGAACGGGAATGCCGAAAGTTTTCGTCAGATTTATCGCTATTCCGCCTTTTGCCGTTCCGTCAAGTTTGGTAATTACAAAACCCGTCAAAGGTACCGCCTCGTTGAAAACTTTCGCCTGATTAAGCGCGTTTTGCCCCGTCGTCGCGTCAAGTACCAAAAGAACTTCGTTAGGCGTATAGGGATTCGCCTTTTTCAAAACGCGGACAATTTTTTCCAATTCCGTCATCAAATTCGTTTTATTGTGCAAACGTCCTGCGGTGTCTATTATAAGCACGTCGACGTCTCTATTTTTTGCGGCGGTCATCGCGTCGAAAACTACCGAAGCGGCGTCGCTTCCCTCGTGCTGCGAAACAAAATCGCAGGCGGATTTGTCTGCCCAAACTTTCAACTGCTCAATCGCTCCCGCCCTAAAAGTATCGGCGGCGGCAAGCGTTACTTTTTTGCCGCTGTCGCGAAATTCCTTCGCCAATTTTCCTATTGTCGTAGTTTTGCCGACGCCGTTTACTCCTATTACCAAAATCGTCCAAGGTTTTGGCGGAAATTCGTCTGGCAGTTTCTTTACCAAAAGTTCTCTTGCAATGATTTTTTTAAGCAAATCATACGCGTCTTTCGTTCCCTTATACTCCATAATTGCGACTTCGCCGCGAAGTTTTTCAATAAGTTTCGCCGCGACTTCGCCGCCTACGTCCGCGCAAATCAGCGCGTCTTCAAGCGACTCGTAAAAATCGTCCGTAATTTCCTTTTGAGCGTCAAGCGTTTCGTTTATCCGCTCGCGCGTTTTTGTCATTCCGGTAAAAAGCCGCGAAAACAATTCCATAATTTCCCCGCGTTTATTTAAGAATTTTTTCTATCGTGTTAAAGCGCATAATATCGTTAAAAGTAACGAAAAGCGCAAGGCACAAAAACGCGACCATCACTATATACGACAATTTTTCGCGCACGGCGTTTGGAATCGGTTTTCTCGTTATCGCCTCTATTAAAAGTAGCGACAAAACGCCGCCGTCGGTTATCACAAGCGGCATCAAATTCAGTATTCCCAAATTTATTCCGATTAAAGCCAAAAGTTGCAAAAGCGACGATAGCCCACTCTGAACCGCCGCGCCCGACATCTGCATTATTCCCACGGGACCCGACAAATATTCTGGCGAAATAAGCCGCGATACAAGTTTTTTCAGCGTCTCAAAAATCATAAGCGAATATCTTATACAATCGCGATACGCAAGTTGAAGCGACTGCAAAAACGGATAACTTTTTATCTGCGTACTCGGATTAGCCATAACGATTCCTATCATATATCGTTTATGTTCTTCGTTAAATTTCGGCGCGACGTTCAAATCTAAAATTTTGCCGTTTCGCGCAATTTTAACCGAAATTTCGCCGAGCGAATCGTTATATTTTGAAATCGTTTCCGAAACCGCATACCAACTCGAAATATCCTCTTCGTTTATTGCGATAATGCTGTCGCCCGCAAGAAATCCCGCCGAATTTGCCGCCGAATTTTCGTCGACTTTTCCTACGATTGCGGGAATCGGCGGAAAAATTCCGCTTCCTTTGCTTTCAAGCGACATCGGGTCGGGAAGTTCAACGTCTATAACCGCCGAAATCGTATCTTTTCCGCGCAATAAAACAAGCGAATATTTTTTGCTCAAATCGCCGAGTTTCGTATAAATATCAGTCCAATTCGAGACGCTTTTTTCGTTTATCGAAATAATTTTATCGCCGCGCTCAATTTGCCCGAAAGCCGACGATTCTTCGCTGACCAAACCCACAATATTCGTGTCCAAATACGGCGCGTGCGGAATTCCGTTCATAAACATTATCACCAAAAAAACGTAAGCCGAAATAATATTGAACGCGGGACCGCCAAACGCCACAAGCGCCCTTTGCCAAATCGGATGATTTACAAACGCGTTCTCCGAAACGTTTTCGTCGTCTTTCGGCGCGTCGCCTTCCATAGCCACAAATCCGCCAAAAGGCACGGCGGCTATTTGATATTCGGTTTCGCCTACTTTTTTAGAAAAAACTTTCGGTCCAAATCCTATCGAGAATTTAATAACGGGAATTTTGCAAAATTTCGCCGCTAAAAAATGCCCCATTTCGTGAATTAAAACCAAAATTCCAAGGACAAAAACGCCCAAAAATAAATTTAACATAATTAAGATAACTCCTTTATTTTATTGTATCTCTCATAATTTAACCTCGCCTTCAAATTCCATATTCGAGTCAAAATAAACGTCGCCGTTTACTATAATTTCCGCGCATTTTTTTAGTTTCGGCGCTCCGTTTTTCAAGCGTTTTTCAAAATCGCGCAAATTTCCGTAATATTTCGGATTCAATACGACGTTGCACTGCGATTTGTTTTCGTCAAACGATTTTATTCTTGCGTTTTGCAGTAAAAATCTGTCGCTTCTCAATAAAAACAGGTCGTTTGTGGTTTTGACGGGAAAAAACCGCTCCTTTTCGACTTCCAAAATCCGCGCTTCGTCAAAAAGCGAAATAGCCGCGCCCATCGCCTGCTCAATCTGATACACTTTCGCCGTATTTTTGTCGTTTGGATTTAGCGTTTTTTCGTTCGCTATAAACGGAAGTTCGATAATACCCCCGCTTTTTTCAAGAATTTCGGACAATTTTCGCAAATCGACCCAAACCGAATTTGTGTTAAAATACGAGTATTTTTCAATATTTTCAAATTCCGCAATTTCGTCTGCGTTCGACTGCGCTCTTTCTCGCAAAACGTAATGTCCGTCGCGGGTTTTCGCGATATGTCCGCCTTTTTTGTCCATTTCGCCTCTGCGGCACACTTCCATAAGAAACGATATGTTGTTTTTCTCCATAAAATTCGCTATCGAAGCGTCAAAAACCGCGCCGGTATTATCGATATTGGATATAAACGCAAAGCGAAAATCATCTTTGAGAAGTTCTGCCAAAATTCCGCTCGTTAAAAGCGACATATAAACGTCGCCGTGTCCCGCGGGATTAAATTCATATTCCGGATTTTGCGCAAAAACTGCGGGTTCAAGCGTTTCTTTAACCACTTTCGGAAACGAATGCTGAATAAAACCTGAAGCGATATTTTTGTATTTTATTTGCGGATTTTGCGAGATAAACTCGTCGGTCATTTTTTTTGTCGCCGAACTGTTCATAAAAATAAGCGGATAATTTTCCTGCTGCATAAGCGCGATATCGATAAACCTTTTGTTTTCGCGAACTTCCACAAACGATTTCGGAAAATCCATTCCCATAGAAGTTCCCAAACCGCCGTTTAGTTTTATCACCGCGGTTTTCGCCGACGAATTTACGTCTTTTGGAATTTTAGAAAATTTTTCGACGCTTCCGTATTCGACAGGCAAAATTTGTTCTTCGCCGATAATTCCTTTGTCGCCGTTCTGTAATTTATCGTAATATTTCAAAAACAAATTTATTATGCGCTCGTCGTATTTGTTATCCGTCATTTTTTTTTGAAAAAGTTTCGCCTTATTTTGCACCGCTACCTCGTTTTTTGTTATTTTTTGGAGTGAAAATACTATTTGGCGACAAGAAAAAGCGGGTTTTGGCGAATGTTTGGCGAACGATAGAAAAGAAATTGGAGTTTTTACTAAAATTTTCCGATATTTTGCCTGTACAAATGTTATATTGAAATCGTTAAAAACAATTATTTTGAAAGAACAAAAAAATGAAAGGCGATACTGAACAGTTTAAACCCAAACGGAAGAAAACGGCAACGTATCATGACGCGGCATTTGCGGCTTTCAATTATCTTTTGCGCAAATACGTAAAAAACGGCGACGTTACTCTTGAAAGCGAGCATCAACTATCCAAACGTCCGCCGAAAATTGATATAATAGTATTGAAGAAAAATAGAAATGTGGAAATAGAAACGAGTTGGGGAAAAATATTTCGAGAGTATAACATAATAGAATATAAAAGCCCCGTTGATTCTGCGCTTTCCATTTCTGTATTTAACAAAGTTATTTACGGCTACGTCGGACTTTACGCTTCGCAGGAAAATATAAAACTTACCGATATGACCGCGACAATAGTATGCTACAACAGACCGACCGACTTATTTAATGTTTTGAAAAACGAATTAAATTACAAAATCTTGCGCAAATTCGATGGAATATATTATATTTTACAGAAAGGATTGCCCGAAAACAAGTCGCTTTTAATACAAATAGTAGTGAGTAGCGAATTAAAAGACAGCGATTTAGTGTTAAAAGCATTGCGAGCAAAAATAGACGAGGCGACTGCAAAGAAAGTGGTAGAACTTCCGGTGGAAGACGACGATTATTTAGTATCGTTATCGTCTTGGTGGGAAGTGATGATTTTAGAAAACGGTTTAATATTATCGCAGGAGGCGAATATGAATAAATGGGGAACATTGGTAAAAGAGATGAATAAGCGGGGACTTGTAGGTTATTACGAGCAAAAATGGCTTGACGAGGGAATGGAAAAGGGTATGTATCAAGAAAGGCAACGAATTTTTGATATTTTGCAAAAAGAAGGATATGACGTCAATTTAATCAAAAGTAAATTGCCGCAGTCGTTTGCATAAATTTTTTTCATACTTTTTTCAAAACATTATATTTTCTTCGCCGTTATTATATTTGCGATATGAAAATAACTGAAAAACAATATAATGATATATAATATATTACCTTATTTTAACAAATTATCTTGCTTTATGTAAAAATACATAGGTCTATAATAATTTTAGTTAAATGTTTTCGTTACATAATTATATTTAAGAAACGCTTCCGCCAAACAAAAAGGGACGCATCCCGACAAGTTTCGTCCCTTTACCGATACTACCTCAAAAACCGACTTGCATTTATTTCGCCGTCAATTCGGATTGAAGAGCTTTTATCTTCTCTAAATATAATTTCGCAAGTTCTACATAATCCGCTTGAACACCATATTTATCAGGAACAGATACAACGCCAAAATATGATATCGCGCTATCATAATATATCCGAGATAATTCTATTTTATTGTAAGAGCGACCTCTAAATGCAATAATACGTGTATTCAAATTACCCGCTTTCTGAATTTCGACTGCAAGATTTTTCCACATTATTCCAACTAGAAAACAGAATTCGGGATCTTTTAATTTGTCGTTTTTCAACAAAGGTCTACATTTTTTAGCAAAATTATTCAACGCTTTTGATTTTTTATTATATTGCGCTTGTAATTCTTTATCCGTTTTTCCGGAAAGTTTAACGCCGTCGAATAAAATATAAGCGGTTTTTAGTTTTTCCGGTATCATACTTGCAACTATTGCCGACTCTCTTTTCAACAAATCTTCTCTAAACAAATCTTTTTCCGTCGGCGTTGCTTTTGCGGCTTGCGTAGGCGTTACTTTTGGGGCTTGCGGCGTCTTTATTTCGTTTGTTGTCTTTATTTCGCTCGCCGCCGTCTTTACGACGGTTTGGGAGTTGCTTTCCTGATTACTCTTAACGCAATTAAATCTCCATTGGGTTCGATAAGCGTCAATACTGTTTTGAGGTACGTAAAGGCAAGCGTTTACGTCTTCAAAAACATCCGCGATATGACCTGTCATATCTTCGTCGCTCCACTCTAATACTACCGGATTCGGATTATGGACAAATATCGACGTCAGACCTTTGCAATACGCAAACGCCTCCGTACCAATAGCAATTACGCTTTCGGGTATCGTAACAGATGTCAGATTTTTGCAAAACGCGAATGCTCCGTATTCAATATCAGTTACGCTGTTTGGGATAGTAACGGACGTCAGATTCGCGCAACCCCAAAATGTGTACGCTCCTATATTAGTTACTCCGTCCTCAATGACCGCGTTGGTAATGGAATCTACAAAATCGGACCAGAGAGTTGGATTCTCGCGAATAAAATCGCTCTCGACAGAAGGATTAGCCATCTTTCCTTTTCCGCGAATAATAAGCGTTCCGTTTGCGAAAGTCGCGGTTACGTTGCCGCCGTTTACTCCGCACTCCCACGTTTGCGCCGAACCTGTTGTCTGCACCGTACTTGTCTGCGCCGTTACGGTCTTTTGGAGATTGCTTTCCCGCTGGCTCTGGACTGCTTTGAGTTTCGCCGTTTCACGCAAATACGGATACCCGTTATTTCCGTTTGCGTCAATCGCCCAAACTTTCGCAAAATCCCAGCCGGCAAAAGTCGCCTGCTGTTTCATTTGCGCCGTAGATTTCGGTTCGCCTTTGTTAATATCGACCTGTCCGCTTGCTTGACGGTCGTAACAGGAATTTATTACAGCGCTGTTGTTGCCTATAAATCCGACCAAGCCGCCGATAGAAGTAGTCGTTCCCGATACTTTTCCCGCGGAATAGCAGTTAGTTATTTGTCCGCCGTTTTCTCCCGTAAATCCGCCGACATTTTTACTGCCGTTTACATTTCCCATAGCGTAGCAGTTTGTTATCTTGCCGCCGTTTTTTACCGTAAATCCGCCGGCATATCTGCCTTCCACATTTCCCGTTGCATAACAGTTTGTTATTTGTCCACTATTCTTACTCGTCAAACCACCTGCATCAGAATTACCGAAACTTTTTACATTTCCAATAGCGAAACTATTTGTTATTGCGCCATAGTTCCAACCCGTCAATCCGCCGATATCACTGTGCATATCACCACTCATCACATTTCCGGTAGCATAGCAATTAGTTATCGTACCGTCGTTATTGTTAATCCCCACCAATCCGCTACCCAAATTATGACGACCGGTGTTTACATTTCCGGTAGCGTAACAGTCAATTATTGTACCGTCATTTGTTCCCACCAATCCGTTGCCGCCATCTACATTTCCGGTAGCGTAACAATTCGTTATTGCGGCTATTATTATAGTGTCCTTTGTAACGCCTGATTTTGTTATTCTAATCTTGGTGGTATAATTCGTTCCCACCAATCCGTTGCCGCCATCTACATTTCCGGTAGCGTAACTATTTGTTATTGTGCTACCGGAATTGCTTCCCACCAATCCGTTGCCGCCATCTACATTTCCGGTAGCGTAACTATTTGTTATTGTAGCGACGGTTATTTTAGTATCCGCTTTCGCTTGCGTAGATGAAGTGTTTATATTATTGTAACTATTGCTTCCCACCAATCCGCTGCCGTTTTTTACATTTCCCGTAACGTAGCAATTAGTTATTGAACCGTAATTCGTTCCCACCAATCCGCTGCCGTTTTTTACATTTCCCGTAACGTAGCAATTAGTTATCGTGCCGTTGTTGCTTCCTACCAATCCACCGACACCGCTAGCAAAATATTCGCCATCTACATTCCCCGTAACGTAGCAATTTATTATTACGCATTTGCTCAACGTTTTTCCCGCCAATCCGCCGCCATTACCATCACTAGGTACGTATACATACGACGCAATAACTCCGAGATTTTTTATCGTCGCACTTGAAACAAATCCGAACAACCCTTTATAATCGCCTCGTTCACCGGATGATATATAAACCCCGTTTACCGTATAACCGCCGCCGTCAAATATTGCGGAGAACGGACGGGAATTGTTTTCGTCCGTATATGAGCCTATTGAATTCCATTGATTCGCAGGTGCGTATCTGCTACTACCCCACTTCTCCCAATTTGTCGTATCGTTAAGCATAATATTCGCGCCGAGTTTTATAGTTTTGCCCGAAAAACTATTTCCGCCGTTCACCAACTGCGCCAATCCCGCCAACTGCTCCGCAGTCGTTATCGTATATTCATTTTTCGAAGTATTGTCCCAATACCATTCGGCGTCAACAGTTCCGTTCCAAACATTCTGCGCCCACGCGCCCACTGCGGCAACCATAGCCGCCAAAAATACCTTGCTCAAAAAAAGCGCTTTCATAAAAACTCCTTGTTTTTAGATTTTAATTTTTGAAATACAATATAGAAAAAACGCGACAAAAAACCGCGTTTGATTTTCAAAAGAAAAGAAAAAAGAAAATATGTTAAGTTTATGCTTCCAAAATTTAAAACCGCTAATTCGCGGGGGGGG
>WRFX01000119.1 GCA_009787445.1 Chitinivibrionia bacterium | reverse complement strand
ATTCCGCTTGGAAAACTTGTCGATTGCGTTTCAAAAATAAACACGGGCGCAAAATACAATACGGACGTTTTTCAATTTTCGGTCGGATTAAACGGCGTCGGAACAAAAGCGGTAAACGCGCTGTCAAGTTATTTTAAGGTAGTTTCTTTTCGAGACGGAAAATCAAAAGAAGCGATTTTTGAAGCGGGAAGATTAAAAAGCGAAACGGACGGAGAACAAGGCGATAAACTTACGGGAACGTATTTTGAATTTATTCCCGACGCGACTATTTTTGGAGAATACAAATTTGACGAAGAATTTATAGAACAGCGGCTTTGGTCTTACGCTTATTTGAATCGCGGCTTAAAACTTCTTTTTAACGGACAAAAATTTGAATCGCGAGGCGGCTTGAAGGACTTGCTCGGCGCGGAAGTCGGAGACGACAGAATTTACGATATTTGCTATTTTAATTCAAAAGACAATAAATTGGAATTTGCCTTTACGCACACCGAACAATACGGCGAAAATTATTTTTCTTACGTAAACGGGCAATATACTTCCGCAGGCGGAACGCACGAATCGGCTTTTAAAGAAGGAATTTTGAAAGGCATAAAGGAATATTCGGGCAAAAATTACGATTCGCAGGATGTCAGAGACGGAATTGTCGGCGCGATTTCCATTCGTTTGGAAAATCCTATCTTTGAAAGTCAGACGAAAAATAAACTCGGCAACACAAACATCCGAGCCGACATCGTAAGCGCGGTAAAAGACGCAATAGCGGATTTTTTGCACAAAAATACGGACACCGCCGAAATTTTGCTTTCCAAAATAGACAGAAACGAACAAGTCCGCAAAGAATTGAGCGAAGTTAAGAAAAAAGCGAAAGACATCGCAAAAAAAATATCGATAAATATACCCGGTTTTAGAGATTGCAAATATCATCTTTCGGACGGCGCAAAGGGCGAAAATTCTACGATTTTTATCACGGAAGGAAAGTCGGCGGGCGGAAGCGTTACTTCTACGCGAGACGTTTTTTTGCAGGCGATGTTTCCTCTTCGCGGCAAACCGAAAAATTTATTTGGCTGCAAAAAAACCGATATTTACGGCAACGAAGAGTTGTATAATTTGGTAACGGCGCTTGGAATTGAGGATTCGTTAGAAAATCTTCGATATGGAAAAATCGTTATTGCGACGGACGCGGACGTCGACGGTTTTCATATTCGACTTTTGATGCTTACGTTTTTTTTGAATTATTTTGAAGAATTGGTTTTGGAAAATCGTATATTTATTTTGGAAACGCCGCTATTTCGGGTTCGCAACAAAAAGGAAACGCATTATTGTTATTCGGAATCGGAGAGAAACAAAGCCGAAAAAAAATTAAAAGATTGCGAAATTACGCGCTTCAAAGGACTTGGCGAAATCGATACCAAAGAGTTTGGGCAGTTTATCGGCAAAGAAATTCGGCTCACGGAAATAAACGTGAAAACAATAGCGGAAATCCCCCGCTTGATGAAATTTTATATGGGACAAAACACGTCTGAAAGACGGGATTATATCATAGAAAACTTAATTTAAGGAGTTTGTTTATGCGTAGTTTATCAAATGAAAAATGCCTGCTTACCACTATTCTTTGGTGGTCTTTGGCGGTTTTATCGGTCGCGGCGATTATAGTCGCGGTAGCGGTTAAGCGACATAATTATTTGCTCGAAAAAGCGGAAGACGAAAAAGACAGCGACATAAAAGAATGCGGATGTTAAGCGGTTTTTGAAAATTTTACAACCGCCGCGTAATCCAAATGTCCGCCGAAAATATTAAGCGCGCTTCCTACCGTAAAATTTACGATATTTTTGCCGTAAATTCGTACTTTTTCTATGTCGTCCATAGACGATATTCCGCCCGCGTAGGTTACGGGAATGGGCGAATATTTTGCCAAAATTTCTATAAGTTTTAAGTCCGCGCCTTGTTTTTTGCCTTCTATATCTGCGGCGTGAACAAGAAATTCGTCGCAATATTGCGATAAAAAAGAAAGCGATTTTTGCGAAATCGTTTCGTCGCTAAACTTTTGCCATCTGTCCGTAACTATATAATATTTTTCTTCGCGTTTTTTGCAGGATAAATCTAATACGATTCGTTTTTTTCCCGCCGCTTTTTTTAGTTTTTGCAAATTTTCCAAATTTATTTTGCCGTTTTTGAAAACGAAACTCGTCGCTATAACGTGCGACGCGCCCGCGTCGAGCCATAGTTTTGCGTTTTCGTCGCTTATTCCTCCGCCGATATGAAAAGCGTTTTCCCATTCGGCAAGCGCGTTTTTTGCGGCTTCGTCGTTTTTTGCGCCAAGTTTTATTATATGTCCGCCGCGCAAATTGTCGTTTTTGTAAAGACGTACAAATTTCGACGGTTGCTTGTCGGTCGAAAAATTTTCAATAATATTTTGCGAATCATCCGAAAGCGACGAGCCGACAATTTGTTTTACTTTGCCGTCGTGCAAATCTATGCAAGGACGAAATTCCATATTTTATCTCCGATTTAAATAATTTAGGCGCAATTCAATCATATTTTTTCACTCTTACTTTTGAATTTTCGCCGTAATCTCTGATTTTCACGCTTTTTGCAAACTTTTCCAAATAAAACTTAAATTCCTGAATAAAATTTTCATCGCAAAAAACATCGTTTTTGAAAAAATTTCTGTCTAAAATTTCAAATTTTGTGCGAATTTTTTGCAAAAAAACGTTTGTCCCGTCGCAAAATTTGGCAATTTCTTCAAAATCTTCTTTCTCAATAATTTTAGGAGCGACGGTTATTCTCAATTCGCCGTTATTTTTTTTGACAAACGAAATACTCTTCAATAAATTTTCTCTTATTTGACTTTCGCTTAAATCGCTTCCCAAAAAACGCGCGTATTTTTCGGGAGTCGTTTTTATATCGAGCGCCAAATAATCGACGTCGCAATTTTCAAGCGCCGAAGAATTTAAGCCGTTCGTATCGAGTTTTATTTTATAGTTGAATTTTCTAATATATTCGATAAGATTCGGCAAATTTTTATGAATTGTCGGCTCTCCGCCCGTTATCACAATTCCGTCGATGTTATTTTTTCGTTTTTTCAAAAAAAAGTCCAATTTTTCGCAATTTATCGCTTGAATTTTCCCTAAAACTACGTCGGGATTTTGACAATACGGACATCGTAAATTGCAATTTGAATAAAAAAGGACAGCCGAAACTGTCCCCGGAAAATCGTTTCCTGAAAAATTGTTGAATCCGCAGATTCCGTCGAAAACAGAACTCACGCCAAAACCATTTTTTCTTCTTCTACGTTTTGCGCCGCTGTGTTTTCGGCTACATTTTCCTCCGTTTTTTCTTCTTCGGCAAACCGAATTACTTGAGATTCTTCCTTTGAAGTGTTTTTATACGTTTTTCTTTTCTCAAATTCCGCCCGCTTGCCTTCGTTCCAATTTTTAACGGGACGATAATAACCGACTATTCGCGAATAAACTTCGGTGGCTTTTCCGCAAAAAGAACAAACCGCCTGCTCGCCCGACAAATAGCCGTGTTCTTCGCAAACCGAATATGTAGGCGTTATCGTAAAGTATGGAAGTTTATATCCGTAAGCGATTTTTTTGACCAACGCGCTGACGGTCGCGGCGTCTTCTATCGCTTCGCCGATAAATCCGTGAAGCACCGTTCCGCCCGTGTAAAGCGTTTGCAATCCGTCTTGCATATCGAGCGCTTCAAAAATATCGTCGGTCGCTTCGACGGGAAGTTGCGTAGAGTTCGTATAATAAGGACGCTCGCCGCCCGGAATATCCATTTCGGGATACAATTCTTTGTCGAGTCCCGCTAATCTGTGCGAAGTTCCTTCTCCGGGAGTCGCTTCAAGATTGTAAAAATGACCCGTTTTTTGCTGGTAATCCTGCAAACGTTCGCGCATATGCAAGAGTATTTCTTTGGCAAACGCGCGCGATTCAATATCGAGCAAATCTTTGCCCATAAAGTTTTTGCACGCTTCGTTCATTCCTATAAGTCCTATTGTGGAAAAATGATTTTTGAGTTTCGTCGCGCCCAAATATCTTCTCGTATAGGGGAAAAGCCCTTCGTCGAGCAGACGAATGACGGTTTTGCGTTTTATTTCCAAAGAATCGCGGGCGATGTCCATAATTCTGTCCAAAGCCGCGAAAAACGCCTGTTTGTTTCCGCGAGTTAAGTAGCCAATTCTCGGCATATTTATCGTTACGACTCCGACCGAACCCGTTTTTTCGGCAGAGCCGAACAATCCGCCGCCGCGCTGACGAAGTTCGCGCAAATCAAGTTGCAAACGACAACACATCGAGCGCACGTCGCTGGGATTAAGAGACGAATTTATGAAATTCTGAAAATAAGGCGTTCCGTATTTTCCCGTCATTTCCCAGAGAAGTTTGGCGTTGTCGCTGTCCCAGTTAAATTCTTTCGTTATATTGTACGTCGGAATCGGATACATAAATCCGCGTCCGTTTGCGTCGCCTTCAAGAAAAATATCCAAAAACGCTTTGTTTATCATATCCATTTCTACTTGAAATTCGCCATACGTTTTTTCTATCGGTTTTCCGCCTATTATCGCCGCTTGGTCTTTTAGGTCGTCGGGAACAACCCAGTCGAAAGTTACGTTGGTAAAAGGCGCCTGCGAACCCCAGCGCGACGGAATATTTACTCCGAACACGAAAGATTGAATCGCCTGCTTTACCTCTTTATAAGACAAATTGTCGACCCAAACGAAAGGCGCCATAAACGTATCGACGGACGAAAACGCCTGCGCTCCCGCCCATTCGTTTTGCAAGCAGCCCATAAAATTTACCATCTGTTGAACGAGCGTAAAAAGGTGCTTTGCCGGCGACGACGCTATTTTGTTTTCGACTCCGCCAAGTCCTTCCGTAATGAGTTCTCTTAACGACCAGCCCGCGCAATATCCCGAAAACATTTGCAAATCGTGAATGTGAAATTCGCCGTTTCTGTACGCTTTCGCGACTTCGTCGGTATAAATTTCGTCGAGCCAGTAATTTTTTGTAACTTCGCCGGACGCGTGCAAAATCAATCCGCCTATGGAGTAATTTACGTTGGAATTTTCTTTTACGCGCCAATTCGTTCCTTTAAGATATCCGTCGAACGTTTCTTTTATTCCGATAGTTAATTTTTTAGCGTTTCTCTGCTTCATATGCAGATTTCTATAAGATATATACGCCCTCACGACGACGTTATAGCCGTTGTTCATAAGAACGTTTTCGACGATGTCCTGAATTCCTTCGACCGAAGGAATGTCGTTTGCGTGGAATTTTTTTGATATCTCTTCTTCCGTTTTAATCGCTAATGTTTGCGCTATCTGCGGGTCGGTTCCTCCGACCGCCTGAAGCGCTCCCCAAATCGCATTTGCTATTTTTTGTCTGTCGTAGGCGACTATAACGCCCTCTCTTTTACGAACGGTTTGAATCATTTTTACCATTCCTCCTTATAATCAACACTATATATTGTTTTTCACCGATAATAAAATACGATAATGCAAACACAAAAAACGGAAAGAAACAATATATATTTAATTTTATTTTTAAAGCCGCTTGGCAAGCGGTTTTTGGCAAAATTACTTAAACAAATACTTTAATATACACAATATATAGTTGTTATTTTCAAAATAATACTAAATATTGTGTTTTCAAATATACGTCGAGTTATCAACAAAATTGTTTATAACTTGTTAAAAACTTTTTATTTGCCCGCTTTTTATTCAAATTTTACGTAAAATTCGCAAAAGTCGCGACAACTATATATTGTGGTATATATCTTATTAACACAGCTTTGAAAACTTTGCAAACGTCTTCGCGCAAATATTACTTTCTTTTAAGAAACGAATATAAAAAGGAAGATTATGCGTAAAGTTATGATTAAAATCGGCGGCTCAACCGTAAACAGTTTGGGGTTTTTAACGGAGATGGCAAAAGGAATTTACGATTTGCAGAAAAACGGTTTTGCGGTTTCGGTCGTTCACGGCGGCGGAAAAGACATAAACGAAGAATTGGGACGGCTCAAAAAGGAATTTTTATTCGTCGACGGACAGCGAGTTACGGACGAAGAGACGATGTTTGCGGTTCAACGCGTTCTTTCGGGCGACGTAAATAAAAGGATAGTGAACGAATTTTTGAAATTTGGCGTAAACGCCGTCGGGATTTCGGGAGTCGACGCAAATACGGCTTGCGCAAAAAAACTTTTTTCACAAAGCGGCAAGGACTTGGGATTCGTCGGCGAAATCGAAATCGTGAATACCAAACTTCTCGATTTATTTTACGAAAACGGTTTCGTCGCGGTAATTTCTCCCGTTTCGCGCGATAATTTGGGCAACATATATAACGTAAACGCGGACGGCGCGGCAAGCGAAATAGCCGTCGCGCTTAAAATTGACGATTTGATATTCGTAAGCGACGTATCCGGCGTAAAAGTCGGCGGCAAAGTCGTACAAAACATAGAAATCGGCGAAATATACGATTTAATAGAGCGCGGCGAAATAACCGGCGGAATGATACCCAAACTTAAAGGCGCGTCGGAAGCGATAACAAAAGGCGTCCGTCGGGTTCATATTTGCGGCTGGAACGGCGAAAAAACGCTAATTGAGGAGATGAGCGACAAATCGACGGGGACGACTATTTATAGGAAATAAGACGTAATATTTGTTTTTTTGGGAATAATCGTAAAGATAAAAGTTTTTTAGCGGTTTAAGAATTGTAATATCTTCCAAAATCTAATTTCCGAAATCTAAAAAACATTCGGAATAACAAAGATTTCTCAAAATAACAGGACTGCACGTTCCGGAAATTATTGTATCTACTCGACAAGAAAGAGTATCGCCTATTAAAAACAAATTAGACGAAACACAATTAGCGTTTAATAAAATTTCCCAGCGGTTAGAAGGATTCCACGATTCTATTAGCAATTCTTTGTCGTCGGATTTACTAAACACGGAAGATTGTACATAATAACTTCCTTTAATCTGAAAAATAGTATCAATAATCATATATGCGTCGACATAATCATAAAGACACGGCTTATTACCGGGAATTTCAATGTTATCGTCAAAATCATTACTGCCGATATTATCATAATTATATGATAATAATATACTTGATTGCTCAATATCGGAACAATCAAGGTATCTGTTTTGTTGTGTTTCGATTTCTACTTTTACTTTTTTATCGTCGCAACTGCAAAAAAGTAAAAGCATAACAAAAAGTAAAATTTTCTTCATTGGTTTTTCCTTAAATTAAGTTGAATTTTTTCAAATTTATTTTTGATTATAACAATAATATAATATATTTTTTTCACTTTCGCTGAATTTTTTACTTTTTTAGTAAATTTCTTGCGAGGTATGTGGAGCAGTTAGTATATTATTGCAAACGGAAAGAGGAAGAATGGAAAAGAAAAGCGTTTACATAGAAACCACTATTCCGAGTTTGATAACGGCGCGACCGTGTAAAAATACAATAGATACTTTACGACAACACGCCGCGCAGGAATTTTGGGAATATGAAAGGCATAAATACGACTTGTATGTAAGCCGATATGTTATTGAAGAATGCGAAAAAGGCGACAAAGACGCGGCAAAACGGCGACTTGACTTAATAAAAGGCATACCGCATTTGCCAGTAACGCCAGAAACGGAAAAACTTGCGGAAGAATATTTTGAGTTTTTGGATATTCCGCAAAGAGCAAAAACAGATTGCTTTCATTTAGCGATATGCGCTATGAATAAAATTGATTTTTTAATTAGTTGGAATATGACGCATTTAGGGAGACCAAATTACTTAAAAATAGCATCGTTTAATATCAAACGTAATTTGTGGCTACCCGAATTATTAACCCCCGATGTACTTATGGACATCGAAAGAGAGGAGAAACAAAATGGAGAAATATAAGGAACTGGATAATCCGATTGACGAAGTATATCGCATTCGCGATTCGATTATGAAAGAGTTTAACTACGACCCCAAGGCGTATCATAAATATTTGCGCGACACGCAAGCGGAATACGAAAAAGCGGGGTACAAAATCGTAACGCTTGAAAAAACTGATAAAAAACCTTTTTACGCGCAGTAAAGAAAAAATGAAAAAAGCGTTTGCATAGGAACTACTATAACGATAGACATTTAACGATAAAATGTGAATGCGCCAATAAAAATTAAAAAAGGTTAGGAAAAGCAGAAAAAACAATATTACGAATAATCATCGTCAATCTTTTTCTCCCCACGCAACATCGCAATCCCAAACAATCGTCTTTAACGTATCTTTGTATTCAACATACAAACCTTCTTCATATTTAAACAAATTTATTTCGATATTTATTTTAATGTCTATCGGTTTTTTCTTTATTACGTTTTCAACATTGCGACTTTCAAAATCTGCAGGAAGTAAAAT
>WRFX01000118.1 GCA_009787445.1 Chitinivibrionia bacterium | reverse complement strand
GCGATGGAAGGAATGTTTGGCGAAAAGGACAGAAAACTTGCCGAAAAAGACAAAAAACTCTTTGAAAAAGACAAAGAACTCTCCGAAAGCAAAAAAGAACTAACGGAAAAAGACAAGAAACTAACGGAAAAAGACAAAGAAATAGAAAAATTGAAAAAACAAATAGAAGAAATGAAAAAATAACGACAAAAAAAAAGCAAGAATAATTTGTTTTTTTATTCCGTTTCCAAAAGAGAATGCAGCAATTCGTTTTGCTCTATTTCCGAAAATAATTCTTCTTGCAATTTCAAAATTTCGCCGTCGGTAAACAAATTTTTCGGGGCAAACATTTCTATAACTTCGGGAGACGGAATTTTATCTATTCTGTGATTTTTATTTCCAACGTTAGAATAATGACAAATCGCGTCGGAAACGTCTATAATTGCCGCGTGTTTGCTAAATTTTTTTGGAGCGTCAATCGGGGAGTGGTGAAAACGTATTAAATTTCCAATTTTTTCGGGCAAATTCCAACGTTCCGCAATCAAATATCCTATTTCGCAGTGCGTAACGCCCAAAATTTCTTGCTCTCCGCGCCAAAAAGGCACGTTTTTTTCTTCAATAAAATCCAAAACTTCGTAAAAATCTTGCGGCATATATTGAATTAAAATCATTTTTCCTATGTCGTGCAAAAGTCCCGCGACAAACATTTCGCCGCTGTCTTGCGGCATATATTTTTTCGCAATCGCTCTGGCTATTGTTCCTACGCCCACGCTGTGTTCCCAATATTTTTGGACGTCGAAACGATTTAGCGAGCCGATATTCTTAAACGCGTCGATAACCGAAAGCGAAAGCCCCATTTCCTTTACCGCGTTATATCCCATAACGACGATTGCGGTATCGACGGTAGAAATTTCCCGCGAAAGTCCGTAATACGCCGAATTTGCCGTTTTAAGAATCCGCGCGGTTAGCGACTGGTCGTTTGAAATAAGATTTGCCAAATTTTTCGTGTGCGTTTTTGGATTATCCACCAAATCGAGCATTTTGGCGATAACCGTCGGCAAAGTCGGCAAATTGCCTACTTTTAGCGCGATATTTTTAATTCTTTCGGATTTTTCTGACATATATTATTTTAGTTTTTATTTATGCGGAGAAATCGATAAATCTTCCGCCTTGCGGTCCGCGATTTCTTCTTCTTTGCTCGTCCCTTTTCCTTTTTCGTTCCTGTTCTCGTCTTTTTTCTTCGTCGGGGTCAATTTCCTTTTTTTTCTCCGCTTCTTCGGTTTCGTTTACGCGATGAAGCCGTTCTTCGAGGCGTTTTTCGTCTTCGGCGCGATTTGCCATCGCAAACATAACGGGGTCGGTAACCTCTTTATGCTGAATCTTGTTCATATTTTCAAGATTTTGCAAAGACGCGGGAAAATCAATCGGATTCATAATTTAATCCTTCATTCTCAAACGCAAGCGCGAACGCAGTTTTAACATTACTTTTGAATGAATTTGGCTTACGCGCGATTCGGTTATGTTCAAAACCACCCCGATTTCTTTCAGGGTAAGTTCTTCAAAATGATACAAAGCGATTACCAATTTTTCCTTTTCGGGAAGCGTCATAATCGCCTCTTTGAGTATGTTTTTTACTTCGTCGTAGCCGAGTTTTTGCAGCGGATTATCCGTGTCCATATCTTCTATCGTTTCGCTTATCGACATATCTTTTGAATCGTCGTCTTTTGAAAAAGTCGCGTCGAGCGAAAACACGTTTACGGGCGCGGAATCGGCGAGAAGTTTCTCAAATTCTTCCATACTTAAACCCAAATGTTTGCAAACTTCGTCGTCGTAAGGCGTTCTGCCGAGTTCTTCTTCGAGTTCGGCGTACGCTTTCTGCACGTATTTCGTTTTTTGCCTGACGGAACGAGGCACCCAGTCGAGCGAGCGAAGTTCGTCAAGAATCGCCCCGCGTATTTTATGGCTCGCGTACGTCTCAAATTTTATATCTTTTGTCGGGTCAAAAGTTTCTACCGCTTTAATAAGCCCCAAAATTCCGCAACTGACCAAATCCTGTCTATCGACGGAACGCGGAAGCGAATACCCGACTCTGTCGGCTATATACTTAACCAAACCCGCATATTCCGCTAAAAGTTTGTCTTTTGCTACTTTTGAGCCGCTTTCGCGGTATTGTTTCCAAAGTTCGTTAATGTCTGACATACTCTAAACTCCCTCTAATTTCTCCAAATAAAATACATTACGGCAAGCGGTTTTTTGCATAAATTTACGTATTTGGCGTTTATTACCGTTTTTTGCCTTCTTTTTCGTTTGGTTTATTTCCGCTTTTTGCGTCTTTATTTTTGCTTTTGCCGACTCTTTTATTGTCTTTTTTTACTTCTTTTTCTTTCGCCATATCGTTTATCGTTTTTACCAATTCTTTATCGATGATGAAAACGCGCTTTTTCTTTTTCTCTTCGGAAATTCGCTGTTCAAGTCCGCCTTCGAGCGGGTCTAATTTTTCCGCGTCTATGTCTTCCACTATTCCGCGAATTACGATGTCGCCTATAATCATTCCCGAAAACCAAAACAAAACCGCTCCCAAAAGCGCTTTTAAGATTAGCGGCGTAATGCTTTCGAGAGTAAATGTTCCGCCAAAATCGTATCCCGCTAAAAATATTAAAATAAACGCCGCGTAAGATAAAAATATGCTAAAAGTATTTACCGCTTTCGTCATAATTTACCCCCGATTGTCTGCGCGAATTTCAAAAAGAAATTTTGTGTGGTGCGTCCGTTTTCCGCAATATTTTCGCCGTCTATTTTTGCCGCGAGCGTGTTTATTTTTAACGAAAAGTTTCCTAATTTTTTCGATAAAACGCCAATATCTTCGCGTATTAAACTTGCAAGTTTTTCGCTTTGCGGCAAAAATCCGATAAAGTTAGGCGTAAATTTTATAAAATTTTGACAAAGCGCAAAAAGTTTATTTTTTACGTTTTCCGCTTCCTGCGGGCTTTGCGCCATATTTATCAAAAGTGAAATATTTTTTTGTCCTCTTGAAGATAAAACTTTTATCGTCGCGTAAGCGTCGGCGAGAGACGTCGGGTCGGGGGTCATTATAAGCAAAATTTCGCCCGCGCAGATAGAAAGCCGAATCGTATTTTCCGCAATTCCCGCGCCGCCGTCTATAATCAAATAATCGTAATTTCGCGAAACGTTTATCAAATCCGCGAGTAGTTTGCTTAAATCCGAACTCGGCAAAATTTCGCCGCTTCCGCCCGGAATTAAATCTACGTTTTCTTGAATTTTATGGATAATATTTTCAACGCGGCATTCGTTTTTCATATATTGCGTTAGCGTTCCTTTCGGCAAAATTCCAAGCAAAATATGCAAATTTGCCAATCCCAAATCGCCGTCGAATATCAGAACTTTTTTGCCTCGCGTCGCAAGAGATTTCGCTAAAAAAATCGTAATATTTGACTTTCCCACGCCGCCTTTTCCGCTGACGACCGCAATAGAACGAACTTTTGGATTTTCGTCTCCGATTTTTGGCGTCGCCGTCGTATTTTGTACGATGTTGCGTAAATTTTGCGCTTGGTCGCTCAAATCGAACTCCCTTCGAGAAGTTTTTTAACAAACGCCGTCGATTGAGCCGTTTCAATATCGTCGGGAACGCTTTGTCCCATAGTAAAATACGACGCGGGAATGCCCGTCGTTTGCACCGCGTTAAATATGTTTCCGAGTTTTATGGTTTCGTCCAATTTTGTAAAAAGCAGCCGCGACACGCCCAATTTTCTGTATCTGTTTGCCGCTTCTATCAAGTCCGATTCTTTTGTCGTGGCGCTCAAAACCAAATGCGTGCAATCGGGTTTTAATTCGCGAATAAACGATTCTAATTCGTACATATGTTCGCGATTTTTTTGGCTTCTTCCGGCGCTGTCGACCAAAATTATGTCGCTGAATTTGCAGTTGTCAATCATATCGCCTATCTCGTCGGGCGAATAAATTGCCTGCAAATCTATTCCTATAATTTCCGAATAAGCGCGCAATTGGTCAATCGCCGAAATTCTATAAGTGTCGGTAGTTATTAGCGAACATCTTTTCTTTTTTTCGAGCGAAAAATACGCGGCGAGTTTGGCTATCGTAGTCGTTTTTCCCGCGCCTGTGGGACCTACGAAAAACTGGATTCTTGCCGATTCGCAGGCGGAAACGGGAAAACTGTTCGCAAGTTCCTGCAAAAACGCTTTTGTAATTTCTTTGCCGGGATTTGGAGCGGATATTTTTAATTTGTCAATCAATTCTTTGGCAAAATCTTCTTTAATTTCGCTATCTACGAGACGTTTGTAAAGTATCGCCCAAGGTCCTGCGTAACCTCCCGACGCTTTGCTTTCGCCCGTAGCCAAAATTTGAGCGAGCAATCTTTTCATATCGTTTAAATCGTCGTGAATTTTCATTATTTGTATGGGTTTTTGAGTTTCGGTTTGTGCCGCAGTATTTTCTTGCGCGGGTTGCCTGCGTTCTTGTTGCGGAGTTTTTGCGATTCTTCTTTCGGACGAGGACGATTCGTTATTATTCGCGAAATTTGCGTTTCTTTTTGGCGTTTCGTTCTGCGAATCGTCTAAATCCTGCGAACTGACCGTTTTTAGCCGCGCCAAAAATTCGCTGTTGTTGCCTTTTGCGCTTACGGGCATTTGCGGAAACGGCGCGGGGGCAATTTTGTTGTCTTCGTCTATCGCCGCGGTAACTTCCACTTTGTCGCCGTTGTAAAACGGAACAAGCGACGCGGGCAAATTTCTTGTCTGCAATATAAGCGCGTCTTCGCCTAACTCGGCTTTTACTTTTGCGTACGCTTCGCTTATCGTTACGGCTGTAAATTTTTTCATTTTCATAAATTAAACTCCGTTTTTATACAAAAATACTTTTTTTATAGTGCAAATTCCATACCAAATAACGTTTTTGTGTAAAAAACAAAGAAAATGTTAAAGTTTTGGAAAATTTTGCCGAATAAAAACATTTTTAAGATGAATTTTTATAATTTGCGCGGATTTAAGAATTTCAACTCTTTTATATTCTTAAAATCATTTTCGTTATTTGACAACAACACAAGATTTTCACATATCGCAGTCGCGGCAATAATTGCGTCGGGAAGTTTTATTTTGTACTTTTTGCGGATTTCTATCGTTTTTTGGGCAATTATTTCGTCAAGATAAAAAATTTGCGCAATTTCAACAATTTGCGACATTTCTTTCTCACATTCCGAAAAACCAAGCAATTCTATTTTGTTTATTACGGACAAAAAAATATCTTCGCTCATAATTTGCGCGACAAAAAACTCCGCTTTTTCAGGAAACTGTTGCGCAAACAAATCAATTACTATATTAGTGTCTAATAAATATTTCGTTCCCATTCGTTTCTCATTTCGCTCAATTCTTTTTGCATTTTCTCATATTTTTCTTTTGAAATACATCCCGACAATTTTTCAATAAGTTTTTTATTTATTTTTTTATCGGGATTTGAATTTGGAATAACCGAACTGCGTGTCCGAACAAACTCGTTTAACACTATTCGAATTAAAACGTTTGGATTTTCGATGCCTGTTATTTTAGTTGCCTGCGACAATAATTTTTCGTCTAAATCTAAAACTTTCGTCATAATTTTACTCCTTTTTAAGAAAAAGTATTATATAATATAATATTTGCGCAAACAATAAATAAACAAAAAAGGGACGTACCTAAAAAGATACATCCCCCACAAAAACACAATAAAAAATCTAAACCGCTAATTACCCGTCGTCGCCGCGGCAATGTTAGCGCCAAGCGCACTTTCTCCGCAACTGCTTACGGCGGTAACTTTGTAAAAATACGGCGTAGCAGGCGATAAACCGTAATCGTCCGTATAAGATGTTGTACTTGAAGACGTAGAACCTCTTTTTTGATACGTTCCATTTGCGGTAGTACAATAATATACATTATAAGAAGTCGCGCCGTCTACGGGATTCCACGAAATTTTGATACTTCTCGACGATAACGCTTGCGCAGAAACATTTGCCGGCGCATTTATAGTAGTACAAATTGTCGACGCTAAATCATAATCGCTCGAAAGTGCGCTTTCTCCGCAATTGTTTACGGCGCTAACTCTGTAATAATACGTTTGGTTAGACGACAATCCCGTATCCGTATAAGACGTCGAAGTAGAAGAAACGGTTCCTACTTTAGTAAATCCTGATGTTGAGCTTGTTGTGGAACGATACACATTATAAGAAGTCGCGCCGCTAACTTGATTCCACGAAATTCTGATACTGCTCGACGATTGCCCAGAAGCCAATATTCTGCTTGGCGCAGAAGGATTTGTACAGGTCGTCGCGGAAACAGTATTAGATTGTGCGCTTTCGCCGCAATCGTTATACGAAGAAACTTTGAAATACCTCGTACTTCCCGCAGATAATCCATATAACTTAAAACTTGTTCCGGTAACTTTATAACTTGAAGTATTTGCAGAAGACGTAGAACCGTAATATACATAATATCCCGTCGCGTTTTGTACGGGGTTCCAAGTAACACGAATCGTATCTTGCGCGATACCTGTTGCCAAAATTCCGCCCGGCGTAGCCGAAATTGTGCAGGTCGTTTTCGCAAAATCATAATCGCTCGAAAGCGCGCTTTCGCCGCAATTATTTCCGGCGCTAACTTTGTAATAACGCGGTGTAGAAGGCGACAAACCCGCGTCCGTATGAGTTATCGAAGGAGAACGAACATTTTTCAGGTAATTATACGTACCGTTTGCAGTTGTAGAATAATATACGTTGTAATAATCCGCGCCGCTGACTGAAGACCACGAAATTCTAATACTGCTTTCCGATAGCGCGGTAGCCGAAACGCTGTATGGCGCAGACAACAGTTTTGTACAATTAGTTTCGCCGCCTCCGTTGTTAATTTCAACGCCCGGATTTGTAGTAATAATTGAAGAATCGCCGCCGGTACTGTTAGCGCCGAGTCCTTCTCCATAAGGGTCGAGAGAACAAGACAAAAGAAACGCAATAATTGCAAAAGTTGCCGCAAAGAACATATTTTTTTTCATAAAAAAACTCCTTTTTTCCTTAAAAAGTAAATGTTAAACCAATGTTTATAACAGGCATTGCCGTGAAACCTGTTTTATTTTCCGTCAGGTTTAAAGAACCTTCGCTTGCGTGCCAAAGTTTCATATCATATTCGGAATAAGAACCGAAATACGTTTTTAAACCAAACGAAAAATATACGGGATTATAACCTAACAGAAAGTTAATATGCGGTCCGCCAAACATAGCGTTCTCTCTCAATCTTCCATAAGCAATATTTCCTATCGACGATACTTCGAGCGTTTGAGTAATTATACCCCAAAAACCAAAATCGACGCCGTATCTAAATCTAAAAATTTTACTTTTTAGAGTCGTTCTCCCAAGAAAAACGCCAGCGCCGAAAAGTCCGGGTCCCCAATCTGTAAGTCCTATCACGGTATTTCCTTTGCCCTCGTTATATTGTATTCCGCCGATTTCCAAATTAAAACTTCCGGGAAATACCGAGTTGCTTTCATAAGGATATAGATAAGTAGAATTATCGCTGGGATAATAATTGTTAAATTGCTGGAATTTTATACTCAACAAAAAATAACTTTTGCCGTCGTCTTTTTTATCGGCGGCAGCGCGAGTAATGTTCGGATTTTCTTCGTGCGTTTTCGCGTTTTGCGGCGCGCTTACGCTGCGACTTTCCATTTTCGCTTCCAATCTTGCCCGCGCGTTTGCGTTTGCGTTTTGCGAATCGTCGGTTTCGTCAATAGTTTCGTCGGGAGTTGTCGCTTCTTCGGATATTATTGTTTGTTCGGGTTTCGCGGAGGTTTTACCGCCTTTAAGTAAATCGGCTAAAACATCGTCTTGCCTGACGTTAAGCGACTGAATTCCCAAAATTTGTCCGTCGGCGGTATTTAGCGCTTGAATGCGGAAGCGATAAATTTCGCCCAATTTTGAAATGCTTCCTAAAATAACGCTCGACGTTCCGATTTCTTTTCCGATTTGCACCGCCATAGTTTCGCCTATTTCGTTCAAATCGTTAATGTTTTTTTCTTTCAAAACGTTTGAAAGTCCGCTTCTGTTTACTACGGGAGATAATTTTGTGTCGTTCATAATAAAGGTGTTGGTCTCCTCGATAATGTAATCCGACAAGTTTTTGCTTTCGGATTCGACGTTTAGAACAATAACTTTTGTTCCCGCTTTCAATTTTGTGGAGAAATATTTCACGCTTTCGGAAACCGCTTCGTCGATTGTTAAATTTTGCGAAAAAGTTACCATCGGCGCGAAAAAAACCGCAAATAAAACCGTGTAAATTTTTTTAATCATTAAAACCGCCTTTTATTGAAAAAGTGAATTTCATCAAAAACAAGGAGGCGCGACAAATTGCCGCGTCTTGTTTTCAAAAAACAAAAAAAGAAAAAATATGTTAAAATTATATTTCGATAAATTAAATCCGCAAAGTTCGCGGGGGAGGGGGGGGGG
>WRFX01000117.1 GCA_009787445.1 Chitinivibrionia bacterium | reverse complement strand
CAAGTTTTCCCCCTGCTATATTTCCCGTAATATTTTGCGCGGCATTGTTTATTCCCGCTTTTGCAATGTCGGACGCCTGATTTACGGCGGCTACTGCGGCTACGTCCGCTATTTTCGCTACGGCGTTTGGAGAACCGTTTGCGGGAATATTCGCTTCAACAGTAACAATCGCGCCTGTTTGCGGCGGCGTTTGAACTTGTTGGCATTCAAATACCTGCTGTTGACCGTTTTCAAAAATAACGGTAAGAACTTCATCGCGCCGAACGGAGTATAAAGCCGTTTCGTTCTTGTCCGTTTTGTAGATAATTTTATCCGCTTGAATACTAACGACGAACCCTCTCTTCATTTCACCGTTGCATCCAATAAGTATGTCCTGCGCGAAAGAACAGGAACATAAAGCCGTCGTAGCCGCCAAAAATTTGATAAATTTGTCCATAAAGCAACCCCTTAAATTAAAGTTATGCAAAAAGCGTTATGCTTGTTGCCGAAATTATAAATTATGAATTATAGAAAGAGTTTTTTACTTATGGTAAAACCGAAAAGGCTGCCCCGTCCATAATTCATTTTTTTGCAACAAAGATGAATTTATCCATATTTAACAAATAAGGACAGATAGACAGAACAACCAACGAGGGAGGTTCGTCTTTATTTTGTTAAATATAGAAATAAATGAAAATCAAGGGTTAAATCTCGACAATTCATCTTTGTTGCATTGGGAAAATAATATTTGTGTTTGGGGGAAAAGTGAAGTTTTTTAATTTTTGTAAATATTTTCTATTTATATAATAATGAACACAATATTCTTAAATACTATTTATCTTTCTTTTTTGAAAAATATTTAACGTTATATCAAAACCTTGAATCTGAAAATTTAATATTTTTTATTATTCAGATAATCCGCCACCTACAAACTCCCCAAAAACTTATCTATCCTCTTAACGCACTCGTCTTTTCCGATAAGCGGCATTATGTCGTGAAGCGAAGGACCGCCGCCCAATCCCGTTATTGCAAGCCGCGCAGGAAGTCCGACTTTGCCGAATCCGACGGCTAATTGCGCGACTAAATCTTGCAATATTTTATCGCATATTTCGCTGTCGAAATTTTGAGATTCGGACAATATTTTAGACAATTTAGACAAAATATCGGGCATATTCGGGTCTTTTTTGACCTTTTGTAAAGTTTGTTCGTCGTAAATTTTCGGCGCAAAGAAAAAGAACGCGCACAAATTAGGCAATTCGATAATTTTTTGCGTCCGCTCTTTCATAAAACTTATCGCCGCAAAAATTTTTTCTTTGTCGGCGGACAATTTGTCAAATTCTTCTTTAAGTTCTTCGTAAATTTTACCGTCGTCGGTTTTTTTCAAATATTCGCCGTTCATCCAATTCAATTTTTTATTGTCGAAAACGGACGCTTTCGGATTTACTTTTTCCAGAGAGAACGCCTCAATCATCTCTTCTACGCTCATAATTTCGCGGTCGTCGCCGGGATTCCAACCCAAAAGCGCAAGAAAATTTTTTAGCGCGTCAGGCAAAATTCCCTCTTTTTTGTAATCCATAACGCTTGCCGCGCCTTTTCTTTTCGATAATTTTGAACCGTCTTCGCTCAAAATAACGGGCAAATGCGCAAAATTCGGCGTTTTCCAGCCAAACGCTTCATAAAGCAAAACGTGCTTCGGAGTGCTTGTAATCCATTCGTCGCCGCGCAAAACGTCGGTAATTTTCATAAAATGGTCGTCAATCACGTTCGCAAGATGATAAGTCGGAAATCCGTCGGTTTTGAGTAGCACAAAATCGTCTTGGGTGTTTGTGTCAAACGATATTTCGCCGCGAATTTTATCGACAAATTTCACCGTTCTGTTTTCGGGAATAGACAAACGAATAACAAATTTTTCATTTTTCGCCCGATTATCACTTTCTTCTTTGCTCAAATTTCGGCATTTTTTATCGTAACCAAAAACGCCTTTTTGCGTTTTTTCTTGCTCTTGTCTTAACGATTCAAGACGTTCTTGGGAACAAAAACAGCGATACGCAAGTCCTTTTTCTATAAGTTCGTCCGCATATTTTTTGTATAGAGAGAGACGCTCGCTTTGAAAATACGAACCGTATTCGCCGCCGATTTCCGCTCCTTCGTCCCATTGCAAACCGAGCCAGCGCAGAGACGTAAAAATTTCGTCGAGCGCGTTTTCGTTGTAGCGACTTCTGTCGGTGTCTTCTATTCTTAAAATGAATTTTCCGCCCGTTTTTTTTGCAAAAAGCCAATTAAACAATGCGGTTCTCGCGCCGCCGACGTGCAAATATCCCGTCGGCGAAGGGGCGAATCTTACTCTCGTTTCTTCCATAAATTAAATTCCCGAACACTTTGATTGTTCCGCGACTCCGCTATTCGTTATTTTTATAACGCGCTTGTCTTTAAGACGAATTGCGGCAATATCCGACCTGCCGTCGTGCTTGTGCGTAAAGATAATATACGAGCCGTCGGGCGACCAACTCGGATATTCTTGCGTGCCGATAACTTCGACTGTCAATAATTCTTCGTCTTCGCCTTCAACGGAATTTATCGCAATCATATTTCTGCCGTTTCGCTGCGCGGTGTAGGCGATTTTGGAACCGTCGGGCGAAAAACTCGGCGAATCGTGCCAAGTTCCGCCGAAAGTAAGCCGCTGAACGTCGCCGCCTGTTCTGTCCATCGTATAAATTTGCGGAGAACCCACTCTATCCGACACAAAAGCGATTCTGTGTCCGTTTGGCGACCAGTTTGGCGCAGTGCTTATGGCAGGCGGATTTACCGTGAGACGTTGGTCGTTTTCTATGCTTTTGTCAATGCTATAAACTTCCATATTTCCGCCTTTGGACGACGCGTATAATATCCTTCCCGTAATGTCGGAATAATTTGGCGAACTTTCTACTTTGCGGGTCGCCATAATCGTTTTTTTTGCGCCGCTTTGCAAATTTATGGAATAAATATCTGGTTTTCCGTTGTCGTAAGCGACGTAAAGAATTGTTTGTTTATCCGTAAAAAACGACGGCATAACGCTAATTCCGCCTCTTGTAACGCGACGCTTATTTTGTCCGTCGTAATCGCAAACAGAAATGTTTTTTGAACCGTCGCTGCTTCTTTCTACATACGCGATTTTGCTTTCGTAAGGACCGTCAAGTCCTAAAAGCGCTTTGTGAATTTCTCCCGAAAACGCGTGCGCTATGTTGCGATGTTCGTTTTTGTGGAAACTATACGTTTTGCTATAAAGTTGCTTGTGCGTTCCCGAATCGTACAAATGGGCGTTCAAAATCATAGTGTCGCCTTTTACGTGATAATCGCCCGCGACGTACATAGACACTTGCTCTTCGGCAAGTTTTCTTGCGTCTTTCAAATCGTCGGGATTAAGTTTTTTTACCGAAAAATCGCCCGTAAAATCCAAATCGACGGCTATAATTCGCCACGGTTCCGCGTCGCCAAACGGTTCGCTGTCTTGCGTCGGCTGAAACATAACTACGCCGATGGGAATAGTCCCGCTCGCGTCCGCCGAAATTTCCAAAGTAACTAAACTTTGAGAATAAGCCGAAAATACCGAAAATGCCAATGCCAATAATGTTTTTTTCACGTTCACTCCTGTTTTTTACGTAAAATTCGCGTAAAAATACTATATGCCGTAAATATAAAATAAAATTGTTTTTAAGATTTTGTTTTATTTTCCTTTTAACGTCAAATCTATGGTCAGCGATTGTCCGGGAAAATCGACGGGCAATTGCTCAAACGGCGCGGCTAATCCTACCGCTTGCGTAGCCATTCTGTCTAACGCGCCGCGTCCGGAATTTTTTACGACTCTAATTTGTCCTTCTACCGAACCGCTGCGTATTATCGTAAATTGAACTATCACTTCGCCTTTGTCTGTGGGACTCCAACGACGACGAATTCTCGCTAAAAGTCGTTGGATATATCCGTCGTAAGGAAACGGCTCGGAAAACGCAATCGAAACTTCCGACGCGGTAACGCTGCTTAACGTTTTTGACGGCTCGGCGACGCTGCTTAAAAAATCCGAAATATCGTCTTCTACCACAGGTTTAGGTTCGGGCTTGGGTTGCGGCTTCGGCTCGGGTTTAGGTTCGGGTTTCGGTTGCTCAACAGGTTTCGGTTCCGGCTTTGGCGGCTCCACCGGTTTTGGTTCTATTTTCGGCTCGGATTTTGGCGTTTCTACCGGTTTTGGCGGCGCTTGCACGGGCGACGGCGGTTGCGGCATCGGCGGACGCTCTACAAGTTGAAACGTCGGCGGTCGCGACATAATTTTTGGCTTCCAATGCATACTCAAAAGAAACGGAATTACTATAAGCACCAAAATATGAAATACTATGGAAAACGCAATTACGCAAGGAACCGCTTTTGTATTTTCGCCGTCAAAAATTTCGACTATACGAGCCATATCTTACTCTTTTTCAAGCGGTTCTGTCAAAAAGCCCAATTTTACGCCGCCAGCGTTTTGCACTTCCGAAATAACCCGAACAAAAAGCCCGTACTGCACGTCTTTATCGGCTGAAACGTATATCGGCGTTTCGGTTCTGCCCGCAAAAATCGCCTTAAACTCCGCGCCGAATTTGTTCAGCGCAACGACGTCTTTACCTATGTATATTTCGCCTTTGTTGTTTATGGTTATTTCTATGACGGTTTCGTCTACTTCCATACTTTTTGCGTCGGCGTTAGGCAAATTTACCTGAATTCCCTGCGTCATCATAGGCGCGGTTATCATAAAAATTATAAGCAAAGTGAAAACCACGTCTATCATATTGGTAAGATTGAGGTTGCTTTCTAAATGCCTTTCTCGTCTTTTTCTTTTTGCCATAAGATTTTTTTCCTTATCTTAATTTCCGACAAGCGACAACAATTCTTCTTTAAATTTCGTAAAGCCCAAATCCGCGCAATCGTCGAGGTCGTCCTCTATTTTTTCGGCTTTTTTAACGAACAAATTATAAAACACCAGCGACGGAATAGCCACCAAAAGTCCCGCGACCGTCGTTATAAGCGCTATCGCAATACCGGGAGCGACGACCGAAAGCGCCGCCGATTCCATTTTTCCTATTTCAAAAAACGAATCCATAATTCCCCAAACCGTCCCGAAAAGTCCCACAAACGGAGCCGCGCTGCTCATAATCGCCAAAATATGCAGTCCCCAGTTGAGTTTTCGCGCCGCTTTGCTCGTTTCGGTATGCACTTTTTCTTGCGCTATCGTTACTTGATGTTCAAAGAAAAACGAATAATTTTCGTTTTTTGCCGATTTTTTGTGCAAATCGCCCGCAATTCGATTAAATTCCGATATGTAATATCCGACCAAATGCCCCGCGTAGGAATCTCGAAGCGATTGCGGAATTTTACCGAAATCTCGAAGCGAATCGATTCGTTCAAGTTCTTTTTTGAAGTTTTTAATTGCGCCGCTCGCGGCGTTCAAAAAGATAATTCTGTTAATTATCACAACCCACGAAATGAGCGACGCGATAAGTAGAATCCAGCAAACCGTAAGTCCGACGGGACCCGATTTAACAAGCATTTCAACAATAGGAGAATTCATTTAACACCTCGTTTATCAATAAATTTTTACGCTAAAATACAATATTTCACAAACAAAAATACAAATTATTTGATAAAATAAAGAAAATTTTTCAAAAATTCATTATTGACTCCATAAAAATAATTATTTTTACCGCAAATTTAAGGAGAATTTTATATGCGTTGGAATCAGGCGTTTATTTACACTTTGCGGGAAGACCCTTCGGAAGCGGAACTTGTAAGCCACAAACTTATGACCCGCGCGTCTATGATAATGAAAGTCGCGGCGGGAATTTACAATTACTTGCCGCTTGGATTCAGAATAATAAAAAAAATCGAAAATATCATCCGCGAAGAACTTGAAAAAGAAGGATGCGCGGAGTTGTCTATGCCTGTCGTCGTGCCTGCGGAACTTTGGAAAGAAAGCGGACGTTGGAACTACTACGGCAAGGAACTTTTGCGCTTTAAAGACAGAAAGGAAAACGATTTTTGCCTCGGTCCCACGCACGAAGAGGTAATTGTCGATATAGCGCGAAGGTCTATGAAATCGTATCGCGATTATCCACGCAACCTGTATCAAATTCAGGGGAAATTCCGCGACGAAGTCCGTCCGCGCTTCGGGCTTATGCGAGGGCGCGAATTTATTATGAAAGACGGATATTCGTTTCATACGAGCGAAGAATGTTTGGACGAAACATATTGGAAAATGCACGCCGCATACGCGAGAATATTCACTCGCTTCGGACTAAAATTTCGTCCCGTCGAAGCGGATTCGGGCGCAATCGGCGGAAGCGTAACCCACGAGTTCCACGTGCTTGCCGACAGCGGCGAAGACAAAATAATCTTTTGTACGAAATGCGATTACGCCGCAAATAGTGAAAAAGCGAAAAAGCAAATAAACGACAGTTTCGCGGAAGTAAATGCCGAAGTTTCTTTGCCCGTCGACGTCGAAACGCCCGATAAAAAATCCATAGCCGAAGTAAGCGAATTTTTGAAAGTAGCGCAGAAACAAACGATAAAAATGCTTCTTTACGTAATCGACGGTGAAAAACTCGTTTCCGTATTGATTCGCGGCGACTTGGAATGCAACGAAGTAAAATTGCGCAACTTTTTCGGCGCAAATTCCATAGAAACGGCAAACGAAGAGAAACTCGTCGCGGACGGTTTCGCGGTCGGATTTATGGGACCTTTGAATTTCAATCCCAAAGTAGAAATCGTCGCGGACTATTCCGTAAAGTCGGTTGCCGACGGCGTAATCGGCGCGAACAGAAAGGATTTTCACACGATACACATTTTGCCGCGGCGCGATTTGCCCAATCTTACTTACGGCGACTTTTCATTTGCGGACAAAGGCGATTTTTGCCCCGTTTGCGGCAAAGTATTGGACGCCTGCCGCGGTATCGAAGTCGGGCAGGTGTTTAAACTCGGCGCAAAATATTCAAAGGCGATGAATATGACTTACATCGACGAAAACGGCGAAGACAAAACGCCGACGATGGGCTGTTACGGAATCGGCGTAGGAAGAACGGCGGCGGCGGCGATAGAGCAAAGCCACGATGAAAACGGCATTATTCTGCCGATAGAAATAGCGCCCTTTTCGGTATCGATACTGCTTCTTGACCCGAACGACGAACAGGCGGCGCAGATTGCCGAAAAANTGTATGACGATTTGGAAAACGCGAATACGGATACGCTTTTTGACGATAGACAGGAGCGTCCGGGAATAAAATTTAAAGACCACGACCTTATCGGCATTCCCGTTCAGGCGATTGTCGGAGCGCGCGGAATAAAAAACGGCGTAATAGAACTTAAAACGAGACGGGACGGCGCAAAAGAGAATTTGCCGATAGATAAGGCGTTTGAAGGAATTTTAAAAAAAATAAACGAACTGAAAGGAATACGGTGAAAATAATTATGTCGAATATTGAAAAAATTCAAGAAAAGATAGAACGTTTTACCGCGCTAAAAAAAGCGGGAACGCTTGCGAAAGAAAAGATTCCCGCGCTTGCGGCGTTCAACGAACTTATGGACGAACTCGAAGCGGGAAATTTAAGAACCGCGCATATAATAGACGGCAAGTGGCAGGCGAACCTCTGGGTAAAAGAGGGAATAATGTTAGGTTTTGCGCTCGGAGATATTAAGGTATATCAGAGCGGATGCGACGTTCAGTTTAACGACAAGGACACGTTTCCTCTGCGAAAGATTGCGCCCGAATCGCAAATACGCCTTGTGCCGCCCGCAACGGGATTGCGAAGAGGCGCGTACGCCGGCAAGGGAACGATTTTTATGCCGCCCGCGTTTGCGAACGTCGGCGCGCACATTCAAGAAAATACGATGGTCGAAAACCTTGCTGGAAGTTGCTGTCAGGTGGGGCGCGACTGCCATATTTCCGCCGGCGCGATTATCGGCGGAGTGCTTGACCCGATTGAGGCAACGCCCGTAATTATAGGCGACAACGTTCTTTTAGGCGAAGGAAGCGGAATTACGCAGGGGTCTCGGCTCGACGATTTAGTTACGCTTGCGCCCGGAGTTCACATTTCAAAAGCGACGCCGATTATCGACCCGATTAAAGGCGCGGCATATACGTCTTTTGGCGTTTGCGAACTCAAAGAATACAAAATGGGCGACGCCTTACTTTTCGGCGTGGGAAAAGTTATAGAGGAAAAAGACAATTCTTACGGTCCGCAAATACCGAGCGGCGCGCTGCTTATTCCCGGACTTTCGATGTCGAGTTCGGGCATTCCGAAACTTACTCCCGTCGTAGCGAAATACATATCCGACAAATCCCAAAGAGCATACGCCCTCGAAGACGCGCTGAGAAGTTAGTCGGTATGCGGCAACATAAAACGGTTCAGGCAAAAACGATAAAAAAATTAAAAATTTACAAATATTATAATTTTAACCTTTGTTTTTGTTTGCGCCAAATATTATATTATTACTCGAAAATTAACGCAAAACTGCCAAAAATTTTGGCAAAACAGAATGAAAGGAAATACGGTATGAACAACAAAATTAAAAAAATTCAAAATAATTTCGCTATTTTGGTACGTACCGCATTATATTTTATTCTTATGAATAATAAGGTACGAGGAGAC
>WRFX01000116.1 GCA_009787445.1 Chitinivibrionia bacterium | reverse complement strand
GGGGGGGGGGGGGTACCGTGTCCTCGTACCTTATTATTCATAAGAATAAAATATAATGCGGTACACATAAAAGATGTACTAAAATCTTTAATTTTGCGAAAATTGTTTTTCATACCGTTTTACCTTTCATTCTTTTTTGCCAAATTTTTGAATAGTAATATAATATTTACCGCAAACAAAAACAAAGTTAAAATTATAATATTTGTAAATTTTTAATTTTTTTATCGTTTTATTTTTGGCAAATAGTATTTTTGCGACGGCTAAAATTCCTTGACAAAACAATTTTTTTGAAAAACAGGAGGTTAAAAATGACAAACGCGCACAATTTTCATATCCCGGTTCTCGGTATCGGATACACAATAGACACGCCCGCGAAAGTCGCGCACTATGGAATATCGTCGGTGGTTTCTCTCGTAGACGATTTGCTCGTAGAAAAAATGCGCGAGTTTTACTGCAATCAATATAAATTGTCTTTTGAGTCGATAACAAGAGAAGAAGCGGATTATCGCGCAAAAAGAATTACCGCCTATCTCGACGTTTTGAATATAATCGTGCAAAAAAAATTTGAACAGGTAAAAAATTCCACATTTGAAAAAACCGACGAATTATACAAATATTTGGAAATGTCTTTTGAAAATTCTAAAATAAAACAAAAATTTTACGACCTTAAAGACAATGCTTTTCCCGAAAAAGTTGCGGAAATTCAAAATTGGCTTAAAGAAAATTTATCCGTCGGCTCCATTGACGTAAATATTATGACAAAATTAGACAAGGCAAATTACAAAAAAAGCGAAAAATTGCCCATAGAATTTAACGACGCGCACGCCGCTTTGCGAGGTTTTGCGCAAAGTTCGCTTTGCAATTCGTCGATTGTGCTTTCGGCGGGCATAAATCAGCATTTGTATTCTTATATAGCGGAATTTGACGATTTTTTTCCTAACGAAAAAGGCGAAATTAAAAAGAAAATAATTCTTAAAGTCAGCGATTATCGTTCGGCTCTTATTCAGGGCAAACTTTTGGCGAAAAAGGGCTTGTGGGTAAGCGAATTTCGCATAGAATCGGGCTTAAATTGCGGCGGACACGCATTTCCTACGGAAGGATATTTGTTGGGCGCAATTTTGGAAGAATTTCGTAAAAACAGAGCCGAACTTTGCGCTCAACTTAACGAAATTTACAAAAAAGCGCTTGAAAAAAGAGGATTGACGAATTTAGGCGATTTTTCTATTAGAATCACGGCGCAAGGCGGAGTCGCAACCGCGCAGGAACACAATTTTTTACTCTCTTATTACGGCGTCGATAGCGTCGGCTGGGGTTCGGCGTTTTTGCTTGTTCCCGAAGCGACAAACGTGGATAACGAGACATTGCAACTTTTGGCAAACGCGAAAGAAGACGACTATTATTTGAGCGAAATTTCGCCGCTTGGAGTGCTTTTCAATAATTTGCGAAACAACAGCAAAGACCGCGAAAAAGAAAAATTTATTTCTGCGGGAACGCCCGGAAGTTTGTGTCCAAAAGAACATTTGGCGCTAAACTCCGAATTTGGCGAAAAAGCGTTATGCACCGCGTCGCGCAAATATCAAAAACAAAAAATTGAAGAGATAACAAAAAGCGATTTGCCGCAAAACCAAAAAGACGCGGCTATAAGAGCGGTAAAAGATAAGGCGTGCATTTGCGTAGGACTTGGAACCGCGGCTTTAATAAACAACAATTTGGACACAAAAATAGAAGGAACGGGCGTTTCAATTTGCCCGGGACCGTCGCTTGTTTCGTTTAACAGAACATATACGCTTAAAGAAATGGTAGACCATATTTACGGACGAGTCGATTTGCTTGCGGGAGTTGAACGGCTTCATTTTTTTGTGCGCGAACTTAAAATGTACGCGGATTATTTTTTGAAAAGCGTAAAAGAACTGCGCAAAGACGATGAAAAACAAAAAAATTATTTGGAAGAATTTCGCAAAAATATGCTTGAAGGTATAAAATATTATATATCTATTTTTCCGAATATTACCGATTTGCCCGAAGCGATAAAAACGAAAAGTTTGGAAATTTGCGCTCAAATTAAATTAAAATTAGAAGAAGTTAATCTTTTTGCGGGAGCGTAAAAATGCTTGACATAAAATTTATTCGCGAAAACACACAAAAAGTAAAAGACGTTTGCAAAATCAAAAAAGACGACGCGAATATAGATAAAATATTAGAATTGGACGACGAAAGAAAAAAAATTCTCGTTGAAGTCGAAGAATTGAAACATCAAAGAAACGACGCGTCCTTAGAAATCGCCGCAAAAAAGAAAAACAAAGAAGACGCTTCGGAGTTGATTGCCGATATGCAATACGTTTCGGCGAAAATTAGAGAACTCGACGAAAAAATAAACGAAATTATAGCCGCACGCGACGAAATTATGGCGCGCGTTCCCAACATTCCTCACGAAAGCGTTCCTCGCGGCGAAAGCGAAAAAGATAATGTTGTTCGCGAAGAATGGGGAAAAAAACCCGTTTTTGATTTTGAACCCAAAGACCATTTGACCATTGCCGAAAACCTTGAAATATTTGATTTTCCTCGCGGCGCAAAAATTTCGGGCTCGGGATTTCCCGTTTTGCGCGGCGCGGGAGCAAGGTTAAATCGCGCGCTTATCGACTTTTTTTTGGACGCTCATCGCAAAAACGGATATACCGAAATTCAGCCGCCTTTTTTTGTGAACGCTCAAAGCGCGTTTGGAACGGGGCAGATACCGAAATCGAAAGAACAGATGTATTACGCGGGCGAAGACGATTTGTACGCGATTCCGACGGCGGAAGTTCCCGTAACGAATTTGTATCGCGACGAGTATATCGACGAAAAAAATTTGCCCGTAAAAATGTGCGCGTATTCGGCTTGTTTTCGCAGGGAAGCGGGAAGTTACGGCAAAGATACGAAAGGATTTTTGCGCGTTCATCAGTTTGACAAAGTGGAATTGGTAAAACTTGCGCATCCCGATAATTCGTATAACGAATTGGAAAGTTTAAGAAAAGACGCCGAAATTATTCTTCAAAAATTAGAATTGCCTTATAGAGTACTTGCGCTTTGCGACGCGGATTTAAGTTTTGCGGCGGCAAAATGTTACGATTTGGAGGTCTGGGCGGCGGGCGAAAAAAAGTGGCTTGAAGTTTCGTCTTGCAGTAATTTTGAAGCGTTTCAAGCGACGAGAATAAATATTCGATTTAGAAGAAACGGCGGAAAACCCGAATTTGTTCATACGCTAAACGGCTCGGGAGTGGCTACCGCAAGAATTTTGGTCGCGATTTTAGAAAATTATCAGACAAAAGACGGCGCGGTTATCGTTCCAAAAGTATTAAGACCATATATGGACGGACTTGAAGAAATTGCAAATTCCCGAATCTAAAAATATTCAAATTGTTAAAATTTTTCGCACCACGCTAAAAAAGAAAATTTTTGAAGCGGTTTATGCGCTTTTCGGACGAATCGCGCCGAACACTTCCCGAAACATATTGCTTTTTATCGCGACTTTGGGAATTATCGGATGGGCTGTTTATACGCAATATATGATAGACCGTCTGCAAAGATTCAGCCACGCGACGACCGAAACTTACGCGCAACTTATAAGCGAAGCGTTTTACGATAAAATGGGAACGCAAGTGGAATATATAATTCTTGACCAGATAATTCAGGATTTTGATATGCCGATAATAATTACCGATATGATGGGCAGACCGAAAGTTTGGAAAAACATAACGAAAGGAAAATTATTTTGGAAAAAAAAGATTTCGCAGGAAGATTATCGTTATGAAACAATGCAATATCTTATCGCCGAAACGGAAAATTTGAAGAAAAATTATAGTCCGCGAATTATTTACGGACGCGACAAACGCGCAGGTATGGGGTTTTTGTATTACGGCAACAGCAATTTTATAAGCGGACTAACGTTTTTGCCGTATTTGGAAGTATTTTTTATAATATCGTTTGTCGCGATAGTTTATTTGATTTTGCGCGCGTTTTTGGTCGCCGAACAAAGCAGTTTGTGGGTCGGACTTGCGAAAGAAACCGCGCATCAACTCGGAACTCCGCTTACGTCTTTGACCGGCTGGATTGAATATATACAAACGGAATGTAAAAATTGCGACGAAACCGACGACAATTTTCTCTTTGAAGGATACGACAATAAAGACGATTTTTCAAAGCAGATTTATCAAATTTCGCAAGATATGTCGCGAGATGTCGCAAGAATAAAAAAAGTAACCGACAGATTTTCGTATATCGGCTCAAAACCGCTTCTTGAAAAGAAAAATCTTAAAACTATTATAGACGAACACATCGCTTATTTTTCTAAACGCCTGCCGAAATCGGAAACGAAAAGAATCGACATCGAATACGATTGTCTTGAAAAATTGCCCGCGTTTGTAAACGGCGATTTAATTTCGTGGGTTTTGGAAAATCTTTTCAAAAATTCGCTCGACGCGCTCGATACGGATTTCGGCGTAATTTCGCTTCGGGCGGTTCACATAAAATCGGATAAAATTATAAGAATTACGCACAGAGACAACGGAAGAGGAATTCCAAAAGAACAGCGAACAAGCGTGTTTTCGCCCGGATTTACCACAAAAACTCGCGGCTGGGGACTCGGACTTACGCTTGCAAAAAGAATTATAGAAGAGTATCACGGAGGAAAAATATTTATTTCGTGGTCGCAAATTTCAAAAGGAACCGAATTTGTTATAGAACTTCCCGCCGCCTTGGACGCGGACGCGAAAAAAAGAAAAAAAGGAGAAAAAAATGCTTCCTGAAACGGTTACAGTTGTAGAAAACGACGGAAAAACTTATTATCTTGTGGGAACCGCGCACGTATCCGGCGAAAGCGTAAAAGAAGTCGGCGACGTTTGCGAAGAAGTGAAACCCGATTCCATTTGCATAGAACTTTGCCAAAAGCGTTACGACAACATTAAAAATCGCGACCAATGGAAAAAAACCGACGTTTTTACCGTAATAAAAGAAAAAAAAGTTTTGCTTTTGCTTACCAATTTAATAATGTCGTCGTTTTATAAACGTCTGGGAAAAGAACTCGACGTAGAACCCGGCGCGGAACAGATGAAAGGCGCGCAGGAAGCCGAAAATTTAGGCGTAAATTTAGTTCTCGCCGACAGAAATATCGATATAACGTTAAAAAGAGTTTGGGGCGGACTGACGTTTGGACAAAAAGTTAAAGTAATTTTCGCGTTGTTTTCTATGTTGTTTTTCGCCTCCGAAAAGATAGATAAAGATACGATAGAAGATATGAAACAAAGCGAAAATATAGGCGACGTAGTTGACGAGTTGGCGAAAGAATTTCCGGGAATTAAAACTCGTTTGCTAGACGAACGCGATTTGTATCTCGCGGAAAAAATTCGCACGGCGGAAGGCAAAAAAATAGTCGCGGTTTTGGGAGCGGCGCATTGTAAAGGCGTCGCGGAACACATAAAAACGCCGTTTGATTTATCGGAAATTGAAAAAATTCCGCCGAAATCCGTTGTTCCCACTATTATCGGATGGGGAATTTGCGCCGCGATAATCGCTCTTTTAGTTTACGGTTTTTTGAGCAATGCCGAAAAGGGAGTTGAAAATATATTTTGGTTTTGGGTTCTTACGGGCGGATTTTCGAGTTTGTTTTGCGTTTTTGCTTTTGCGCATCCGCTTACGATATTGACGGCGTTTTTTGCCGCGCCTTTCGCCGTAATTCATCCGATGATTGCGACGGGCTGGATTGCGGGTCTTGTTCAGGCGGCTATAAAAAAACCGACGGTAGTCGATATGGAAAACGTGGCGAGCGATACTGAATCCGTAAGCGGTTTTTGGCGAAATTCGTTGACGAGAATTTTACTTGTAGTCGTTTTTGCCAATATCGGAGCGACGCTTGGCGCGTCTATTGCTTTGGGAAAAATTTTTACGAATATTTTTTGAGTATTGACAGAAACGGGGGAGAAATAAAAGAATTTATAAAAAACAAAGTTCGACAATAAATCAAAATAAATAAAAATTTTCTTCACATTACCATAAACAAAATATTCTTTTTCCGATATTAGAATGTAGGATTGTCAGAATTTTATCGAAAAGTACATATTTATAAAAAAATATCGCTTTTTTGTCGAGAAATTTATTATATTTAAACTAAAAATTTGCCTATCGTCATTTTTATCTATGGATTTTTTACAATCGTCGGGAGATTTGGTTTGTATAAAATATTATACGTATTATTTTTAACGCTTCTATCGGGATGCACGCTTCCCATTCCGTACTCGGAATATCCGATGTATAATTCATATTCAGACGGATTTGTAAGAATGCTTAAAATAAATTCAAGTATTATAGACGTTGAAAAAGAACAAATAAATACAAAAGAAGAACTTTTGGCGTATTTTGACGCAAACAATAATAGAAACACAGACCTTTATAATTTCAACGATAGGTTTTTATGGATTTCCATAACGGGAGAAATTGACGCTTCTATTTATGAATATGTAGTGTATATAAAGCCGTTATGTAAAAACAAACCTGTGTTAAACACAAATCTTTACGCTTCGGGAATGCCAATATCTATAAATTTTCAAAAGAGAGAGTTCGGAAGTCATAGTTACTATATAACAAGTTATGACGGGCGTATATACCAAAGCAATCAACAAGTTGTTTTAGTAAAAGGAAATCCTGAATATTGGGTAGACCCTTCGTATGAATACTACGGGGAAAAATTTGTTATTTTGCCCGTTTGCGATAATTTAGAAAATGATATGAGCGAGTTGCGCTTTACTTATACCGTAGAAAAAGTTCAAAAAAATTAGAAACTATGAAAAATAAAGTTTTAATTCTTTCGCTTCTTTTTGCATTTATCCCTGTTTATCCGATAGTCGATATTGTGCCGTTGTCTCCATACGTTAACAGAGGATGCTCTTTTGATTTCAATTTGTCATATAATCCTACTATAATTACTCATTATTACGAACAAAAACCGCAAGAATACAAATATTCTGTTTATGCAAATGTTATATATTTTATAAGAAACGATTGGGAACCGGAATTTTGGTCTTTCAATTTAGGATTTCCAAATGAAAAATTTGAAATGTCTTTTTTGCTTAGAACTTTTACCCGCATACCCGTTTCAAAATTTCGTATAAAAATTAAACTTTTTGAAAAAGGAGAAGACCGAATTTTTAGAAATATAGCGCTTTCTTCTTTTATCGGCGTATCTGAAAAAACATATAGCGACGGCACGGGGCTACTAATAAACAACTCCAGAGAAGTCGGGATATCGAGCGTAGGAAATTCTATATATTATGGCGGCATATCTTTGGGAACAAGAAAAAAAATAGATGAATTTTCTTATTTTGAAGTATTTGCAAATCCGTATTTTTCACTTATTAAATATAGGGGGCTTGGAAATAAATCATACGACCCCGCTAAAATTTTAGGCAACCTTTATGCTTCCGAAGAAAACCTTTCTTTACAGATTCCTTACATTATCGTTCCCGTTAGCGTCGGTTTTAAGTATAAACAACTTGAATTAAAAACAGGCGTCGCAATTTCAACGCCGATAGGAGGAGAAACAAAGAATTTGGATAGAGAAGGAACTTTTTTAGATAAAGTTGTAGTCGATTCGTATAATTTTCCGCAAATTCCCTTTTTTGCCGAAATTAGTTTTATCACAAAATCCAGAAAAGCAGATAAAAAATCAGATAAAAAATCGAAAAACAACAAAAATATATAGTAAATATAAAAAAATTATTTTTTTAACTATTGACAACTCGCGCATACAAATATTATATTTGTCCCGATTTTATGAAATTTTTTAAAAGAGCAAAGGTGTTTTTCAAAATGAAAACCTGTGTAATTAACGCAAACTCAATAGAAAGAAAATGGCTATTGGTGGACGCGGAAAACGTAGTGCTTGGAAGATTGGCTTCCAAATTGGCTTATCTGCTTATGGGAAAAGGAAAAGTAAATTATTCTCCCAATCAGGACCACGGCGATTATATTGTCGTGGTAAATGCGGAAAAAGTGGCTCTTACGGGCAACAAAGAAGAAACAAAAGGGTACTTTCGCCATTCGGGTTTTGCCGGCGGCGACAAAGTTCGTCCCTTTAAGGTTCAGAGAGAACTCAACGCTTCGATAATTATTGAAAAGGCGGTTCACGGAATGCTTCCAAAAAACGCGCGCGGAAAAGCGATTGAGAAAAAAATGTTTGTGTACGTCGGGAACGAACATCCCCATACGGCGCAAAAACCGGAAAAAATATCTATTTAAGGAGTATCAATTTGAACGATACAATAGTTACCGTTGGTAGAAGAAAATGCGCTATCGCAAGAGTTTTTCTTCGTAAAGGAAGCGGAAAATTACTCGTAAACGGCGAAGAAATTGCCGATTATTTGAAAAGCGAAACGCTCCTTTTAGACGCTAAAAAAGCGTTCTCCGTTTTGGAAAACGCAGGAAATTACGACGTGAAAATTAACGTCTGCGGCGGCGGATTGAGCGGACAAGCGGGCGCAATTCGTTTGGGAATCGCAAGAGCGTTGGTCGAAGCGGATGCACAAAATCGCACTACGCTTAAAAAGGCGGGGCTTCTTACTCGCGACGCAAGAGAAGTCGAAAGAAAAAAATACGGACAGGCGGGAGCAAGAAAAAGGTTCCAGTTCTCGAAGAGATAATTTTTATAGTTTTTATATTTACGCACGTTCGG